>CAZMTC010000090.1:0-9048 GCA_964569105.1 uncultured Alphaproteobacteria bacterium | reverse complement strand
CCGCGCCGCCCACCAGCAGCGCCACCGGATCGAGGTTGCCCTGCAATACGATCCGTTCGGGAATTGTCCCGGCGGCCCAGCCCGGCGATACTGCCGTGTCGAGCGAGACCGCATCGACCCCCGTACGATCCGCGAAGCTCGCATAGGCCGCGCCCGCGCCGCGCGGGAACCCGATCACCGGCGCCGCGCCGCGCCGCGTCCGCAGTCCCGAGACGATCCGCGCGATCGGTCCGACCGACCAGTCCTCGAACGCGCGCTCGGGCAGCACGCCGGCCCAGCTGTCGAAAATCTGGACCGCCTCGGCGCCCGCCTCGATTTGCGCGTCCAGATGCTCGACGGTCGCCTCCACCAGCATGTCGATCAGGCGCCCGAATGCCTCGGGCCGGCCCCACATCCACTGCTTGGCGACGGCGAAGTCCTTGCTCGAGCCGCCTTCGAGCATGTAGCTCGCCACTGTCCAAGGCGCACCCGCGAAGCCGATCAGCGCCACCTCGGCCGGCAGGGCCGCTGCGACCCGCGCCGCCGCGTCGTAGACCGCCGATAACCGCTGTCGCACCGCGTCGGGATCGAGCCGGGCGAGGTCACGCTCATCCGTCAGCGCATCCAGCACCGGACCCTCCCCGGCCTCGAACCGCACGTCCATGCCCATCGCATCGGGCACGACCAGGATGTCCGAGAACAGGATCGCCGCGTCGAACCCGAACCGACGGATCGGCTGCAGCGTTACCTCGGCAGCCAGTTCCGGGCTGTAGCAAAGATCGAGAAATCCACCCGCCCGTTCCCGAATCTTCCGGTATTCCGGAAGGTACCGTCCCGCCTGCCTCATGAGCCAGACCGGCGGCCTGCCGACCGGCTCACCGTCGAACAGCGCCAGAAGCGGCTTGGCGGCGGGTCCGGTCGAGGACGATCGGGACGCGGTGTTCACAGCGCCGTCCTTCCATGACAATAGAATCTAAAAGGGATGTTGGACTCTGTTGGGGCGGCGAAAGGTGGGAATTGCGATCCGTCCACAAGATATCCCGGTCCGCGGCCGATCCAAGCCCTCTCATTCGCGATTCTGGATCGATCTGTTGAAATCGTCGCGAAATCGGTCTTTTCGGGGCAACGTGAAAGAGCGGCAATGCGTGAATCGTGGGGATTGGGGCAGCCGATCGCTGTTGGTGGGCCGTTTGTCCCGATTTGGGGGTAATCGCCTCCACGGGACGACAACCGGGTGCAGAGAATATGCGCATCGGGTATGAGTGGCGGCGCGGTTGTGGCATACCCTCGGTTTCCCCCAGGACTCACGCAGTTCGATGACCGACCGGCCCTATCAGCTCCATTTGATCTCGGATTCCACCGGCGAGACGGTATCCACCCTCGTACGCGCCTGTACCGTCCAGTTCGAAGGTGTCGAGGTCGAGGAAAACATCTGGCCGATGGTCCGCACCGAGCGCCAGCTGCAGAAGGTGCTCGACCAGATCGCCGACCATCCGGGCATGGTTCTCTATACCCTCGTCGACGATCATCTGCGCGAGATCCTGTCGCGGCGCTGCCAGGCGATGATGATCCCCTGCGTCAATGTGCTCGAGCCCCTGATCGCCGCGATGGCGCAGCATTTCGGCACCAAGAGCCGCGGCCAACCCGGCCGTCAACATGTCATGGACGCCGAATACTTCGCCCGTATCGACGCCATCAACTTCGTCATGAACCATGACGACGGTCAGCACACCGCCGACCTGTCGCAGGCCGACGTCATCCTGGTCGGCGTATCGCGCACCTCCAAGACGCCGACCTGCATCTATCTCGCCAATCGGGGCATCAAGGCGGCCAACGTGCCGATCGTGCCCGACCACCCGCTGCCGCCCGTTCTCGAAAGCCCGCACGACGCCCTGGTCGTCGGCTTGACCGAGGATCCCGCCCGCCTGGTTCAGATCAGGCGCAACCGGATGCGCATGTTCGAGGGCGAGGCGGACGGGCCCTATACCGATCTCGCCGCCGTCAAGGCGGAGGTCGCCGCCGCGCGGCGCCTGTTCAGCCGGCGCGGCTGGCCGGTCATCGACGTCACCCGCCGCTCGATCGAGGAGACCGCCGCCGCCGTGCTCAAGCTGCTGGCCGAGCGCCGCAGCGAGGTGGACGCGTGACCGTCGTGCTGCCCGGTCCCGGAGCGGACGATCAGGCGCTGATCCTGGCCTCGGCCAGCGCGACCCGCGCGCGCTTGCTCGCGGACGCCGGGCTCGACTGCCCCACCGTTCCGGCCGCGGTCGACGAGGGCGAGGTCAAGGCCGCGCTCAAGGGTGAGGGCGCGACCGCGTATCAAGCCGCCGAGACCCTGGCCGAGCTCAAGGCCGTGCGCGTCTCGCGCGATCACCCGCGCGCGCTCGTGATCGGGGCCGACCAGATGCTCGACTGCGACGGCGACTGGTTCGACAAGGCCGCCGATCGCGACGCGGCTCGGGCTACGTTGCAGGCGCTGAGCCGCCGCACGCATCGCCTGGTCAGCGGCGTGTGCATCGTCGAGGAAGGGCGCCGCATCTGGCATCACACCGACCATGCCACGCTGACCATGCGCCCGCTTTCCGCCCCCTTCATCGACGCCTATCTCGACGCCGAAGGCGACCGCGTACTGGGCTCGGTCGGCGCGTACCGGCTCGAGGGACTGGGCGCGCAGCTGTTCGCGCGGGTGCAGGGCGACTACTTCACCGTGCTCGGCCTGCCGCTGCTGCCGTTGCTGGACTTCCTGCGCGGCCGGGGAGTGCTGGCGGCATGACGGATCCCGCGCTTCCGCCCGTCGCCGGCGTGATCGGCTGGCCCGTGGCGCACTCGCTGTCGCCGCGGCTGCATCGCTATTGGCTGCGCCACTACCGCCTGGACGGGCACTACCTGCCGTTTCCGGTCCCGCGCGACGAACTCGCCCGGGCGCTCGACGGCGTGCGCGCCCTCGGCTTGGCGGGCGTCAATATCACGGTGCCGCACAAGGAGGGCGTGATCCCCCATCTCGATACCGTCGAGGCGGCGGCCCGACGCATCGGCGCGGTCAACACCGTCGTCGCGGATGCGGAGCGTCGCCTGCACGGCCGCAACACCGACGTCTTCGGGTTCATCGAGGCTCTGCATCAGGCCCAGCCGGACTTCGATCCGGCCCGCGGGCCGGCGGTCGTGCTCGGCGCCGGCGGCGCGGCGCGGGCCGTCGTGGCGGCGCTCGCCGATGCCGGCGCGCCCGAGATCCGCCTGGTCAACCGCACCCTGGCGAAGGCCGAGCGGCTGGCGGCCGATCTCGACGCACCGGCGCGGCCGGTGGCCTGGGAGGCGCGCTCCGAAACCGTCGACGGGGCCGCCCTACTGGTCAACGCCACGTCGCTGGGCATGAAGGGCCAGGCGCCGCTCGAGTTCGACCTGGACGGGCTGCCCGGCGACGCGGTGGTCTACGACATCGTCTATGTCCCGCTGGAAACCGAGCTGCTGGCCAGCGCGCGGGCCCGGGGCAACCCGGCCGTGGACGGGTTGGGCATGCTGCTCCATCAGGCGCGCCCGGCCTTCGAGGCGTTCTTCGGCCGCGACCCCGAGGTCACCGCGGACCTGCGCCGGCACATGCTCGGCGGGAGCTGAGGCCGGGCGCCATGGTCATCCTCGGGCTCACCGGCTCGATCGGCATGGGCAAGAGCACCGCGGCGCGGATGTTCCGCTCCATGGGAATCCCGGTCTACGACGCCGACGCCGCGATCCACGAGGCGCTGGCCAGGGGCGGCGTCGGGGTCGAGCCGGTCGGCGCGGCGTTCCCCGGGGTGGTCGAGGGCGGCGCGGTCGACCGGCAGGAGCTGGGCAAGCGCGTGTTCAACGATCCGCCGGCGCTGCGGAGGCTCGAAAGCATCCTTCACCCGATTGCGCTCGAGACGCGCAAGGACTTCCTGCGCCGCGCCGCGCGCCGGCGCGTGCGGCTTGTCGTGCTCGACATACCGCTCCTGTTCGAGACCGGGGGCGAGAACCATGTCGACGCGGTGGTGGTGGTCACGGCGCCGCGCTTTCTTCAGACCCAGCGTGTCCTGTCCCGCCCCGGCATGACGCGCGAGAAGCTGGCCGGCATCCGCGCGCGCCAGACGCCGGAATGGATCAAGTGCAAGCGCGCCGATTTCGTCGTCCCGACCGGTCAGGGCAAGGAGTTGACCTTGCGGCGGCTGATGCGAATCGTGAAGATCGTCGAACACTGGCGCGGCACCCATTGGCCGCCGCCGCCCCGGCCCCGACGGAGCCATGCGCGAAATCGTCCTCGACACCGAGACCACCGGCCTCGACCCCAATGACGGCCATCGGGTGATCGAGATCGGCTGCGTCGAGCTGATCAACCACGTCGCCAGCGGGCGTCACTTTCACGCCTATCTCAACCCCGAGCGCGACGTGCCGCTGGGCTCGGTCAACATCCACGGCCTGACCGAGGAGTTTCTGGCCGACAAGCCGACCTTCGACGCGGTGGTCGACGACTTGCTGGCGTTCGTCGCCGACGACCCGATCGTCGCGCACAACGCCGAGTTCGACTTCCGGTTCGTCAACGCCGAGCTCCGCCGCCTCGGCTACGAGCCGCTGGCCGCGACGCGCGCGATCGACACGGTGGCGATGGCACGGCGCAAGTTTCCCGGGGCGCAAGCCAACCTCGACGCCCTGTGCCGCCGGTTCGAGATCGACCTCACCGCGCGCGACAAGCACGGGGCACTGCTCGACGCCCAGCTGCTCGCGCAGGTCTATCTGGAGCTGATCGGCGGCCGTCAGCCCGGCCTCGGCCTGACCGACGCGGCGTCCAGCGGAGACGGCGCCATCGCCCTCGAAGGGGCACCCCGCCGCGCGGGCCGGGCGCCGCGCCCGCACACGCCGACCGCGGACGAGCTGGCCGCCCACGCCGCGTTGCTGGAGAAACTCGAAGACCCGATCTGGCGCCGCTGAACCGCCGCGCCCGCCCGCCTCAGGCGTTGTCCTCGGCGCTGCCGTTCGTCCCCGTCGCCGCGCCTGCGCCCGGCTGGCCGCCGGCCTGTTCCTGGCGCTGTTGCAGGTGCTGCTGGTACAGCGCCACGAAATCGAACGGCTGCAGCAGCAGCGGGGGGAAACCGCCGTCGCGGGTGACGTCGGCGATGATGTTGCGCGCGAAGGGGAAGAGCATCCGCGGGCATTCGATCAGGATCAGCGGCTCGCGGTGCTCCTGGGCCACGCCGGCACCCAGGGTGAATACCCCGGCATAGACGAGTTCGACCACGAACACCGTCTTGTCGCCGAGCTTGGCCGTGCCGGTGATCGACAGCGCGACCTCGAAGCTGTCGTCGCCGAAACGCTGGGCGTTGACGTTGACGCCCACGTCGACGTCGGGCGGACCCTGCATTTCGGCCAGCACCTGCGGCGCGGCCGGGTTCTCGAACGACAGGTCCTTGATGTACTGCGCCCGCACCATCAGCGGCGGCTGGCCGGCCTGCTGCCGCGGCTCCTGCCCTTCGCCCGCCGTCTGGGTCGTCTGCGCGCCGGGCCCGGCGGATCCGCCCTCGGGCGCCTCGTCGCCGTCGCCGCCCTGGGGCTCGTTCTTGTTCTCGGACATGCGGTGATCCTCGGTCTGGCGAATGCGGCGGCGGCGTATCACGGATCGGCTGGGGCCGCAAGCGGCTGGGCCGTGCCGGCAGCCGGATCGTAGCGCATCGTGGCCGCGTTGGTCACGGCGTGCCCGGTCAGCGCGCGGATGAAGGCCCAGTGGCTGATCACGAGCACGCTCGCCCAGTCGGTCTGGCTTGCCATATGGCTGCGGAAGGCCGCGCAGCGCTCGACCACGCGCTCGGCCGCTTCCTCGCCCTCGGGCCACCAGACCTCGCTCAGGGCGTCGAAGCGCAGCGCCGGCCAGCGCGCGCTCAGCGCCGTGCGCGGCGCACCGATGTCGCAGGCGAACTTGGCCTGCTCGCGCACCCGCTCGTCGATCTCGACCGGCAGGCCCAACGCCGTCGCGACAATCTCGGCGGTCTCCAAGGCCCGCGTGTACGGGCTGGCGACAATCCGTCGCAGCCCTTCCGCGGCGAGGTGCGGCACGGCCGTCTCGACCTGGCGCCGCCCCTGGTCCGTCAGCCGCGGATCCGCGATTCCCGGGTCGCGACGCGTCGCTCCGTAGACGACGTTGAACTCCGACTGGCCATGGCGCATCAGGATCATGTACCCGCCCCTCCATCGGGCCGCCTGTCCTCGGGCGGCAACCGATCGCCGGCGCCGTCCTGTGGCGCCGTGTCCGGCGTCACGTCTTCATAGTCCGCGTCGACCACCGTCGGGCCGTTCCGCCCCGTGTAGACATGGAAGCCCCCCCGCGTCTTGGCCGCGCCCCACAGCCAGCGGATCAGCGCGATCCGCACCGGCGGGATCAGAAGCGCGAAGCCCACCGCATCGGTGAAGAAGCCCGGGATGAACAGGAACACGCCGGCGAGCAGCAGCCCGAGCCCCTCCAGCACCTCGACCACCGGCGGCTCCTCGCGCTCCATGTTCGCCTGGGCGCGGGCCAGGACGGCCATGCCCTGCATGCGCACCATCGCGAGGCCCACGACGGCGGTCAGGATCACCAGACCGACCGTCGGCCAGGCGCCGATGGCGCCGCCCACCTCCGCGAAAACGAACACCTCGGCGAGCGGCACGGCGATGAACAGCGCCAGGATCAGAAGCGGCATCGGTTGCTCTTTCCGGCTGTTGCGCCTAGGTAAAGGCAGAAGGGTTTTGACAGCAGCCCTTCTCCAAGTAACGATCATGCCCCCGAGCGGCAACGCCTCAGAGGCCCCATGGGCACCGAAATTCTGGAAATCCTCCTGTTCGCCGCCATCGCCGGCTTCCTGATCTGGCGGCTGCGCAGCGTGCTCGGACGCCGTACCGGCCACGAGAGCGCCGAGCCCGACCGCTATCCAGCCAACGGCGAACGGTCCGTCGATGCGCTCGACAACGTCGTGCACCTGCCTTCGCGCGGCTTGGAGGAGACGCCCGCGCTCGACATCGACCCGGACTCGCCGCTCGCCAAGAGGCTGAGCGAGGTCCAAGAGGCTGACCGCAGCTTCGATCCGGCCGGCTTCGTCGATGGCGCGCGCACCGCCTTCGAGATGATCGTCGACGGCTTCGCCGCGGGCGACCTGTCGCAGGTCGAACCGTTCCTGAACGAGGACGTGCACCAGAACTTCGCCGACGCGATCGCCGCGCGCCAGGAGGCCGGCGAAACGCTGGAGACGACGCTGGTCAGCTTCCGCTCGGTCGAGATTCTCGACGCCCGGCTGAACGGCCGTACCGCGCTGATCACGATCAAGTTCGTCACCGAGCAGACCTCGATGGTCAAGGACTCGGAGGGACGGATCGTCGACGGCGACCCATCGGCCATCTCCGAAATCACCGATATCTGGACCTTCAGCCGCGACACCCGCTCGCGCGATCCGAATTGGGTCCTCGTTGAGACCGCTTCCGAGAACTGACCGGCGCCGCCTCGCGGCCGCGGCCCTGGCGCTGGCGCTCGCCACCGTCCCGACCGCCTGCGCGCGCGAGACGGGCACAGCCTCGGCTCCGGCCGCGACCCGGCTCGAACCCGCCGGCTTCGACGCGTTGCCCGGCTGGGCCGCGGGCGATCACGCCGCCGCGCTGCCGGCGCTGCGCCGCAGCTGCGACACGGTCGCCGCCCGCGATGCCGGGGTGGCGATGCGCGGCCCGCCCTACGCCGGCACGGCGGGCGATTGGCGCGACGCCTGCGCGGCGCTCGACGGCCTCGCGGCCGACGACGCGGCCGTCCGCACCGCGCTCGAGACGCATTTCGCGCCCTGGCGCGTTCCGGGCGAGGGCCTGTTCACCGGCTACTACGAGGCCGCCCTGCGGGGCGCGATCGAGCCCAGCGCCGAATTCCCGGTGCCGATCCACGCCCGCCCGGCCGAGCTGGTCGAGGTCAAGCTCGCCGGCTACCGGCCGCACCCTTCGGTCCCCCGCTTCGTCGGTCTGCGCACCGGCGCGCGTCTGGTGCGCTTTCCCGACCGGGCGGCGATCGAGAGCGGCGCCGCCGGCGCGTTGCCGGCGATCGCCTGGGTCGACGACCCGGTCGACGCCTTCTTCCTTCACATCCAGGGCTCGGGCGTCATCGAGCTGCGCGACGGCTCGCGCCTGCGCGTCGGCTACGCCGCCCACAACGGCCACCCCTATGTCTCGATCGGCGCCAGGATGATCGAGCGCGGCCTGATCGACCGCGACCGCGCCTCGGCCCAGACCATGGCCGCCTGGATGCGCGCCAACCCCCAGGAAGCGGCGGCGTTGATCCGCGAATATCCCCGCTACGTCTTCTTCGAGGCTACCGCGATGCCCGATGCAACGGGCGAGCCGGTCGGCCCGAAGGGTGCGATGGGCGTGCCGCTCACCGCGGGCCGCAGCCTCGCCGTCGACCCCGAGCACGTGCCGCTCGGCGCGCCGGTCTGGCTCGACACCACCCATCCGCTCACCGACGAGCCGCTGCGGCGCCTGGTGGCCGCCCAGGACACCGGCGGCGCCATCAAGGGGGCGGTGCGCGGCGACCTGTTCTGGGGCACGGGCGACGCCGCGCTCGAACGCGCCGGCCGGATGAAGGAACGTGGCCGCTACTGGGTCCTGCTGCCCCGCGGCCTGAACCCCGCGGACTGATCCCGGGCGCGCCGGGGACACGCTTGCTTTTGCCCGGGCGAGTGGCCATGCTAAAACTGCGCAAAGGACACGCGCGGCGCAATTCTCTTTGAATCCATTGGGCTTATCGGTCGATGCTGAAGGAAAGACCCAACGTCGCGCTGTTCGTGACGTGCCTCGTCGACCTGTTCCGCCCGAGCGTCGGCTTCGCGGCGGTGAAGCTGCTGGAGCAGAAGAACTGTGTCGTCGCCGTGCCCGCCGCGCAGACCTGCTGCGGCCAGCCCGCCTACAACTCGGGCGACCGCAGGGACGCGAAGGCGCTGGCACGCCGCACGATCCGCGCGTTGCGCGGTTACGACTACGTGGTCGTGCCCTCGGGCTCGTGCGCCGGCATGATCACTCGCCACTACCCGGCGTTGTTCGACGACAAGCCGGCGATGCGCGAGG
>CAZMTC010000089.1:0-12725 GCA_964569105.1 uncultured Alphaproteobacteria bacterium | reverse complement strand
ATGGTATTTGCCACCGGCATGCTTGCAGTGCGCCGGCTGCAACGCTCCGGTCGCGATGCAGCACGCCATCGCGGTCCACGACACCAACAAGCAGGAGGCGCAGCACCCCTCGGTGTTCGTCGCCGGGTGGCGCCCGGCCATCGGCTGGACCTGCGCGGCCGGCATCGCCTACGCCTTCCTGGTCCAACCGCTCCTTGCCTGGGCAAGCGCCGCGCTAGCCATCGACCCGCCGCCGATCCTCGGCATCGACACCCTGGTCGCCCTCGCGACCACGATGCTCGGGTTCGGCGGGATGCGCGCGATGGAGGGCATCAAGGGCGTGAAACGCTCAAGCTGGCCGACGAACATGACTGGCTAGGCCCTCACGGGGCAGTGTCTCAGTTTGATGTTCGGCTTTTGACCCCAACTCGCCGTTTGCTGTCAGGCACCAGATGTCTGGTGGCGAGCCGGACGCGATGAACATTGAGATCAGGCCGCCCATCTCCCTCTACCCACGGGAACACTCGGAGCACCGATGAGCACATTCGGAGCACCAGAGCACCCGTGAACACCACTATTTTCCCATAACTTATTAAAAAACAATGCATATGTGAGCACGGGCGAAGTCGTGCTCTTTGCGAATTGACAATATATGTGCATAAATTAGGATATCAATCCTGCATATACGCCGCGCCAAACCCTGATTGTAAATACTTAACTTATTGAAATTACTCGATTTTCCTTCCATATTCTTTCTGCGGACCAATGATGGGGGTCCAAACCTCATCCGCTAAGTTCGCGTCACAACAACAACGCGGCGGGGTCCAAACCCGCCGCACCTACCTTACACCAAAAGGAGACGAGAATGAACGCAACGCGAAGAACAGCGCTCCAAAGGAGCAAAGACAAAAGATCAGGCATGCGCGACCATATTTTTCCCGACATCGATCAGCGTCGAGTGTGGGATATCAAAGATACAGCCAAGACGAAGGGCTACACAGCCATTCCTAGAACAATGCCCCTTATCGGTGCTATTATGGACTTATTGGCTGGCAAGGGAAAACCTGTTACATCGACATACCTTGAGCTTTGGTGTAGATCTGATGAGCGAGGGTTTATAATAGCTAACAAGCATCCAGAGATAGCCTTTGCTTCCGGGTTCTCGGGTGAGCGCGGTGTATCAACTTGGAAACAACGAATTCGAAAACTTGAGACGCTTGGATTTATTGGGATAAAGCCAGGCGCGGCAGGTGACATCCACTATGTGCAAATCTGGAATCCGTATCTAGTGATCCAAGATCATGCGGAAGCCAATACTGACGGCTTTTCGGAAAAGCACTATCACGCACTGCTTGAGCGCTATCACGATATCGGCGCTCTCGATCTTGAGGTTCCCGACGAGGCGGAAGAAGAAGCAGTAGCCAAAGTTAAGGAAAAAAGGAAGCCTGTCAGGCAGAAGCGGTCCACTCGACAGAAATCTGCAACATGAGTCCTCTGCCTCTGTTTGTCTTGGTTTCTATTTCCTTGCCATTTCATTGCCATTACTCAAAACCGACGTTGCTCCAACGGCAGCAAATGACGCAAAGGCGTCATTTGCTGCTCTTCTCTCAACGACCGCTCCCCACCCGTTGTGGAAGCTCAAACTGAGACACTCCCCCTCCTCCTAAGGATCGGTTCCGTGGTTTTACACCCGACCGCTAAGCCATTGATCTACATGGGGCCGATGTGGGCCCCAAAAGTGACAAACCCCATTGATTCAAAACGATTATTCGAGAACTGCAAATCCCCGTACGTCGGTTCGATTCCGGCCCGGGCCTCCACCGCTACGCCACCCCGTAGACCCCGTAGACCACTCGCACCTTGTCGGCGAACTCCGGGTGGTCGGGCAAGTACGGCATCGGCCCCGTGAGCGCGACCCGGTGCCAGCCGCCCTCCTGCTCCAGCCGCTCGAGCGTTGCGGCGTAGCCGCGCTCGGCGAAGAAGTCGTCGCGGCAGGTGAACACCACCACGCCGCCCGGGCGCGCCACCCGCATCCACTCGCGGAACAACGGCTCCTCGTGCACATAGGACAGCACGCCCACGCACAGGACGCCGTCGACGGCGTTGTCGGCGAGCGCGAGCGGCCGGTTGAGGTCGGCGGGGGCGAGGCTGTCATAGACGCCTTTCTCGCGTGCGACGACCAGGCTGGCCTCCGAGGCGTCGATGCCGTCGATGACGCCTCCGGCGCCGGCCGCGCGCAGCGCCTCGCCGGTCATGCCGGTGCCGCAGCCGCAATCCAGGATGTGCGCTCCGGCGAAGCCGTCGAGGTTCTCGGCCAGCAGCCGTGCGCCGACCTCGGGCGCCTCGTATCCCCAGCCCCTCAGCTGCCGGTCGTAGTCGTCGGCCAGGGCGTCGTAGTGTTCGGCGTTGACCGAGGCGTCCAGCGATACGTCGCCGTCGCCGCGGATGATGGTCTTGTGTGTGTCCATCGCGCGCGTCGCCTTCCCTGTTCCGGATGCGACCAGCCTAGCGATGCCGCGGGGAATGTCGAATCGCGCCCGGTGGTTGCCCTACGCGGCCGTGCGGCGCAGCCCCGGCGGCGGGGGATCTTCGGGCGGCCCGGCAAAACACTGGGCGATCTCCATCCAGCGCCGGGCGATATCGCCGACAAGCTCCAACCCGGTATCGGCCACGTTGCGCGTCTGGGTCACCACCTGGCAGAACTCGGTCGCGCCGCCGCGCACCGCGCTCGCGGCGTTCGGCTCCCCCCACTCCCACACCGCGCCCGACGGCGCGGTCAAGCGCACATAGGGCGGTTCTCCCGGCGGCTCCATGCCGCGGTTCCTGAAGGTCCAGCCGAAGGTGCTGACGCCCAGATGGGCGATGTTGCGAATGCGGTCGGTGTCCACACGCTCGACCCCCAGCAGGTCGTAGACCGCCTGCCCGTGCGCCCAGGTCTCCATCAGTCGCGCCGTGATCGAGGAGCGCACGCTCATATCGGGCCCGGCCCACTTCACCCGCACCTTGGGGTCGGCCGCCGCGAAGCGATCGGCCATGGGCCGGTAGGTGTCGCGCCACGCCTCCAGCAGCGCACGGCCGGCGAGGCCGTCGAGCCACTCGACCGTGTAGGCTCGCATGGAGCGGCCCTGCTTCAGCGCGCCCATCAATCCGGCGAGGAAGGCGTCGAAGCCCTCGGGGTCGGTCAGCGACAGGTCCGCCGCCACATTGAACATGTGCAAGTGACCGATGACATCGTCGACGGTCCAGTCCTTGAACAGCGTGTTCCGCGTGAACACGCCGTCGTCCTGCGCCGCGATCAGCGTGTAGAGCGCCTCGCTCTCGTCGCGGAAGTCGATGGCCTGCTCGATCATGCGGACCGCGCCGCGCGGACACCGAACACACGCTCGGCGAAAGCCGGATAGGGATCGGCCAGCGCCCGCGCCACGGGTCCGCGGATCAGCGCCAGCGTGCCGGCGTCGGGCATCGGCGTCTCGGGCACGGTCTCGGGGGTCTCGAAGTCGAATCCGGTGTTCTCGCGCACCTCCTCGACCGTGTGGCCGGGATGGACGCTGGCGAGCCGGAAGCCGCGCCGGCCGCGGTCGTACTCGAACCAGCAGCGCCCGGTGAGCAGCCCATAGGGCCCGCCCGGCCGGTAGACGCCGTCGTCGCGCGGCCCCGGCGCGGAGACGAAGTCGACCTTCGGGACCAGCGTGCGCGTCGTATGCTCCTCCCGGAACAGCACGACCCTCGGCACCGTGTAGTAGAGGAAGCCCGAGCCGTAGGAGCCGCCCCAGCGTACCGTCTGCTGCGGGTATTCGCCCACCCCGACCAGATTGATGTTGGCGTGGCCGTCGATCTGGCCGCCGCCCAGGAAGAACGCGCCGATGCGGCCCTGCGCCATCTGGTCGAAGAACTCGATCGGCCCGTGCAGCCGGAAGCGCGGGTCGGTCGAGCCGATGATCGAGAGCCGGGTCTTGCCACCGCTCAGCTCGCGCGCCAGGAACGCGCCGCCGCCGGGGACCGGCGACTGCACGCCGGTCGCCACGTGCGCGACCCCCTCGAGCAGCCGGGCGATGGTGAAGATCAGCAGCTCCTCGGGAAGGTGGTCCGGCGCGCTCATTCCGCCGCCGCCCGCTCGCCGTGGACGTGCTCGGCCAGCCACGCCGCCAGCCCCTCGTCGGTGCGCGAGGCCTCGACATATTCGGCCAGATGCCCGGCGTCGTCGGGATAGTGCCCCTCGAGCCCCTTGGGCCAGGCGCCGCGCCCGGCCGGCGCCAGCGCGTCGATATAGAGCGACGGGATCACCCCGGGCGCCCGCGCTTCGTCGGCCAGCAGGTTGTCGTCGGTGATCCGCTCGGCGGTGACGATGGTGCGCTCGGCCGCGTGGGCGAGCACCGCGCATTCCTGGTTGAGTCCGATCCAGACATTGCCCTCGCGGTCGGCCAGCGGCGCATGGAACAGCGCGACGTCGGGCACGATCGCGGGCAGCACGACGATCCGGTCGCCGGGCTCGAACGGGTTGTCGATCACCGTCCAGTCGGGCCGGTTTTCGAGGAGATCGGAGCCGATCAGGCCGCGAAACGGAATGAAGGGGATGCGCTTCTCCCCGGCCTGGCAGGCGGCGTAGACCGCCGGGCAGGTCGAGTCGCGCAGCGCGATGCGCCCCTCCTTCACCGCGCGGGCGAAGTTGCGCGCCGGCCCATGCTCGGACATCGACACGCCCGAGCCCTCGTAGAGCGCCACACAGCCCGCGCCGATCAACAAATCCGCGACCATGTCGCTCTCGGGCACCGCGACCAGATGCAGATCCTTCACACCCTTGCGGATCAGCGCCCGCACCGCCGCCATCGGCGCGCCGGCGCTGTCTCGCACCACGGCCAGATGCGCGCCGTCGTGCACGCCGGCAACCAGCGCGTCGGGGCCGTCCAGGAACTCGGTCATGGCGTCGCCTCCGGTCGTTTCGCCGCACCCTTCGGGACGGGGGAATTAGCTTGATCTTAACCGAGCGCGCCCCAATTTGGCCAATGCGCGCGGCATATGCGCGATGGGCTGGAAACACCCATCCGCCTTTGCTATAAGCGCGGCCCTCGGCGGTCGAAACCGCCGGTTTCCTGATCCGGCGTAGCTCAGTTGGTAGAGCAAGCGGCTGTTAACCGCTGGGTCGCAGGTTCGAGTCCTGCCGCCGGAGCCAACAAAATCAAGGGGTTAGGTCCTACCGACCTAACCCCTTGTTCATTCGTGGGCACCAGCGAGTGCCAGGGCTCCGAATCCCGTTGCCGCCGGTCAGCCACCGAGAGCGCCTCAGCACACTTCGCGCCGCGCGCCGATGACGCGACCGCGTTGTCGCATGTGTTAGTCGGGTACATAGGCCGACGCCTTCAGCCGGGCCCGCGCAATTGGCCGCGCAGTTCCTCGACCTCTGCGCGCAAGGCGCGGATTTCCTCCAGCACGAGGCCCGTCTCGCTCATCATGGCCTCGCGCTCGGAATGGGCCTCGGCCTGCTGCTGGCTCTGCACCGCGTCGACAATGACGCCGACGAACAGGTTGAGCACGGCAAAGCTGGTCATGACGATGAACGGGACGAAGAACGCCCAGGCGAAGGGGAACTCCTGCATCACCGGGCGCACGATGCCCATGGACCAGCTTTCGAGCGTCATGATCTGGAACAACGAGTAGGCCGAGGCACCGATGGTGCCGAACCACTCAGGGAAGGCCTGCCCGAAGATCTTCGTCGCCATCACCGCGAACACGTAGAAAACAAGGCCGAGCAGCAGCACGATCGAGCCCATGCCCGGGATGGCTTGCAGCAAGCCCACGACGACGCGGCGCATCGATGGCACCGCGCTGATGATGCGTAGTACGCGCAGGATACGGAAGGCGCGCAGGACGGAGAGGTTCCCCGTCGCCGGCACCAGCGCCACGCCCACGACGAGCAGATCGAAGATGCGCCACGGGTCGCGGAAGAAGGCGAGGCGGCGCACATAGAAGCGCAGCGCCAGCTCGGCCACGAACACCGCCAGGATGGCGCGGTCGAGCAGCAACAGCAGCGGTCCCGCGGCGGCCATCGCGCGCTCGCTGGTCTCGAGGCCGAGTGTGAACGCGTTGAGCACGATCAGTGCGAGGATCGTGCGTTCGAAGCCCGGCCATTCGACCAGAATGCGGGCGCGCTCGCGCAACGAAATGGACATGGTAACTCGACGACGATTTCGTTGATGGACCGGCGATCCGATTGGCGCCGGTCGCCGTTATAACCGTAAATTCCAGCGGATTTCATCAACGACACGCACGCGCGGGTGGGATACGCCGACGCGCTCGACTGGGTCCGCCCGCACGCCGACGACCTGCCCCGCTACGCGACGATCAAGCGCGAGGGACCGCCGCTGGTTTGACCGCATGTCGCCGCCGATTCCCCGCTTTACAAGCCTCGCGGCGCCATCGGATAATTCCCTGTGCCCCAAAAGGGCGCGAGGTCCAGACAGGCCGGAATGGCAGGATGTTCGGCCGCATGAAAAAGCAGCGATTCTGGCACAAGCAGCAGAAGTTCCGTGAGATCGAGGAGGGGCAGCTCTATCGACAGACGGGGCTGAACCGCTTCAACAGATCGCACCGCGTGTGGCGTGTGACCGCGGTCCGCAGGCTGGGCGACGGCCTGCTGGCAGCCGATCTGCAGGCGCTCGACCATCCCGTCGAACGCAAGACCATCAGCATAGAAGCGCTCAGGGACGCGCGCATGTATCAGCCGGTCGAAGACGGCTGAGTGCAGGCAACCGTCTCCTGCGTCGCGGTCATGCGAGAGGGCGGCGGGTACGGTTTGCACGGATCCGGACCGGCGGCCCGGCCTCGACGCCGCACTCGGCGCCCGGTCAGTCGCGTTCGTACTTGAACGACAGCGACACCTTGGCGCGATAGGCGACCACCTTGCCGCCCTCGATCTTGCAGTCGAGATCCTTGACCTCGCCAACGCGCAGGTCGCGCAGCGACGCCCCCGCTGTCTCGATCGCGTTCTTGGCAGCCTCCTCCCAGGAGTTCGTACTGGTGCCGATCACCTCGGTCACGCGGTAGACACCTTCACTGCTTGCCATGCTGTCCTCCCTCGGTTTGGACGAGTGACCGGGGACGGCCTCCCTCTCCAAGTCGGTAAGCCTAGCACGGACGCGCCCGGGAACGCACTGATCGCAGCCGTTTGCCTACGGCGCCGTCCGGCCCCATCTCTCCCCGCAACGCGTACCAGCGAGGGGGAAACCCATGTACGATCACATCATGGTTCCGGTCGACCTGCACCATCCCGACGCCATGCAAAAGGCGCTGCAGACGGCCGCCGAACTGACGGGATTATGGGGCGGCGAGGCGCATCTGGTGTCGGTCGCCGGCGCGCCCACCTCGGACATCGCCCACGACCCGGAGGAGTTCTCGGCCAAGCTGCGCCGCTTCGCCGCCGAGGCCGGCCAGCAGTACGGCGTCACCTTCCGCGCCCGGACCGAGCTCACGGCCGACCCGGCGGTCGACCTCGACGCCGCCCTGCGCGACGCGATCAACGAACTGGGCGCGGACCTCGTGGTGATGGCCTCACACGTGCCCACGCTGTGGGACTATCTGGTCGCGTCAAATGCCGGCCACTTGGCATCGCACGCGAAGGTGTCGGTGTTCGTCGTCAGATGAAGCGCGGCCGTCCCGCGGCAGGCGCAACAAAACCTTTGAAATCGGGCGCCATCGTGCATATGAATAGCTGGCCGCCGCGAGGCGGCATTTTGCTTTCCTCGACCCGAGGGCCGGTTTCGCGGCTGTGGCGGAATTGGTAGACGCGCAACGTTGAGGGCGTTGTGGGGGTAACCCCGTGCAGGTTCAAGTCCTGCCAGCCGCACCAAGCGGCCGCCCCCGGGACGACGGAAGACGATCATGCCACGCGGCTGTGGCGGAATTGGTAGACGCGCTAGCTTCAGGTGCTAGTGGGCGTAAGCCCGTGGGGGTTCGAGTCCCTCCAGCCGCACCAACCTTGGCATCGGCGTCAAGCCTGCACCGTGCCCGCGGTCATGCCGGCCGCGCCGCCCGGGCGCGCGCGACAGCCAGCGCCGTGACGCCGGCGCCCAGCGCGAGCCCGGCCGCGTCGGTCCACCAGCCGTCCGCGAACATCCCCTTGGGGATCAGCATCATGAGCCCCGCGATCATGAAGCCGAGACGCAACGGCCAGGCGACCGGTGCGCTGAGATGCCCGATCGCTCCTACCGAGACCAACCAGACCCCCGCCACGGCGGTGATCACCGCCTGAGCGATGTCCACGGGGTCGCCGACCATCAGCAGGCTGGGCGAGAACACGAACAGGAACGGCACCACATAGGCGGTCCAGCCGAAGCGCATCGACGCGAACGCGGTGCGCATCGGGTTCGCCTTGGCGATGCTGGCGGCGAAGAAGGAGGCAATGGCGAGCGGCGGCGTGACCATCGACAGCATGCCGAAGTAAAAGATGAACAGATGCGACGCCATCTTCGGGATGCCGACCTCCTCGAGCGACGGCGCGATCAGCACGGCGAGCAGCAGATAGACGCCCACGGTCGGCATGCCCATGCCCAGGACGATGCACATCACCGCCGCCAGCACGAGCAGCGCGATCAGGCTGCCATCGCCGAACTGCACCAGGGTGTAGGTCAGGCCGAAGCCCAGCCCGGTGCGATTGAGGACTCCGATGATGAACCCGGCGGCCGCGGCGATCATGATGATTTCGAGCACACCGCGCCCGGTCCCGGTCAGCGCACCCCAGAGCGCCGACAGCGGCATGCGCCGCCCGCCGTAGCCCAGCAACAGCCCGCCCGCGATCACGGCGAGCGAGCCGTACAGCGCGGCGGTTTCCGGCTGCTGGCCGAAGCTGAACAGCGAGATGATGACCACGGCGAAAGGCACGATGAAGAACCAGCCGGCACGCAGCACCGGCCTCAGGCGCGGAATGTCGGCCTCGTCGACGCGCCGGATGCCGAATTTCACGGCCTCCAGATCCGCCTGGATGAACAGCGCGACATAGTAGAGAACCGCTGGAATGAGCGCCGCGAGGACGACCTCGCTGTAGGGAACGCGCAGGAACTCGGCCATCAGGAACGCCACCGCCCCCATCACAGGGGGCATGAACTGGCCGCCGGTCGACGACACGGCCTCGATCGCGGCCGCGGACTCTCGCGAATAGCCACCGCGCTTCATCATCGGGATGGTGATCACCCCGGTGGCCACGATGTTCGAGACGACGACGCCCGAGATCGAGCCGAACAGGCTCGACGCGGTGATCGAGATCTTGGCGGAGCCGCCCCGGAACCGCCCCATCAGGGCCAGGGCGAGATCGTTGAAGAATGCCGCGCCGCCCGACGCGAACAGCAGCTGGCCGAAGAATACGAAGCCGATCACCACGGTGGCGCCGATGCCCAGCGCCGGGCCGAGCATGCCGTTGGTGTCGATACCCAGATAGGTCACCAGGCCGCCCGGGTCGACGCGGGCGGTCTGGAGCGATCCGGGGACCAGATGGCCGATCAGCCCGTAGGCGCAGATGACCACGATGACGATCAGCAGCGTCAGACCGAGCGTGCGTCGCAGCCCCTCGAGCACGACCGCGAACATGATCGAGGACACGATCAGCGCGTCGACGCGCACGGGGATCAGGTGCTGGATCAGCGTCGGGTAGGCGTAGGTCAGGTAGCCTCCCGCCACGAGGCTGACGGCGGCCAGGACCCAGTCGTAGGCGGGCACGCGGGTCTTGGCGCGGCCGCGACGCAGCGGCAGCGTGACGAACACCAGGACCAGACACTGGGTCAGGATCGCGGCCAGCGCCTGCTCGTCATAGAACGACCAGCCCGCCAGCCGATACAGATCGGCCGCCCAAGCCAACGAGGTCACAGTGATCGCGGCAGCACCGGCCGCGACCGCGCGGCGGACCGGGTCGGGCAGGCCCGGTGACTCGATGTCGGGGGGCTCCGTGTCGTCCGGACCGGCCGTCACCGCTCAGGCGGCCATGCGCCGTTTTCCTGGTAGTACGCGATCGCACCCGGATGATAGGTGATGTCGGGGAACGGCTTGTTCATGTTGTCCGGGTCGAAGGCGCCGAAAGGCGGGAACGCCTTGGCCAGCGCCGGCTTGTTCTCGGCCATCACCGTCATCAGCTTGCGGACCGTCTCGTTGGAGACGTGCTCGCCGGCGACGATCACCTGGTCCCAGGCGAGCAGCGGCGTCGGCTTCTCGATGCCCACGAAATGCTGGAGCGGCGGGACCTCCATGATGAAATAGGCCGGCCCGTGTTCGCGCATCCGCTTCAGCGCGTCGGGCGTGTTGGGGATCGACAGGAACCGGATACCCCCGACGGAGGCGTCGACCTCCGCCACCTTGGGCGCGCCGACGGCGAAGATGGTCGCATCGACCTTGCCGGCCGTGAAGTCGTTGGCGGCAGTGATGAGATCGGCCGCCGGCACGCCGACCACGTCGTCGAAGGTCATCCCGGCGGCCGCAAGCGTGCCTTTCGACAGGGTCAGCCCGTTGGGAAAGGCCTGCCATCCGCTCGGGTACTTCTTGCCCTCGATGTCGGACACTTGGTGCATGTCCGTATCCTTACGCACGAAGATACCCACGGGCACCTGGCGCATGATGAGGACGACACGCTGGTTGGCCTTGGCGTCGTTCTCGTAGCCCTCGCCGCCGCGCAAGGCGATGATGGCCTCGTTGACGTCGAGAATGGTGAACGCCGCCTGGCCGGTATCGACGGCAGCGAGCGCCGCCTTGGTGCCGCCGAAGGGCTGAACCACCAAGTTGAGATCGCTGTTGTCGCGCGCCACCTTGGCGATCACCGATCCCATGGTGTGGAACAGCGAGCCTTGCGGGAGCGTCGCCATCGCGGCGGTTTCCGCCAGCGCCGGCGCGCTCAGCGACACGCTCGCCAGCACCGCCGCGAGCCAAATTCTCAAGCGTCCCATGACATTGCCTCCCCGTTTATGTCTTTGCCCCCCTGCATTCACGGCAAGGGAGCGGCTACTCTAGCCGGTGGCCGGAGAGCGCACCAGGACCCAGCCGAGGCTACAACAAAATGTGAAATCGCAGGCGAAACGGCATTCGTTGCAGCGCCGCTGAGAGCTACATGGCAATTCGTGCATGCGCGCCAAGCGATCAATTGCACGACGACTCTAGTCATATCTTAACAAATATGGCGCAGCTTGGTCGCCTTGGCCCGTCTCCGAGGGTCGTCGCGTGACCTGCCAGGACCCGATACCATGTCGAAGACCTTGGCGCTGGATGCGGAGGAGCGGCGCCGCCACCGCCGTTTCTATCTCGACGAGGCCGCGCGCCTCGAGATCGAAGGCGAACGCCTGAGCGCGCGGATCACCAGCATGTCGATCCGTGGCGCGTTCGTGGTCTGCGACCGGCCGCCTCCTCTCGGGATCCACGGCGACCTCGTGATCGACGGGGTCGGCGCGGTGCCCGTGCGCGTCACCCGGGTGGCCGCCGAGGGCGCGGGCGTCGAGCTGCTCATCGACGACAGGATCGAGGACAGCCTGGTCGACAAGCTGATGACCTGTATAGACGAGCGCGCGACCTGACCTAGGCTCCGCCCTGCCGTTCCGGATAGAGCCGCAGAAGCCCCTCCTTCGACGCCTCGGTGACGCCGCGCTCGGTGATCAGTCCGCTTACGAGCCGCGCGGGCGTCACGTCGAACGCGTAGTTCGACACCCCCGCCCCCTCGGGGGTGATCGTCACGGTCTCGATGCGACCGTCGGCCGTGCGGCCGGTCAGGGCCGAGACCTCCTCGCCGCCGCGCTCCTCGATCGGAATCTCGCGCCCGTCCTCGAGCGTCCAGTCGATGGTGGCGAAGGGCAATGCGACGTAAAACGGCACGCCGTTGTCGTGCGCCGCCAGCGCCTTGAGGTAGGTGCCGATCTTGTTGCACACGTCGCCCGCCGCCGTGGTGCGGTCGGTGCCGACGATGCACAAATCGACCAGCCCGCGCTGCATCAAGTGCCCGCCGGCGTTGTCCACCACCACCTTGTGCGGCACGCCGTGGCCGCCCAGCTCCCACGCAGTCAGCGCCGCGCCCTGGTTGCGCGGCCGGGTCTCGTCGACCCACACGTTGAGCGCGATGCCCTTATCGTGCGCCATGTAGATCGGCGCGGTGGCCGTGCCCCAGTCGACCGTGGCCAGCCAGCCGGCGTTGCAGTGGGTCAACAGGTTGACCGGGCCGCCGCCCGGCTTGCGCGCCGCGATCTCCTCGATCAGCGCCAGGCCGTGGCGGCCGATCGCGCGGTTGGTCTCGACGTCCTCGTCGCAGATCGCCGCCGCCCGGGCATAGGCGGCCTCGACGCGCTCGCCGCGCGGCAGATTGCGTACCGCCATGCGCATCTCGTCCAGCGCCCAGCGCAGGTTCACCGCCGTCGGCCGGGTGGCGAGCAGCAGCTCGTACGCCCGGTCCATCGCCTCGTCCGAAGGGTCCTCGCGCGCCGCCAGGCACATGCCGTAGGCCGCGGTGGCACCGATCAGCGGGGCGCCGCGCACGCGCATGGTGCGGATCGCCTCGGCGGCGTCCCCGACCGCGCGCAGCGTCGCGGTGATGAAGGCGTGGGGCAGCCTGGTCTGGTCGATCATCCCGATCGACCAACCGTCCTCGTTCACCCAGATCGTGCGGTAGGGAAGGCCGGCCACGTTCATGGCGCCACCCTAAATGCTGCCGAGCCACGCCTCAATCGGTGATCCGGGTCGGTGTCGCTAGCACACGATATGACCGGTTTATGTAGCACACGATCTGTCCGGAT
>CAZMTC010000088.1:8220-12770 GCA_964569105.1 uncultured Alphaproteobacteria bacterium | reverse complement strand
CCGGAATGGCAGCGTGCGTTTGGGTAGGTCGATCATGACCGGCGCTTCGACTTTCGCGGCGCTCTGCCATGGGGTGAAGGGGCCCGGCACGTCATCTCACCAATACGGCACGAACTCTCACCGACACGTGATGCGACGTGATTTCCCGAGCCGCGCCGGCGTAGCTACGGTGCGTCCCAGGGTCGGATCGAGAACGGCCGGCAACAAGGCCGCAAGCTCGTCTGCCCTGTCCCCCACCGACATTGCGTCACCGCGGCGGGGAGCTGTTGCTCCCCGCCGTCCTTTTTTCGGCTCGGTGGCCGCGGCGGCGCGGCTGGGGTCGTGTCACTTCCCGATCAGCTCCAGCCACTCCTGCTCGGTCAGCGTCCGCACTCCGAGCTCCCGCGCCTTCTTCGCCTTCGAGCCGGCGTCGGCGCCCACGATCACGTAGTCGGTCTTTTTCGAGACCGATCCGGCAACCTTGGCGCCGAGGGTTTCGGCGCGGGCCTTGGCCTCGGAGCGGCTCATGGTATCCAGCGAGCCTGTGAAGACCACGGTCTTGCCGGAGACGGGGCTGTCGCTGGCCTGGGCCCGCAAGGGTTCGATGGTGAGTTCGGCCGCGAGGTCGTCGACGGCCTTCACATTGTGCTCTTCGGCGAAAAAGGCGGCGGTGTCGTCGGCGACGCTCATGCCGACCTGATCGATGTCGCACAGTTGGGCGTAATGCTCTCCGACCAGCTCGGGCTTCTTAGCCTCCTCGGGATTGGCCCGTCTTTCCTTCGACGCGGCCTCCATCGCCTCGCGCCAGGCCTCATAGCCGCCGTAGACGCGGGCAAGCAGACGGGCCGTGACCTGTCCGACCTGGCGGATGCCCAGGGCGTAGATGAAGCGGTCGAGCGGAATGGTGCGGCGCGCCTCGATAGCGTTCATCAGGTTGTCGACCGCCTTCTCGCCCCAGCCTTCGCGCGCGAGAATCTCGTCGCGGTGCTCGTGGAGGTGGAAGATGTCGGCAGGCGACTTGACGAGCCCGTCGGACCAGAAGGCCGAGATGTGCTTGCCGCCCAGTCCCTCGATGTCGAAGGCCTCGCGCGAGACGAAATGGATGAGGCGCTGACGCTGCTGGTGCGGACAGGCGAGCTCGCCCGAGCAGCGCGCCACCGCCTCGCCTTCGGGGCGGACGATGGGCGTGCGGAGCTCGCATGGGCAGGTGTCGGGAAACTCGAAAGGCTTGCTGTCCTTCGGGCGCTTGTCCTTCACCACCTCGAGCACCTGGGGGATGACGTCGCCGGCGCGCTGGATCACCACAGTGTCGCCCTCACGGATGTCCTTGCGGCGGATCTCGTCCTCGTTGTGCAGCGTGGCACGGCTCACGACCACGCCGCCCACGGTGACGGGGGTCAGGTTGGCGACCGGGGTCAGCGCGCCGGTGCGTCCGACCTGGATGGTGATCTCCTCGAGCACCGTCTGCGCCTTCTCCGCCGGGAACTTGTGGGCGATGGCCCAGCGCGGCGCGCGGCTGACCGTGCCCAGGCGGTCCTGCCAGTCGAGCCTGTTGACCTTGTAGACGACGCCGTCGATGTCGTAGTCGAGCTGCGCGCGCTCGGCCTCGATGCGGTCGTAGAGCGCCAGCGCCTCGTCCACCGTCGCGCACAGCCTGGCGTAGGGGTTGACCGTGAAGCCCCAGCGCACGAGCCGCTCGAGATAGTGCCAGTAGGTGTCGCCCGGCGGCTCGGAGAGCTCGCCCCAGCCATAGGCGAAGAAGTGCAGCCGTCGCCTGGCGGTGATGGACGGGTCGAGCTGGCGCAGCGAACCCGAGGCGGAGTTGCGCGGGTTGGCGTAGCGCGGCTGTCCCTCCGTCTCGCGCTGCTCGTTGAGGGCCGCGAAGTCGGAATGGGACATGTAGACCTCGCCGCGCACCTCCAGGACCTCGGGCACGTCGTCGCCCTTCAGCGCCTTGGGCAGGTCGACGACCGTGGCGAGGTTGCGGGTGACGTCCTCGCCCACCGTGCCGTCGCCGCGGGTGGCACCGAGCGTGAAGCGGCCGCGCTCGTAGCGCACGGCGGCGGACAGGCCGTCGATCTTGGGCTCGGCGACCAGCTCGACCGGGTCGTCGGCGCCCAGCGAGAGGAACCGGCGGATGCGGGCCGTGAACTCGTGCACCTCCTCGCGCTCGAAGGCGTTGCCCAGCGAGAGCATGGGCACCGAATGGCGCACCTCGGCGAAGCCGCCGGACGGGCGGACGCCGACGCGCAGCGTCGGGCTGTCCTCACGCATGAGCTCGGGGAAGCGCGCCTCGATCGCCTCGTTCCGGCGCCGCAGCGCGTCGTACTCGGCGTCCGAAATCTCGGGCGCGGCCTTGTCGTAGTAGAGCTTGTCGTGCCGGGCGATCTCCTCGGCGAGCCATTCGAGCTCGGCCCGGGCCTCGTCCTCGCCGAGCTCCTCGGGCGGCGTGTCCCAACTCGTCGGCCGGTCGGTCATGCCGGGTGTCCCGCGATCAGGCTGTCGGCGGCGGCACGGGCCTCGTCCGTGACGTGGCGACCCGAGATCATGCGCGCGATCTCCTCGCGCCGGTCGCCCTCGGGCAGTTCCTCGACGTGCGTGATCGCACCGTCGCCGTCGTCGCCTTTCTGGACGCGCCAATGGTGTGCACCGCGCGCGGCGACCTGGGGCGAGTGGGTGACGACGAGCACCTGGAGATCGCGCCCGAGACGCGCGAGCCGCTCGCCCACCGCCGCCGCGGTGGCGCCGCCGATGCCGCTGTCCACCTCGTCGAACACCAGCGTGGGCACGGTCGAGACGCTGGCGAGGACGACCTTGAGCGCGAGCATGAAGCGCGACAGCTCGCCGGCCGAGGCGATCTTGGTGATCGGCCCGGGCGTGGTGCCGGGGTTGGTCGCGACCTCGAAGGCGACCCTGTCCATGCCCTCGGCACCCCACTGGTCCTCGGGCAGCGGGTCGACGCGGGTGGCGAACGTCGCCTTCTCGAGCTTGAGCGGCGCAAGCTCGGCCATCACCGCCTCGTCCAGCTTCGCGGCGGCGGCCTTACGATTTCCGGACAGCTCCTCGGCCAGCGCGACATATGCGGCGCGTGTGTCGTCGACCGCCTGGCGTCGGCGCGCGAGCTCACCGCCGCGGTCGTCGATGGCGGCGAGCCTGCTCTCGATCTCGACCTTGAAGGCGGGCAGGGCATCGGGCTCGATCCGGTGTTTGCGCGCGAGGTCGCGCAACGCGAACAGCCGGTCCTCCAGCTCGCGCAGCTCGGCGGGGGAGGCCTCGACCTCGGAGGCGAGCGAGCGGAGCTGGCGCGCGGCCTCCTCGAGCTCGGCCGCGGCGCGGTCGAGCCCCTCCATCACCGGCTTGACCAACGCGCCGGCGCTGTCCTCGACCTTGTCGAGCATGCGCTGGGCGGAACGCACCGTGTCCTCGGCGCCGCGACCGCCGGTCAGCTCGTCATGGGCACCGTTGAGCGCCTCGACGATCTTTTCCGCGTTCAACAGGGTGGTCCGCCGCTCGGCCAGTGCGCTCTCCTCGCCGTCCTGCGGGTCGAGCCGCGCGAGCTCGTCGAGCGCGTGGCGCAGGAACTCCTCGTCGGCCTGGGCGTGAGCCTGCTCGGCCTCGAGCGCCTCGAGCGATTCGATCGCCGCACGCCAGTCGCGGTGCGCGTCGCGGGTGCGGCGCACGAGATCGTCCAGGCCGCCGAAGGCGTCGAGCACGGCGCGGTGGCGCTGCGGGTTGAGCAGGCCCTGAGCCTCGAAATGACCTTGGATTTCGACCAGCTCCTCGCCCAGCTCGCGCAGCAGGGCCACCGACGTCGGTTGGTCGTTGACGAAGGCGCGGGTGCGTCCGTCGGGCGTGACGACGCGGCGCAGCACCAAGCCCTCCGAGGCGTCGATACCGTGCTCGGCCAGGCGGGCGCGGGTCGGGTGGTCTTCCGGGACGTCGAAGGCGGCGGTGACGGTGGCACGGTCGGCGTGGCGGCGGATCAGCCCGGCGTCGGAGCGTCCGCCGAGTGCGAGGCCCAACGCGTCGAGCAGGATCGACTTGCCTGCGCCGGTCTCACCCGTGAGCACGCCGAGGCCGGGGTGGAAGGTCAGGTCGAGCCGGTCGATCAGCACGATGTCGCGGATCGAGAGGCTGTTGAGCATTAAGCTGGCGCCTCGTCTGTTCGATCGGCGCCGGCCCTCCCGAGCGTGTCGAAAGGCGGCCAAATGGGCGCCCTCCGACACGCTCGGGAGGATCGGCGCGAATCCGTCAGCGACAATACTGCCCTAGAAGAGCCAGTTCCAGGCGCGCGCCAGGAATGGGCGGTTGTCCTCGGGTTGCGGCAGGCGAGCCACCTGTTCGCCGGTGAGCATGGCGTAGCTGTCCACGTACCAGCCGCTGGCCGGGTAGTTGTAGCCGAGCACGGCGGCAACCTGCCGCGCCTCCTCGGTCAGGCCCAGCGCGGTGTAGGATTCGGCCAGCCGGTGCAGCGCCTCGGGCACCTGCGATGTGGTCTGGTACCGGTCGACCACGGTCTTGAAGCGGTTGATCGCCGCGAGGTGGTTGCCGCGCTCGAGGTAGAAGCGGCC
>CAZMTC010000088.1:4828-8210 GCA_964569105.1 uncultured Alphaproteobacteria bacterium | reverse complement strand
CCGACCTCCATCTCCTTGCCAGCAAGATGGTCGAGGATGAGGTCGATGCGGCGGCGGGCGTCGCGGTTGTAGCGGGTGTTGGGATGGCGGCGCACGAGCTGTTCGAACGAGGCCAGCGCCAGCTCGGCACTCGTCTGTTCGCGCTTCACGTCGTTGATCTGGTCGTAGTAGGCGAGGCCCTTGAGGTAGTGGGCGTAGGGCACGTCGCGGTGCGAGGGGTGGAGCTGGATGAACCGCTCGAGCCCGATCACCGCCTCGTCGAAGTCGCCGCTGCGGTAGTAGGCATAGGCGGCCATGAGTTGCGCCTTGGTCGCCCACACCGAATAGGGATGCTGGCGGTCGACTTCGTCGAAGGTCTTGGCGGCCGGGCCGTATCGCTCGGCCAGCAGCATATCCATGGCCTGATTGTAGAGCACGTCGACCGTCACGCGCGATGCCTTGGGTTCCTCCTGCTCATCGGCGCAAGCCGACAGGAAGACGATCGACGCGGCGGCGACGGCCACTGTCGCCAAGCGTCCGACATGGTGGAGAAGGCTGGAAACCATCGGTATCCCGGCAGATTGCAAGTGTCGCGGGCGGTAGCAAGCGAGGCCGGGACCGCGCCCCGACCGCCCGCAGGCTATTTACCACCGGGCGGGGCACCCAATCCAGTCCCGCGCGTGGCCGGGTCCCGGGTTCGCGGCGATGACGGAAATCCGCGTCCCGCTACCCTGCGGAGCGCGAGCAAAGGCCATGCCCATCTTCGAAGGCGAGCCATGGCACCAACGGTGGTTCGAGGCCGCCGTGCGCGCCGAAATCGCGACGCTGACAGCCGGCGACTCGGTGGCGCCGGTCCCAGAGGTGGCGGCGGAGCAGGGGCGCCGGTTCCGGATCAAGGCCCTGGCGTCCGCAACAAGTCTCGGGACGACACCTCGATTTGAGGAATAACCCTCGCCCTCAGGCGCCGACGGCCAGCCGGCGCTCCTCCGGCATCGCGGCGGGGGCGGTGCGGGCTTCGTCGAGCGTCGTCCAGCGCCACGCCGTCTCGTCGGCGAACACCGCGCACAGGAGCTCGTTGTTGAGCGCGTGGCCCGAGCGGTAGCCGTGGAAGTGGCCCAGGATCGGGCCGCCGGCGAGGTAGAGGTCACCGATGCTGTCGAGCACCTTGTGGCGCACGAACTCGTCGTCGTAGCGCAGTCCGTCCTCGTTGAGGACGGCGTCGCCCGAAACCACGACCGCGTTGTCGAGCGAGCCGCCGCGCCCCAGGCCGGCGGCGCGCAGCGCCTCGACCTCATGCTCGAAGCCGAAGGTGCGGGCACGGGCGATGTCGCGGGCGTAGGCACCGTTGGCCAGATCGACGAAGAACTCCTGCCGGCCGATCACGGGGCTGTCGAAATCGATCTCGAAGCTGACGGAAAAGCCTTTCCCCGGCGTCAGGACGGCGGACCTCTCATGGTCGCCGACCGAGACGGTGCGCAGGATTTCAATGGCGCGGCGCGGCACGTCCAGCTCGCGCACGCCGGCGCACTCGATCAGGAACACGAAAGGTGCGGCCGAGCCGTCCATGACCGGGACCTCGGGTCCGTTCACCTCGATCACGCAGTTGTCGATGCCCGCTCCGGCGAGGGCCGACATCAGGTGCTCGATCGTGCCCACGACGGCGCCTTTTCCGTCACCGATGGTGGTGTTCATGCGCGTGTCGGCAACATGGTCCCAGCGGGCGGGGATCTCGGCGTCCCGACCCGCCGGGTCGGTGCGGCGGAAAACGATTCCGCTGTTCGCCCCGGCGGGCCGCAACGCAAGCTGCACCTTGGCTCCCGAATGGAGCCCGGTGCCCGAGCAGGTGATCGCGTTCTTCAGCGTGCGCTGACGGACCGAACCCCCCGATCCGACCGCCGCGGCGATGCGGGTCACGCCGCCTTTGTCGCACTGCTCGGCCGGCTCCCCACGCGTGATGCGCGCCATGCTTCGGCTCCCCTCTCCGGTTCCGCGGAGCGAAACCCTTACTGTCGCGACCCCGACCCCGTACCGCGGGGTTTCGACGCTTCGTGGCGCCGATTGGGGCGCCACCGGACTGTCCTGTAACAATTCGGTCCGATGGGCTCAAATCACTCTTTGTTTCGAAATGTTAAGGGCAAAGTGCCCGTGTCGCTTTGCTTGGGCGTACTCGGCGCCGCTCAAATAATCGCGGACGCGCGATTGCGCGCGCCGGGGGGCGCAGGCCCGGCGCGCGCACTCGGCTATTTCCCCGGCGTCAGTTGGCCTGGCGGCGTAGGAAGGCGGGGATCTCCAACACGTCCTCGGCAAGCGTCCGCGTCGGCTCGGGCTTGGCTTCGGGCCGCGTTCCGCGCTCGACCTGTGCCGGTTCGCTCCGGCTGCGGGCGCTGCGATCGCGGCTCGCCGCCTCGACGACCAGATCGACCACCGAGCGACCCCGTGGGACCTCCGCTTGCGTGGGATCGGTGGCCCGCGACCGCGCTACGGCCGCCGCGTCCTCCCCGCCCCGGTCGAAGCGCGGCTCGACCCGCCGCTCGTCGGCGACAGGCTCCTCGGGCCACTCCTCGACAGGCTCCGGCTCGGGGCCGGCCGCCTCGGCGGCGGCCGGCTCGGCCGGGGTTTCGCTCACGAACATGTCGCGCTGGACCGTGGCGCGGGCCGCGTCCTGCGCCCGGCTGAGCGCCGGTTCGTGTATCGGCTGGGCATCGCGCTCCATCACCTGGATCGGCGCGCCCTGGGTGCGCTCGGCGCCTGCGCTGTAGCTTTGCGCCAGGCTGTCGATGCCGGTGGCGAAGACCGACACCCGGACCTTGCCGTCGAGCGCGTCGTCGAAGGTCGAGCCGAAGATGATATTCGCCTCGCCATCGACCTCGTCGCGGATGCGGTTGGCCGCTTCGTCGACCTCGAAGAGGGTCATGTCGAGCCCGCCGGTGATGTTGATCAGCACGCCGTTCGCGCCGCGCAACGAGACGTCGTCGAGCAGCGGGTTGGCGATAGCCGCCTCCGCGGCGACCACCGCGCGGTTCTCGCCTTCGGCCTCGCCGGCGCCCATCATGGCCTTGCCCATCTCGCCCATGACCGCTCGAATGTCGGCGAAGTCGAGATTGATCAGCCCGGGCATGACCATGAGATCGGTCACGCCACGGACGCCCGAGTAGAGCACGTCGTCCGCCATCTTGAAGGCGTCGGCGAAGGTGGTCTTCTCGTTCGCGATCCGGAACAGGTTCTGGTTCGGGATTACGATCAGCGTGTCCACCGCCTCTTCGAGCCCCTCGATGCCGTCCTCGGCGGACTTCATGCGCCGAACACCCTCGAAGTGGAACGGCTTGGTGACGACGCCCACGGTCAGGATGCCCTTCTCGCGCGCGGCCTGGGCGATGACCGGCGCAGCGCCGGTGCCGGTGCC
>CAZMTC010000088.1:0-4818 GCA_964569105.1 uncultured Alphaproteobacteria bacterium | reverse complement strand
CCGCCCATGCCGGCGGTGATGAACAGCATGTGGGCGCCGTCGAGCGCGGTCAGCACGTCGGCCAGGCCTTCCTCGGCCGCCGCGCGGCCGATCTCGGGGCGCGAGCCTGCGCCCAGCCCCTGGGTGATGTTCGGGCCGAGCTGAACCCGGTTCTCGCACAGCGACTGGGCGAGCGCCTGCGCGTCGGTGTTGGCCACCACGCATTCGACGCCTTCGAGCTGCGCCTTGATCATGTTGTTGACCGCGTTGCCGCCGGCGCCGCCGACGCCCAGCACGACGATGCGCGGGCGAAGCTCGGCAGTCGGCTTCGGGGGGGCCTTGGCCTGCTGATTGATCTCGTTCATCTGCGCCTCCTTTTGGTCGCTTGCGGGGGGAGTGGGGGAGCCGGCCCCCGCGGCCGGCGTCTGGATGTCGTCTCGCTTGGTGGTATCGGTCATCAGATGTTCTCCTGCAGCCAGTGTCCGATGCGGCCGGCCAGGTTTCGCGGCGGGTTGCGCCGCCGGATGGGCTTGACCGGGGCGGAGCTGTCCCTGCGGCCGGCGTTGACGAGCAGGCCCGCGCAGGTCGCGAAGGCTGGCCCGGCGACCGCCTGAGGCAGGCCCTTGAGCCCGGTCGGGCGGCCGATGCGGACCTGCTTGTTGAGCACCTGCGCCGCCAGATCGGGCAGGCCGCGCAGCTGCGACGCGCCACCGGTCAGCACCACGCGGCGCGAGGCGCCACGGCCGTAGCCGCGCGCGTCGAGGCGGGCCCGCACCAGCTCGAGGATCTCCTCGACCCGCGGCTGGATGATCGAGACCAGGAGCGACTTGGGCACGTGGTTCGGCGGGGTCTCGTCCTCCTCGCCGATCGGCGGCACGTCGATGATGGCGCGGTCGTCGCTGGCCTGCGCGATGGCCGAGCCGTAGACGGTCTTGATCCGCTCCGCATGGCCCAGCGTGGTCGACAGGCCGTGCGCGATATCCATGGTGACGTGTTGGCCGCCGATCGGCAGGCAATCGGTGTAGACCAGCTCCCCGTCCTCGAACACGGCGATCGAAGTGGTGCCGCCGCCCAGGTCGATGAGCGTCGTGCCCAGAGTCATCTCGTCCTCGACCATCACGGCCATGCCCGCGGCGAGCGGGGCGACGACGAAGGCCGCGACCTCGAGATGGCAGCCCCCCACGCAGGTCGCCACGTTGCGCACGGGCCCCGTGGCGGCGGTGACCAGATGCATCTCGACGCCCAGCCGGTCGCCGTACATGCCGCGCGGATCGCGGATGCCGTTGTTGTCGTCAATGCGGAACCCGACCGGGATCGAGTGGATCAGCTCGCGATCGTCGCCGTTTTTGAGCATCCGGCCCTGCTCGAGCACCTTGCGCACGTCGGCCTGCGAGACCTCGTGGCCGGCGATGGCGACCTCGACTGCGAACGCATCCGAGCGCGGAGCGCCGGTAGACAGGTTCACCCACACGTCGCGGATCGTCTCTTCGGCCATCTGCTCGGCCATGTGCACCGCGGACAGGATCGAGGTGCGCGTCGCCTCCATGTCGACGATCGCGCCCGAACGCACACCGCCCGTGCGCTGTTGACCGGCGCCGATGACCTCGAGCACGCCCTGGTCGTCCTCGCGGCCGATCAGGCAGGCGGTCTTGGTCGAGCCCACGTCGAGCGCCGCAACGATGTCGGATCGCGCCTTGGCCACGGTGTCAGTCCCTCCTTCCCGGATGTCGCGTCATGTGTTTTCGCCCTCGGTGCGCGCGGTGAGCGGTCGGCGCATGCGCAGCACCACGCGGTCGTCGAAGCGCAGGTCGACAGCCAGCACATCGCCGGCCAGAAGATCGTGCTCCGCCGCCAGTACGGCGAAGCGGCGCCAGGCCTCCGCGGCGCCTTCGTCGGGCAGTGAGAGCACGAGGCCGCCATCGAACCGCACGTCCCATCGGCGGTCGCCGAGCCGCTCGGCGCTCGCGACCCTGGCCGCCAACGAGGGCGTTTCGGCCAGCATGACGGCGAGCGAAGCGGCCGAGGCGCGCGCACCTTCGCCCGAAATCAGCGGCAGATGCGCGAAGTCGTCGGCGTCGGGGGGCGCGAAGGGCGTGCCGTCGGCGTCGATCAGGTGCACCGCCCCGTCGGACCGCCAGCGCGCCACCGGGGTCCGCTCGTCGACGGCGACATGAATGCGGTCGGGGAACCGGCGGGTGACCGATGCGCGCCCGACCCAAGGCAAGGTCTCGAGCCGGTCGCGCATCGCGTCGAGATCGATCAGCAACGCCGGCGCGTCGCGGTAGATCGCCAGCGCGCGGGCGAGCGCCGCGGGCTCGGTGCGGGAGCGACCCTCGATCGTGATCTCCGCCACCTGCAGGCCGAACGCGTGGGAGAGACCGGCGATCAGCACGCGCGGTTTGAACTCTCTGACACGGTCGTAGGCTGCGGCGCCGGCGCCGACCACGGCCAGCGCCGCCAAGGCCCAGACGCCCATGCGCACGGCCAGGCGCCGGCGCATGGTCGCGAGACGCGGTGGCCTCGACGCGGCGGCCCGCGCGCGGCGCGGCTTGGCCACGGGCTTCGCTCCGCCCTTGTCGCGCGACTTCGCGCGCGGCTTGGGCTGCGCTTCGGGGACCGCCGCCGCGGCACGCACGATGATGTCGACGGGGCTCAGCGGTCGCATGTCGCCTGCTCCAGGATCCATTCGACCAGCTCCTCGAAGCCGTAGCCGGCGTGCGTCGCCTGCTCGGGCACCAGCGACAGGGGCGTCATGCCCGGCTGAGTGTTGACCTCGAGCAGGTAGAGCAATCCGTCGTCCGGTGTCGTATCGTCGTAGCGGAAGTCGGCCCGGGAGATACCGCGGCAGCCCAGTACCGTGTGCGCCTTGACGGCCACCTCGCGTGCCTCGTGCGCGATCGGGTCGGGGATCGGGGCCGGGATCAGATGCTCGGTCTTGCCCTCGGTATACTTGGCCTCGTAGTCGTAGAAACCCTCGCGCGCGCGCAGTTCGGTTACGCCCAGCGCGCGGTCCTCCATCACCGAGACGGTGATCTCGCGGCCGGGTATGTACTCCTCGACCATCACCTGGTCGCCGTAGGGCCACTCGCCGCCTTCGAACGGCGCCTGATTGTCGCCGCCCTCGACGATCTGGACGCCCACGGACGATCCCTCGTTGATCGGCTTGACCACGTAGGGGCGCGGGTACGGATCGCCGGCCAGCAGGTCCTCGCGCGTCACCACGCGGCCGTCGGGACAGCGCAGTCCCGCAGCCTCGAACAGCCGCTTGGCCATCGGCTTGTCCATGGCCAGCGCCGAGGCCAGCAGCCCGGAGTGGGTGTAGGGCAGCTCCAGGATATCGAGCACGCCCTGAATGCAGCCGTCCTCGCCGTAGCGGCCGTGCAGGGCATTGAAGACGACGTCGGGCTTCGCCTCGTCGAGTGTGTGAAGCAAGGCTGCCAGGTTGCGGTTAACGTCGATCGCGACGACCTCGTGACCCAGCGCGCGCAGCGCCTTGGTGCAATTCGCGCCCGAGGTCAGCGACACCTCGCGTTCGGACGACCAGCCGCCCATCAGCACGGCGACCTTCCTGCTCATGCCCGCCCTCCCTCGCCGGAGGCCGGACCGGGTACGCCGATGCGCCGAATCTCCCACTGCAGCTCGATACCGGTGCTCTCGCGCACGCGACGGCGCACCTCCTCGCCCAACGCCTCGAGGTCGGCCGCGGTGGCATCACCGGTGTTGATCAGGAAATTGGTGTGCTTGTCGGAAACCATGGCGCCGCCGATGCGCAGTCCGCGGCAGCCCGCGCGATCGACCAGTTCCCACGCGCGTTCGCCCGGCGGGTTCTTGAAGGTCGAGCCGCCGGTGCGGGTGCGCATCGGCTGGCTGTCCTCGCGCATGGCGCGGATCGCCTCCATGCATCGGGCGATGGCGTCGCGCTCGCCCGGCTCGCCGCGCAAAACGGCGCGGGTGAAAATCCAGTCCTCGGGGGCGTCGCAATGGCGGTAGCTCATGCCCAGCGCGCTCGCGTCGATCGCGTGGGCCTGGCCGGCCCGGTCCACCGCCTCGACGCGCACCAGCACGTCCTTGACCTCGCCGCCATAGGCGCCGGCGTTCATGCGCAGGGCCCCGCCGATGGTCCCGGGGATGCCGGACAGGAATTCGAGCCCCGCCACACCGGCGTCGCGGGCCGCCGCGGCAACCATGACGTCGACGGCGCCCGCGCCAGCGGTCACGGTGACGCCATGAACCTCGATGGCGGCAAAGCGGCGACCGAGGTGGATCACCACGCCCGGCACGCCGCCGTCGCGTACGATCATGTTCGAGCCGACGCCGATCACCGTGACCGGGACGTCGGCGGGAAGCGCCGCGAGGAATGCAGCCAGATCCTCGCTGTCGGCCGGCCGGAACAGCACCTCGGCAGGCCCCCCGACGCGGAACCAAGTGAGCCTGGCGATGTCGCCGTCGGCGATCAGCTCGCCGTCCGCGGGCGGCAGGCGGTCGAGCAGCGGGGTTGCGGCGGCGGCGGCGGGCGTCATGCCTCGGCTCCATTCGCCAGTGCCGCGAGCTCGCCCGGCAGCGCGTGCGCCCACTGGGTCACGCTGCCCGCGCCGAGGCAGATCACCATGTCGCCGGCGCCGGCCATTTCGCGCACGGCGGGCGCCAGCGCCGCGGGAGCCTCGAGCGGCACCACGCGGCGGTGGCCGTGGGCACGCAGGCCTTCGATCAGCGCGTCGCGGTCGATGCCCTCGATCGGCGCCTCGCCGGCGGGGTAGACGTCGGCGACGATCACCGCGTCGGCGTCGTTGAAGCAGGTGCAGAATTCCTCGAACAGGCTGCGCAGCCGCGTGTAACGGT
>CAZMTC010000087.1:0-12817 GCA_964569105.1 uncultured Alphaproteobacteria bacterium | reverse complement strand
GCCGTGGCGGCCAGCAGAAGGCCGAACACGGCCTTGACCCACAGCATCCATCGCCCCGGCTTGGGCAGCGCCGTGGCGAGGCGCGGCACCGCGGCGACAGCCAGATACGGCAGCGCGAGGCCCACGCCCAGCGCCGCGAATACCGCGAACAGCACGCCCGTGCCGCCGGCCAGCGCGAAGCCCACCGCAGTGCCCAGGAACGGCGCCGTGCACGGGGTCGCCAGCACGGTCGCCAACACGCCGGTGGCGAGCTCGCCCGTCAGGCTGCCGCGGTCGCCGGCACGGTCCATGCCCGCCACCGCCGCGTCGCCGACCCGGCCGGGCAGACGGATTTCGAACAGGCCCCACAGGTTGGCGGCGAACAGCATCACGACGAAGGCCATGACCGCCAGGAACACCGGCTCCTGGAACTGGATGCCCCAGCCGATCGCCGCGCCGGTCGCGCGCAAGCCGGCGAGCGCGCCGGCGAGCGCCAGGAACGCCGTGACGATGCCCGCCGCGGTCGCCAGGAAGCCGCGGCGGACCGCGCCCGCGTCGCGTCCGCCCATGCGCACCACGCCCATCAGCTTGATCGACAGCACGGGCAGCACGCAGGGCATGACGTTCAGGATAAGCCCGCCCAGCAGGCCGAGGCCGAGCGCGGCGAGCAGTGTGAGCCCTGCCTGGGGCGCGGCGCCGGGCTGCGCCACCGCGGTCGTCTCGAGCGCACGCGCCCCGTCGACCAGCGTGACCGTCAGCGCCTTGCCCACCAGGTCGGGCATGGTCTCGCGCAACCGTTCGACCGGCAGCACCAGCCGGGCCATGGTCCCGCCCGCCAGCAGCCGCACCTCGGGCTTTCCGAAGAACACGCTCGTCGGGCCCTCGACGAAGACATCGGGCGCCTCGAAGTCCGGTTCGGCGCGTGCGCTTACGGTGAGCGTCTTGCCACCGTCCGCGTCGGCGACCGCCACGCGCTCGACCGACAGGCCCTGTGCGGTGCCGGCATCGGGCACCCGGGCCGCACCCTGGTCGATGCGGTGGGCGAAGACGGTGTTCTGCGCCGGGCCGGCGGGCAGGCCGAGCGCCAAGTCGAGCGTGTGCGGTATGCACACGTCCGAGCAGGTCAGGTAGTCGACCGTGGCGTCCAGACGCAACGGTTCTCCGGGCCGCGCCAGCGTCGCCTCGATGGGGAAGACGACGTCGTCCTTGTAGCCCAGCGTCTGGAAGCCCAGGATCTCGAAGCGCGCCGGGACCGGCCAGTCCATTACCGCGCCGGCCAGGTTCTCGGAACGCGACCAGTCGATGGAGGGGGGGTAGCCGGCGTCGCCGGGCGTCCGCCAATAGATCTTCCAGCCCGGCTCGAGGTTGAACTCGAGCCCCAGCCGCACGGTCCCGTCCGGTCCGACGCCCGACGTCGCGGCGATCAGCCGCGCCCGGCCCTGCGGCGTGTCGGCCCAGTCGGACGCGGCCGTCAGGGCCGGCCCCGCAGCCAACAGCGCGAATGCCGCCGCGAGCGCCCCGACGAGGCGCACCCGGGTCGTACGGAGGGACAGGGTCATCGTTCGAGCCGTACCACGGTCAAGAGGCTGTTCACCAATTGCATGGAGAATTTAGGCTTGGACGCCACGCTGCATAGTCACATTTAGGTGTGGTAGGGCGGGAGTCCCAAGTCCGGAAGCAGCGCCATGAGCGAGAGCGAAGACATCTATCTGACGGGTCAGCTGATCATCGCCATGCCGGGCATGCCCGATCCCCGGTTCGAGCGCAGTGTCATCTACATGTGCGCGCACAACGACGAGGGTGCCATGGGCATCGTGGTCAACCGGCTGATGGACGACATGTCGTTCGCGCAGCTCCTGACCCAGGTCGGGATCGAGCCCACGGGGATAGAGCGGCCGATCCGCGTTCATGTCGGCGGACCGGTCGAGACCGGGCGCGGTTTCGTCCTCCACAGCGCCGACTATCTGCGCGACGCCTCGGTCGAGGTCGACAGGTCGGTCGCGCTCACCGCGTCGCTCGATATCCTCAAGGCGATGGCCGAGGGCGACGGCCCCAGGCAGGCCATCCTGGCACTGGGTTATTCGGGCTGGGGGCCGGGCCAGCTCGAGGAGGAGATCCAGAACAATGGCTGGCTGCACGCGCCCGCCGATTCGGAGATCGTGTTCGACGACGACGTCGAACACAAATGGGAGCGCGCCATCGCGAAGCTCGGCTTCGACCCCTACAAGCTGTCCAGCGATTCCGGTCACGCTTGAGTGAGCATGGCGGAATTTCCTTTCCCGGCGGCCCGACGGCCGCTTGAATCTCGGCCAGGCCCCAACGCGGGCCCGCGATGCTGGGAGGGATTATCGCCATGACCTACGTGCTGCGCCGCCTGTCCTGGGCGTTCGTCTCGGGCTGCGCGGGTGTGATCGTGTTCTTCGCCGCCGCCCATGTGCTGATCGCCGTGGGGATCATCCCCGACGCCGCCGCCGGTCAATTCTCGTCCAAGGCGTTCATCTACAAGCAGGTCACCTGGGGTGGCATCTGGGGCCTTCCGTTCGTCCTGCCGCTCCTGCGCCCGATGTGGTGGCTGCGCGGGCTGATCGTCGGCGCGTTGGCCAGCCTCGCCGCCCTGTTCATCTTCATGCCGCAACTGCCGCCGGTACCGACGATCGTCCTCGTGTTCGTGCTCAACGCCGTGTTCTGGGGCGTGCCGGCCGCGTTCTGGCACGACCGCATCATGGACGAGGACGCCTGAGCGGGTTCCGTCTCCGACGGAGCCGCGGCGGGCCCCGCCGGCTCAAGCCAGTCGCGCCGCCATGTCGTCGTAGCTTTCGAGACGGCCCAGCGGCCCCACCGCCGCGCAGGTCAGCGGCCCGGAAAGAACACGCTCCGCGACGCGCGCCACCGCGTCCTGGTCGACCGCCTCGATCTTGGCGACGATCTCCTCGATCGGCAGCGGATGGCCGAAGACCAGCATCTGGTTGGCGAGTTGCTCGGCGCGTGCGCTGGTGCTCTCGAGCGCCATGACGACGCCGGCCTTGAGCTGACTGCGCGCGCGTTCCAGCTCGCCGGGCCGCGGCTCGAGGGCGGTGTCGCGCAGCTGATCGAACACCACCGGTACCAGTGCGCTTACCTCGGCCTCGCCGGTGCCGGCATAGACGCCGAACATGCCGCCGTCGGTCATCGAACCGGCGAACGAGTAGACGCTGTAGACCAGCCCGCGTTCCTCGCGCAGCTCCTGGAACAGCCGCGACGACATGCCGCCGCCGACCATGGTCGCGTACATGGCGAGCGCGTAGTGGTCGGGATCGTCATAGGCGACGCCGGGGAAGCCGAGGGTCAGGTGCACCTGCTCCAGCGACCGCGGCTCCCGCAGATCGCCGCCGTGGTACTCGGCCGGCGCGCGCTCGGGCGCGCCGCGGCACTCCAGCGCGCCGAACGCCTCAGTGGCCAACTCGACGACGTGGCCATGGTCCAAATTGCCAGCCGCCGCGACCACCGTGCGCTCGGCGCCGTACTGGTGGCCGACGAAGTCGATGAGCGCGTCGCGCGGCATCGAGCGCACCGTCTGCGTCGTACCCAGCACCGGCCAGCCCACCGGCTGGTCCGGGTAGGCCGCCGCCTGCAAATGGTCGAACACGATGTCGTCCGGCGTGTCGGCGGCCTGGCCGATCTCCTGCAGGACCACGTCGCGCTCGCGCCGAAGCTCGCCCTCGTCGTAGACCGAGTGCAGCAGGATGTCCGCGATCAGGTCGACCGCCAGCGGCAGGTCGACCTTGAGCACCTTGGCATAGTAGGCCGTGCTGTCGCGGCTGGTATAGGCGTTCAGGTGGCCGCCCACCGCCTCGATCTCCTCGGCGATACCGCGCGCCGAGCGCCGCCGCGTGCCCTTGAACGCCATGTGCTCCAGCATGTGTGCGACACCGTTGACCTCAGGGCGCTCGTCGCGCGTCCCCGCGCCGACCCAAACGCCCAGCGAGACCGTCTCGACATGCGGCATGGCCGCCGTGACCACCCGCAGGCCGTTATCCAACGTCGTGACCTCCACAGTCATGCCGCTTCCGCCATTCGTGCGTGTTTGAGGATGTACTCCTTGACCTTCCCGACCCTGGCCGGGAGCACCACCATGCGTTCCTCCCGGTCGTAGAGGTCGGCCAGATGCTCGGGCAGGCCCGGCCGCTCGCCGATGGCCCGCTCGACCGCGTCCGGGAACTTGGCCGGGTGCGCCGTGGCCAGCGCCACCAGCGGCCCCTTGGCTTGCCCACGCCTCGCCCGTCCGGCCATGATGCCCACCGCCGTGTGCGGGTCGACGATCACTCCCGTGCTCTCGTGGATCCCGCGAATCGCGGCGATGGTCTGCTCGTCGTCCAGCCGCGCGCCCTTGAAGGTGCGGCCGATCTTGCGGTGGACGGCGTCGGGCACCTCGAACCTGCCGGTGTTCTTGAACGTCTCCATCAGCTTGGTCACCGCCGGAGCGTCGCGGTCCATCATGTCGAACAGCAGCCGCTCGAAATTGGACGAAACCTGGATGTCCATCGACGGGCTCAGGCTGGGCTCGACCGTCTGAACCTCCATCTTCCCGGTCTCGAAGAAGCGGGTCAGGATGTCGTTGCGGTTGGAGCCGACGACGAACTTCTGAACCGGCAGGCCCATGCGCATCGCGGCGTAGCCGGCGAAGACGTTGCCGAAATTGCCAGTGGGCACGGCAAAGGTCACCGGCGCATCGCGCTCGCCCAACCGCAGCGCGGCGGAGGCGTAATAGACGATCTGCGCCATGATCCGCGCCCAGTTGATCGAGTTGACCGCCGAGAGGTGCACGGCGTCGCGGAACTTGGCGTTGCCGAACAGCGACTTGACGATGGCCTGGCAGTCGTCGAACGAGCCTTCGATCGCGATGTTGTGGACGTTGGGCGCGGTCTCGGTGGTCATCTGCCGGCGCTGCACCTCCGAGACGCGGCCGTGCGGGTGCAGGATGAACACGTCCATCGAGGCGCGGTCGCGGCACGCCGCGATCGCGGCCGAACCGGTGTCGCCCGAGGTGGCGCCGACGATGGTGATGCCTTCGCGGCGCCGTTGCAGGACATAGTCGAACAGCCGGCCCACGAGCTGCAGCGCGAAATCCTTGAACGCCAGCGTGGGTCCATGGAACAGTTCGAGCAGCCACTCGTCCTGACCGAGCGGCCGGAGCGGCGCGACCTCGGCGTGGTCGAACTGGGCGTAGGTGTCGACCACCATCGCCGCGAAGTCCTTGAGCGGGATTGCCTCGCCCAGATAGGGGGCCATCACGTAGGTCGCCAGCTCCGCATAGGACTTGCCCACTTGGCGCTGGAATTCGAACTCCGGCCAGTCATCGGGGACGTACAGCCCGCCGTCGCGAGCCAGGCCTGCGAGCAGGACGTCGTCGAATGCCAGGGCGGGGGCCTCGCCCCGGGTGCTGATGTAACGCACGGGCAACCCTTTCAAATGGCCGCGCCGGATCGGCGTGACTCTAGTGATCGCATGGCGCGGCGCAACCGTGCCCAGCCGCGCCCCCTACGCGTCGAGATAGCGCTGCCGCAGATGGCCCAGGAACACCGCCGGGTCGAGCGGCGCGCCGGTCGCCTTCTCGATCAGCGCCTCGGTGTCCATGAGCGATCCGCGGCCGTGCACGGTCTCGCGCAGCCAGCCGGTCAAAGGCGCGAAGTCGCCGCGCGCGATGCGTTCAGGGATCTCCGGCCGCGCGCGCAGTGCAGCGGCGTAGAGCTGCGCCGCCGCCATGGCGCCGATCGTATAGGTCGGGAAGTAGCCGAAGGCGCCCGAATACCAGTGGATGTCCTGCAGCACGCCCTGGCGGTCGTCCGACGGCCGGATGCCCAGGAGCTCCTCCATGCCGTCGTTCCATGCGCCGGGCAGATCCTCGACCGTCAGGTCGCCGCCGATCAGCGCGCTCTCCAGCCGGTAGCGCAGGATGATGTGCAGCGGATAGGTCACCTCGTCGGCGTCGACGCGGATCGGGCCGCGCTCCACCTCGGTGTAGAGGCGGTGGAGGTTGTCCGGCGTCCAGCCCTCGCCCGAGCCACCGAAGGTCGCCTGCATCATCGGCGCCGCGAACTCGAGGAACTCGCGCGAGCGGCAGGCCTGCATCTCGACGATCAGCGACTGGCTCTCGTGCATGCTCATGCCGCGCGCCCGGCCGACGGGCTGCCAGCGCCAGTCGGCGGGCCGGCCGCGCTCGTAGAGGGCGTGGCCGGTCTCGTGCAGCACGCCCATGAGCGATTCGGTGAAGTCGCGCGTGTTGTAGCGGGTGGTGATGCGCGTGTCGTCGGGCGTGCCCGCCGAGAACGGATGGTCGGAGACGTCGAGCCGCCCCTGCGCCGGGCGGACGCCGAGCACCGCCATCATGCGCTCGGCCAGCGCGCGCTGCCGCTCCACCGGGAACGGCCCCTCGGGCCGGATCGGCCGCGGCGACCGGTCCTGCGCGGCCAGCACCTCCTCGAGCAGCCGTGGCAGCTCCTTGGCCAACGGCTTGAACAGCCGGTCGACCCATGCCGTGCGCCCGCCCGGCTCGAACGCGTCCATCAGCGCCTCGTAGGGCGTCACTTCCAGCCTCTCCGCCTTGGCCGCCGCGGACTGCCGGGCGAGCCGCACAACCCGCTCGAGCGCCGGCTTGACCGAGCCGAAGTCGTCGTCGGCGCGCGCCTGACGCCAGGCGTTGTGGCATGCCGACTCGGCCCGGCTCAAAGCTTCGACCAGGTCCCCCGGCACGGCCTCGGCATGGATCCACTGCCGGCGCATCTCGCGCAGGTTGGCGCGCTGCCAGGTGTCGAGCTGCCCGGCCTCGTCCTGCTCGGCTCGGTCGAGCAGCTCGGCCGTGCGCGGGTCGCCCAGCATCTCGTGGCTGAGCACGTCGAGCGCCGCCAGCTGCTCGCCACGCGCCTCGGCGCCGCCCGCGGGCATCATTACGCGGGTGTCCCAGTGCAGGAAGTTGGCGCACTCGCCGATCAGGCTCAGGCGCCGAAAGCGGTCCTCGAGCGCCGCATAGGCGGGCGGCAGATTGCGCTGTGCGGTGTCGTCCATGGCTCGACTGTCTCTCGGTTGCTCAGGCGTGTCGCCGGCGGTAGAGCCAGGCGATCACGGCGAGTGCGACCGCCAGCGCGTACCAGGTGATCGCGTATTGCAGGTGGTCGTTGCGGAGGTCGATCTCGAATTCGTGCGGCACCGGCATGCCCCAGGGCGCGTCCGGCCCCGCCATCGCGTACCAGGCGGTTTCGGCCTCGCCTTCGAGCCCCGCCTCGGCAGCCATCCCCGCGAGGTCGGGCCAGAACCAGTAGTTGGCTTCGGTGTCGTTGTCCGGTGTGAACCAGCTCGGCCCGGCGGGGTCGCGGACCAGCCCGGTGAAACTGACCGTGCCTTGGACCTGCCCGTCGGGCCGTTTGCGCGGGTCGCGCGCCTCCAGCGGGATCCAGCCGCGGTCGACCAGGATCGCGCCGCCGTCGGGGGTGATCAACGGCGTCACAACGTGATAGCCCGGCTTGCCTCGTTGCGCACGTCCCGTAAGGAAAAACTCGTGCGCGTGATCGAAGCGTCCGGTGAGCGTGACCCGGCGATACGCGTCACCGGGTACCGACACGTCGCCCGAGACCATCGGCGCGGCCTCCATGCCGGCCTCGCGCTGGGCAATCAAATTCTCCTTCCACTCCAGGCGCTGAAGCTGCCAGGTGCCGAGCATCGCCAGGCCGATCACGCCCAATACGGCGAACACGATGAACCAAAAGGTGCGCCCTCGGGTGTCGGGAACGTCACGCGCCATCGAGGGTTTCCCGCCGGTGCCGGAATTGCTGGGCGACCAGCCACGCCTTGAGCAGCCGCAGAAGCCATATCGACCCACCCAGGATCAGGGGCGGCCACAGGACGGCGTGCGCCCAATAGGGTGGCTCGAACGCCGCCTCCACCCACAGCGCCAGGGCGACCGTCACCGCGCCCAGGATCAGGATCACGAACACCGCCGGACCGTCGCCGGCGTCGTGCGCCGACAGGTCGAGCCCGCACTCGGGACACGTGTTGCCCACAGCCAGCACGCCGTCGAACAGCGCACCGCGGCCGCAACGCGGGCAGCGCCCCTTGATCGCGGCACCGACGGCGGACATCGGAGGATGGTGATGGTCGGTCATCTCGTCGTGTCTGTCGTCCGGCCCCGCCTGCCGGCTTCCTCGCTTCGGTTGCGCCTATATAGGCCCGCCGGGCGGGCCCGGTATACCCCGCCGGGGCGTACTGGACGCAGCATTGCGGCGCGGGCATGATCGCCGCCATGGTCGGGACCGTATCTCATGTACTCTACGCCGCGATCGCCTTCGTCGGCTTGCATATCCTGTCGAGCACGCCGCTGCGCGCGACGCTGGTCCGCGCGGTCGGTCAGGGACCCTATATGGGACTGTTCTCGCTGGCATCGGTCGCGCTGCTCGTCTGGCTGTGCTGGGCCTATGCCAATGCGCCCTTCGTCCCGGTGTGGGAGCCGGCGGCATGGACCCGGCACATCCCGTTCGCGGTCATGCCGTTCGCCTTCGTGTTGCTCACCACCGGCTATTTCACGCCCAACCCCACGGCCGTGATGCAGGACGCCGCGCTCGAGGCCGACCGGCCGGCGCGTGGCATCATGCGGGTGACGCGCCACCCGATCATGTGGGCGATCGCGCTGTGGGCGCTGTCGCACCTGACCACCAACGGCGACGCCGCCTCGATCGTCCTGTTCGGCGCGCTGGCCCTTCTCGCGCTCGCCGGCATGAAGCTGATCGACTGGAAGAAGGAGGAGCAGATGGGCGCCGCCTTCGGTCCGCTGGCGCTGACCACCTCGGCCATCCCCTTCGCCGCCGCGCTCGAGGGCCGCACGACCATCGACTGGGCGGAGATCGGCTGGTGGAAGGTGCTTGCGGGCCTGGCGCTCTACGCCGTTTTCGTCCTGCTCCATGGCTGGATCATCGGCGTGCCGGTCGTGGCCGTCTGAGCGTTTCCGGCCGTCCCGGCGAGAAAAGCGAACGGCGCGAGCCGTCCCGGGCCCGCGCCGTCGCAGTTTCGAAAGTCCGGGGTCAGGCCGCGTTCTTCTGCTCCTCGGCCCGGCCGTCGGCCAGCGCGGCGATGTCCTGGAGGAAATCCTGCAGATGCTCGTCGTCGGCCAGGGTCGCCAGCCGGCCGTCCATGGCCTTCGGGCCCTCGGCGATTGTCGCGCCCGCCTTGACCAGCTCGTCGCGGACCGACTCCTCGGCCGCCACCGTGCGGCCGGCCGCGACGCCCGCGACGGCGAGCAAGGCGACGCCGGTGCCCAGCGCGGCCATCGCGCCGCCGGCCTGGACCACGTCCTTGACGAAGGCCACGCAATGCTCGTTGTTGCGGATCACCTTCACATGCTCGACGCCCCCGGGGACGACCACCAGGTCGAAGGCTTCGGGGTTCGCCTCGATCGCCTGCACGTCGACCATGAACGAATGGCCCCAGGCCGCGTCGTGCCATGCCATGACCGTGCCGCCCTCATGGCCGATCACGTACACGTTGGCGCCCGCCTTGCGAAGCGCCGCCATGGGCTGGGTGTAGTGGTCTTCCGTGAAGCCGTTGGCCATCACGAAGCCGATGTTCTTGCCGGTAAGATCGATGTCCATGTCTCACGCCTCCATTCCGCTGGCCGGGCCGCTTCGCGGAGGACGCGCGCCAACCCGGACTTTATGCCAAGACCGCGGCGCCGCCGGATCGCAGCACCGACAAAAACCGGGCCCAGAGGCCCGGCTCAACACGGGGTGTCAGAAATCTTGGCCGATTTGAGCCATCGATACACACTTAGGGTTCCGGGCCATGCCGTTCAACCTGCCTCCGGCGCATGGCCGTGTCCCGTCGCCGGACAAATTGTCGCGGCCAGCGTCTCCTCGGCCGGCGGCAGGAGCGCCGCAACGCTTGGCGAGCGCGTCCGTTCGGCCGACACTCGCGCCATGCCAGCTGCGGCCGATCCCATACCGGCGCCCGACGTCCTGCTGACCGTGGACCGGCTGTCCCGTCCGGGACTCGCGCCGGCTTCATTCGTGCTCGATGCAGGAGAGTGCCTCGCCGTGTCCGGGCCGTCGGGCAGCGGCAAGACGCTGCTGCTGCGGGCCATTGCCGATCTCGATCCCGCGGCCGGCAACGTGTGCCTCGGGAGCCGAGAGCGCGGAGCGATGCCGGCGCCGCAATGGAGGCGCCGGGTCGTCTACGTCGCCGCCGAGCCCGCATGGTGGGCGCCGCGCGTGCGCGACCATTTTCCGGACCCGGCGGCCGCGCCGTCGTTGCTCGACGCGCTCGGCCTGCCTGCCGAGGCGATGGACTGGCCCACGACGCAGCCCTCGACCGGCGAACGCCAGCGTCTCGCCCTGGCCCGCGCGCTGGCGCGCCGGCCACGTGTGCTGCTGCTCGACGAGCCGACCGGCCCGCTCGACCGGACGGCCGCCCGCCGAGTCGAGGCGGTGCTGCGCGAGCGGCTGGAGGCCGGCCTCGCCATCCTGCTCGTGACCCATGACCGTGCCATGGCGCGGCGGCTCGCTCGTCGGGCGCTGCACGTCGAGGGCGGACGCGTCACCGAAGGCCGGCCATGAGCTATATCACGCTCGACCACACCGACTTGGCGCTCGCGGCGACTCTGATTCTGGTTCATGCGGCGCTCTCGCTGCTACTGCGACTGGGGCTGACGCGCCAGATCCTGGTCGCCACCGTCCGCATGGTGGTTCAGCTTGTGCTGCTGGGCCTGGTGCTCGAGACCTTGTTCGCCCTCACCTCGCCGCTATGGACCGCGGTCGCCGCCGCCGTGATGATCGGCTTCGCCGGCCGCGAGGCCGTGGCGCGCCAGGGCCGCAAGTACGCCGGCTGGTGGAGCTACGGGCTGGGCTCCACGGCCATGCTGATGGCCGCGACGCTGGTCACGGTGTTCGCGCTGGCCACCCAGGTTCAGCCCGATCCCTGGTACGACCCGCGCTACGCCGTCCCGCTGCTGGGCATGGTGCTGGGCAACACCATGACCGGCATCTCGCTCGGCCTCGACACGCTGACCAGCGCGGTGGGCCGGGATCGCCCGGCAATCGAGGCGCGGCTGGCGTTGGGCGACGGCAAATGGCTCGCGCTCAGCGGGACGGTCCGCGACGCCATGCGCTCGGGCCTGCTGCCCATCGTCAACGCCATGGCGGCCACCGGCCTAGTTGCCCTGCCCGGCATGATGACAGGGCAGATCCTAGCCGGCGCCGCGCCCGCGGACGCGATCAAGTACCAGCTTCTGGTCATGTTTCTGATCGCTGGCGGTACCGGCATCGGCGTCTTCGCCGCGGTCTATGCCGGCGCCGCTCGGCTGAGCGACGCGCGCCACCGCCTGCGCCTCGACCGGCTGCGCGAGACGGGGCAATAGGAGGGGCGCATTCGGCGCGCTCAGGCGGCGCGCTGACCCTCGTGCAGACCCTCGGCGATAGCCTGCATGAGCGCACGGTTGAAGGCCGGCAGGTCGTCCGGTCGGCGGCTGGTGACCAGCCCGTTGTCGGACACGGCGTCGCGATCGATCCACTCGGCGCCCGCGTTGCGCAGGTCGGTCTTGAGCGAGGGATAGGAGGTCACGGTACGGCCGCGCACCACATCGGCCTCGATCAGCGTCCACGGCCCGTGGCAGATCGCGCCCACCGGCCGTTTGGTCATGAAGAACCAGCGCACGAAGGCCACCGCGCGCTCGTTCATGCGCAGGAAGTCGGGGTTGAACACGCCGCCGGGCAGTACCAGGGCGTCGTATTTTTCGGGCTCGACGTCGTCGAGGTGAATATCGACCTCGAGATCCTCGACCCATTCCGTGCCTCGCTTGGAGCGTACCGTGTCCTTCTTGGGGGAGACCACGTCCACTTCCGCGCCCGCGCCCATCAGCGCCTCGCGTGGCGAGGTCAGCTCGGACTGCTCGAAGCCGTCGTCCACCAAAATGGCGACGCGCTTGGCTCTCAGATCCGCGTTCATTTTCGCCTCTCCCTTGGTTCCAGACGCCGATACCACGGTGCCGGCACCGCTTGGGTGCCGGCCTGCTGGCGGTCGGTTACGGTTGCTTGTCGAAGCGCCAGCGTCCCGCGTCGCGGCGCTCCAGCTTGTCGAGGCCGCGCGGCCGGTTGCGCCAGTCGCTGTCGAAAGATTCGATTACCGCCCGAAAGACGCTCGGATACCATTGCATAGCGCACCTCCGGTCGGGGTCACTCTCGTACCTCTCGAGATGGTGAGGACAGGGCGATAGCGTCAACCCGATCCGCGCCGCCGGTCGTTTGTGCGCGCTGCTCGCGCCACTGTCTCGCGCGTGTCGCGCGGCTCCTCTTCGCCGGTACCGTGCGACACGCCGGCGGCGCGCCGGACTGCGGCTTTGCCGGTCTTGACGTGGAACTGGTCCCCTGCCGCGCGCGCGTCTGCGCTCGGCTTGGGCATACCCAACAGCCGGAACAACCTGCGGAAGATCTGCGGAAACGCGATCATGGCGTCGCTCCCGTGCTCGGATACTCGGATTCGATTCCTGCGCCGCGCAGCCGGGCCGAGAAAGCGTCCAATCCTTCACATGGGGGCGCCGGCGGCGTGCTAAAAGTACTCAGCGCCCGGTCTTGCCCAGCCGCAGGCGCAGCGCATTGAGCCGGATAAAGCCCTCGGCGTCGCGCTGGTCGTAGGCGCCGCGGTCGTCCTCGAAGGTGACGATCGCCTCGTCGTAGAGGCTGTTGGGCGAGCGCCGGCCGGTGACGATCACGTTGCCCTTGTAGAGCTTGACCCGCACCGTGCCGGTGACCCGTTCGGCCGCCCGGTCGATGGCGGCCTGGAGCATCTCGCGCTCGGGCGCGAACCAGAAGCCGTTGTAGATCAG
>CAZMTC010000086.1:0-12873 GCA_964569105.1 uncultured Alphaproteobacteria bacterium | reverse complement strand
CAGGCCGAGGCCGAGGGCAAGACCGACATCGGCTGGGGTCATCAGATCCGGTCCTACGTCCTGCACCCCTACCAGATGGTCAAGGACCTGCGGACCAACGTCGAGACCGGCAACACGCAGGCGGTGCTCGACGGCGAGATCGACCAGTTCATCGAGGCGGCGCTGGCCGAGCGCCTGGGCGGCGAGCGGAGCGAGGCCGCCGAGTAGCAGGCTCGCGCGGTCGTGATCCGCATGCGCTTGCCACGTCGCGGCCCGCGCGGCAATGTTCGTCGCGATCGCAAGAAAGGACAAACGCCGGCAAAAAGGGGGAGAGACGCAATGGCTACCGGCATCAAGGCGCTGACCTTCGACACGGGCGGCACGATCCTCGACTGGCACACGGGCTTCTCGACCGCGCTGGCCGAGGTCGGCAGGGCGCGCGGCATCGAGGCGGACTGGCCCAAGCTGACCAACCAGATCCGGCGCCGCTCGCTCAAGGCGATGCTGAACCTCGGCGAGCACGAGCCGCCCGCCTACAATTTCGACGGCGCCCACCGAATGGCGGTCGAGGGCGTGCTCGAGGACGAAGGGATCACCGCCTTTTCCGAGGACGACCTGCATGCCGTCGCCTACGCGGCGCCGCACGCCTTCAAGTGCTGGCCCGACTTCCCCCCGGTGCTGCCCAAATTGCGCGAGCAGTACATGGTGTGCTCGTTCACGATCCTGAGCTACCGCATCATCATCGATACGGCGCGGACGAACGGGCTGTCGTGGGACTGCGTGTTCTCCTGCGAGGGGATCGGCAAGTATAAGCTCCTGCCGGAGAGCTACGAGACGGTGGCGCGGCACCTCCAACTCGACCTGTCCGAGTGCCTGATGGTGGCGTGCCACAACTTCGACCTCGACGCCGCCAAGAAGGTGGGCTTCAAGACCGCCTTCGTGCGCCGGCCGGACGAGTGGGGCGCGGAGGGGCCGCCGGACCCCGAGCCCAACCCGCATCACGACATCATCGTCGACGACTTCCCCGGCCTGGCGCGCGAGCTCGGCGTCGGCGTCTGAGGCGGCCGGCGGGCCGGCCCCGGGGCAACGGCCTCCGGCACGGGGCCGCAAGGTCGACCCCGTGACGTGAGGGTCCGGGTCGAGCGACACCGACTCATCTGCTGATTCGACTGGACGCAGTGCTCTGCGAGCGATCGGGGGCACGCAAAAAACCCTCCCGGCAGGTCGAACCCGCCGCGTGCCTGCCGTTCCGCCTGTCCTCGCGCAGTAGCCAGCGAAGAAAACCGTACGCCGCCCGAAGGTTGCAAGGCGGGCGACTCCCGAGCCATGTTCCGCCCGCGGATCGGCGCCGCGGCGCGCACCGGCCGAACGGAGGAGGGATGGCGCGCATGCGCAACGATGCACTGCCCGAAGGGTACGAGTTCGAGGGATACCGTATCGAGCGGGTGCTCGGCGCCGGCGGGTTCGGGATCACCTATCTGGCCACCGACAGCGAGTTCGGCCGCGCGGTGGCGCTCAAGGAGTACCTGCCGTCCGGCTTCGCCGGCCGGGTCGACGGCACCACGGTGCGCCCGCTCGGCCCGAACATGCGGGAGGATTTCGAGTGGGGCCTGGCCAGCTTCCGGGAGGAAGGCGCGACCCTGGCGGGCTTCCATCACCAGAACATCGTGACCGTGTTCCGGCTCTTCGAGGCGCACCGCACCGCCTATCTCGCCATGCGCTATGTCGAGGGCGAAAGCCTGGAGGAACTATTGGGTCGGCGCCCGCTCGGCGAAACCGAAATCCGTGCCATCCTCGATCCGCTGCTCGACGGGCTCGAGCAAGTTCACGAAGCGGGCTTCCTGCACCGCGACATCAAGCCGGCCAACATCGTCCTGGGCAAGAAGGGCGAGCCGGTGCTGATCGATTTCGGCGCGGCGCGGCAGGCGCTGGGCGACCGTACCATGACCCACACGGCGATCGTCAGCACTGGCTATTCGCCGCCCGAGCAGTACGGGTCACGCGGCCGCCGCGGCCCGGCGACCGACATCTACGCCCTTGCTGCCACGCTCTACCGCTGTGTCACCGGCCGCCGCCCCCCGGACGCCACCGACCGGCTGCTGGGCGACGCGCCGCTGGAGCCCGCTGCGAAGCTGGGCGCTGGCCGCTACTCGCGCGAGCTGCTCAACGCCATCGACGCCGGGCTGGTACTCGACGCCGACAAGCGTCCGCAGTCGGTCGAGGCGTTCCGCGCGCTAGTGCGTAGGACTGCCGGGCGAGGGACCCCGGGCGCCGAGGCCGGGAGGGCGCGTGAGCAAGAGCCCAAGCCCAAGCCCAAGCCCAAGACCGCGCCCAAGCCTAGACACGCGGCAACGCCTTGGACCGCAGCGAACGGTGGATCCGGGTCGTCGCCCCAGGCTGCAGGCGCGTCCGGAGCGGCCCTTCCGCGCCGCTGGGCGCTGGGCGGCGTGGGGGCGCTGGCGGCATGTGCCGTCGCGATGGCTGTCGCCTTGGACATCGCGGAGACCAGCGCACCGCGCGGCGAGTTCGCCGGGTTCCTGCGCGAAATCGGGCTGCCGGTCGAGAAGCACCCGATCGGCAGGGTCTTCCGCGACTGTCCCGAGTGTCCCGAGATGGTGGCCATCCCGACGGGCGATTACCGGTACAACTTCGTCGCGGGCAAGAACGGCAACCAGGGGATGTTCGTGCGGATCGGCGAGCGCCTTGCGTTCGGGCGTCACGAGGTGACCTTCGACCAATGGGACGCATGCGTCGAGGACGGCGGTTGCCGCGGCTTCCGGCCGGAGGACGAGCGCGACTGGGGCCGCGGCCGGCGTCCGGTCGTCAACGTGAACTGGGAAGACGCCAGCGCCTATGCCGACTGGCTCAGCCGCACCACCGGCCATCGCTATCGCCTGCCCAGCGACACGGAATGGGAGTACGCGGCGCGCGCCGGGACCACGACGCTGTGGTACTGGGGCGACGAGGTGGGCGAGGGCAACGCGAACTGCGACGGCTGCGGCAGCTTCTGGGACGGCGAGGCGACCGCGCCGGTCGGCGCCTTCGAGCCGAACCGCTTCGGGCTCCATGACATGGCCGGCAATGTGTGGGAATGGACGCTCGACTGTACCAAGACCGACGAGGGCGACCGCGACCAGCCGCGCGACGGCACGGCGTTCACCGGAGGGGACTGTTCCCGGCGCGTCTTGCGCGGCGGGTCGTGGTACCACGGGCCCGACTACGCATGGTCGGCCCGGCCCCTGGTCGCCAACGCCGAGGCCCGCGACGTCATCGTCGGCTTTCGCGTCGTGCGCGAGATCTCCGAATAGTCGCCCTTGAACGACGAGGCGCTTCCTGAACGGGGACACGCCGCCGCCGCGGCCGGGCCTATTCGCTCGGCGCCAGCGCAGCGTAGGTGGCGGGCGTCATGCCGGCCCGCGCCCGCGCCTCATGATTGAATGGCGGCTTGAGGGCACCCTTGAAATGCTTGGCGACCAAGGCGCGCCAAGTTGGGGCGGGGGCGAGGCTGAGGGCGGTGCACAGATAGTCGAACCAGCGGGTGCCGATGGCGACGTGGCCGATCTCGTCGCGGTAGATCACCTCGAGCGCGGCGGCGCTGTCGGCGTCGCCGGCCTTGCGCAGCCGCTCGATCATGCCCGGAGTGACGTCGAGGCCGCGCGCCTCGAGCACCATGGGCACGACAGCGAGGCGCGCGAGCAGATCGTGGCGGGTCTCGTGGGCGGCCTCCCACAGCCCGTCATGGGCCGGCAGATCGCCGTAGGCGGCGCCGAGCGCGGCGAGGCGGTCGGTGAGCAGGAGGTAGTGCTTGGCCTCCTCGTCCGCGACCTGGACCCAGTCGTCATAGAAGGCGCGCGGCAGGCCCTCGGAGGCGAAGCGCACGACGATGTCCCAGGCGAGGTCGATGGCATTGAGCTCGATATGCGCCAGCGCGTGGAGCAGGGAGATCCGCCCGGCCGGGCCGCCGCCGAGCCGGCGCCGCGGCATGTCGCCCGGGCGGCGCAGCTCGGGCCGGGCCGGGCGGGCCGGACGGTCGGGCGGCGACGCCGTGCCGACCTCGACGATGTCGCCCGCGCGCCACGCGGCGGCGGCGGCGCGGGACATCCGCGCCTTCTCCGCCGGGTCGGCAGTGGCGAGGATCGCACAGGCGGTGGCGGCGAGGGTGGGCATGGCGGGCGTGTAGCGGCTGAGGCGGCCGGGGTGCAATGGTCTGCCGTCGCGAGGGACGCACGGCGGCTGCAATGCCTACAAGCCCTTCGCGCCGCCAGCACCTCGTCGACATGGTTCTTGACCTTGAACTTGCGCCAGACGCCGCGGGCGACGCCGTCGCGGTCGATGAGGAAGGTGGAGCGGTCGATGCCCATGAACTCGCGGGCGTACATGGATTTCTCCACCCAGGAGCCGAAGCGCCGGATCACGTCGGTCTCGCCGCCGCCGTCGGTGGGCAGGGTGAAGTCGGGTGCCTCGTCGCCGACACCCAGGCTCATTCGGTCCTCTCCTTCGCCTCGCTCTCGTCCGTGTCGAGCTTGCGTGCTTCGACGGCAGGCGCGTCGACGAGACGCTCGAAGATCGCCAGCACCGCATCGGCGCGCTCGGCGATCTCGGCCTTGAGCCCCTTGATCGTGTCGCCGCCGCAGGCGCGTACCAGCAGCGCCTTGTGGCCGGCGGTGGCGGCGTCCTCGTCGAAGCGCTCGCCGCTGGTCAGCCGCAGTGCCCCCTGGACCTTGCGCCACAGATGCACCGCTGCGATCAGGGTCTCGGCGTCCGCGGGGTCGAGCGCGCCGGCGTCGCGCAGGCGGCCGAGCGCGTCGGCGGTGGCGCGCGACAGCACCTCGGGCTTGGCCGCGGCCTCGCGCAGCATGAGATACTGGGCAACGAATTCCACGTCCACCAACCCGCCGCGCAGATGCTTGATCTGCCAAGGCGACTTGGCGACGTGCTGCTTCGCCATCCGCGCACGCATGTCGGCGATGTCGACCACCAGCTTTTCGGGGTCACGTGGGCGGGTAAGGATATGGCGCACCGCGTCGTCGACTTTGATGCGCAGTTCCTCGGGACCGGCGACGCAGCGGGCTCGGGTCAGCGCCATGTGCTCCCAGGTCCAGGCGCTCTCGGTCTGGTATTTGATGAAGGCGTCGAGCGAGGGGGCGACCGGGCCGGCATTGCCTGAAGGGCGCAGGCGCAGGTCGACCTCGTAGAGTCGGCCCTCCGCGGTGAGCGCAGTCAGCGCGTTGACCATGCGGTGAGTGAGCCGGGCGTAGTAGAGCGACGGCGGCAGCGGCTTCGGGCCTTCCGAGGACTCGGCGTCCTCCGGGTGGTCGTAGACCATCAACAGGTCGAGGTCCGAGGTGACCGTCATCTCGCGCCCACCGAGCTTGCCCAGCGCGACGACCGCGAGACCGCCGCCCGCGATCCTGCCGTGCGCCTGGGCGAACTCGGCCTCGACGCGAGGCTGGAGCGCCATGATCGCGGCGTCGGCGATGTCGGACAGCGCGGCGCCGGCTTCCTCGGGGTCGGTGGTATCGCGCAGGATGTGGACGCCGACCTGGAAGCGGCGGTCATTGGCCCAGCGCCGCACGATATCGAGCACGTCCTGGTAATCGCGCGCCTGGCCGAGCGCCTCCTCGAGCTCCTCGGAGAGCACGTCGCGCCCGGGTACCCGGGCGGCGAAATCCGGGTCGAGCACCGCGTCGAGCAAGCCGGGGCGGCGGCTGAGCCGGTCGGCGAGTTCGGGCGCGCCGCCCATGATCTCGGCCACCAGGTCTAAGAGCTGCGGGTTCTGGTGGAACAGCGAAAAGAGCTGGACGCCGGCGGGCAGGCCGCGCAGGAACTCGTCGAAGCGCAGGAAGGCGGCGTCGGGATTGGCCGTCTTGGCGAGCGAGGCGAGCAGCGCGGGCATGAACTCGGTCAGGATCTCCCGCGCCCGGGTCGATCGGGTGGCGGCGTAGCGGCCGTGATGCCAACGGCGCACGGCGGCAGAGATCGCCTCGGGGTCCTGGAAACCCATGGCCTGGAGCGTTTCGAGCGTGTCGGGATCGTGCTCGCCGCCGGTGAACACCAGATTGCCGGGACCCGAAAGCTCGGGCGATTCCTCGAACAGCTGCGCATAGTGCTCCTCCACCGCCCGCAGGTGGCCGAGCAGTGTCTCCGCGAAGGCGGTGCGGTCCTCGAATCCCATGAAGGTCGCGATTTCCGCCAGACCCTCGTCGTCCTTGGGCAGCGAATGGGTCTGCTGGTCGTCGACCATCTGCAACCGGTGCTCGAGGGTGCGCAAGAAGCCGTAGGCCTCGATCAACCGCTCGACCACCTCTGGCTCGACATGGCGCGCCTCGGCCAGGGCGCGCAGCGCCTCGCAGGTGGGGGCCGTGCGCAGCGCCGGCTCCTTGCCGCCCCAGATGAGTTGCTGGGTCTGGGCGAAGAACTCGATCTCGCGAATACCGCCACGGCCCAGCTTGACGTTGTGGCCGGCCACCGTGATCGAGCCGCCGCCGCGGTGAGCGTTGATCTGGCGCTTGATCGAGTGGATATCCTGGATCGCCGCGAAGTCGAGGTTCTTTCGCCAGACGAACGGGCGCAGGAAGCCCAGGAAATCCTTACCCGCCTCGAGGTCGCCGGCCACGGGTCGCGCCTTGATCATGGCCGCGCGCTCCCAATTCTGGCCCTGGCTCTCGTAGTAGACCTCGGCCGCCGCCATCGAGATGGCGAGGGGGGTGGCCGAGGGGTCGGGACGCAGGCGCAGGTCGGTGCGGAAGACGTAGCCGTCGGCGGTGCGCTCCTCCATCACGCGCACGAGGTCGCGGGTGAGGCGCACCATGGCCTGCTGCAGGCGGTCGGGGCGCTCGGTCTCGATGCGCTCCGCGTCGTAGAGCATGATCAGGTCGATGTCGGAGGAGTAGTTGAGTTCGCGTGCGCCGAGCTTGCCCATGCCCAGGATGACCAGGCCCGAGCCCCGCTCGGGGCTCTCGGCGTCCGCGAGGGCGAAGGCGCCGCCTTCGGCGGCCTTGCGCAGCAGGAACCCGGCAGCGGTGGACAGCGTGTCCTCGGCGACGGTGGACAGAGCTCCGGTCAACCGCTCGAGCGGCCACAACCCGGCGATGTCGGCGAGCGCGGCGAGCGGCGCGGCGGCGCGCTTGTATCGTCGCACGGCGGCCATCACCGTCTCGATGCCTTCGGCCTCCGCCGGAGCCTCGCGGCAGCGTGTGCGCAGCGCCTCGAAAGTCGCGTCGGGCCCGTCTTCCAGAAAGCCCTGGAACAGGCTTGGCGAGTGCAATAAACAGCGCGTGAGATAGGGGCTGTTGCCGAACACGGCGTCGAGCAGCGCGCGGACGGCGGGGGTGTCCGCCGTGCCGGCGATCCATTCGCCGAGCGCCGGGTCGTCGACCCGCCCGGGCAATTCGCGCCATTGCTCCAGGCCCGCGCGCGCCATTTCGGCCGAGCCGGGCCCCGGAAGACGATCGAGGTCTATGTCAGCTTTCACCGCCGTAACGCCCTTTCCACGACGCCGAGCACAGTGTGCAAAGCGCTTCCGCCGGTCAATACGGGGTGCCCGTGACCGGCGGAGATCGGAGCGCGCGCCATGATCCGCCGCACCACCAAGGTGATGCTCGAGATCGTCGCCGTGTTCGTGGCGGGGCTCGCCGTGGGCGCGACCTATCTTGGCTGGCGACTGTCGACGGGACCCGTGTCGGTCGATTTCCTGACGCCCTATGTCGAGGCGGCGCTGACCATGCCCGACGGCGGCTTCACCACCGATGTCGATCGCACGGTGCTGAGGTGGGGCGGCTGGGACCGTCCGGTCCAGATCCGCGCCTTGGACCTGCGGGCGACCGACGCCGAAGGCCGGACGGTCGCGCAGGTGCCCGAAGCGACGGTACAGCTCAGCGCGTCCGAACTCCTGTCAGGCCGTATGGTGCCGACCGGGCTCGAGGTGCTTCACCCTCGGCTGCGGCTCACTCGCAACGAGGACGGGCGGTTCGATTTCGGCCTCGAAGGCGGGGCGCAAGACGATATGGCGGTCGAGACCGGTGCGTTCCTGCCGCGGCTGCTCGAGACCCTGGCGATCGAGGACGACCGGCCGCACCTGACGCGGCTGCATATTACCGGCGCGCACCTGACGATCGAGGACCATCTGCTGGACGCGTCCTGGATCGCCCCGCGGGCGGACCTGTCGTTCGAGCGCGATACGCTGGGCGTCGAGGCCAGCCTGTCGCTCGACCTCGAGGGGCAGGGCGAGCCGGCGGTCTTCGACGGCGTCGCGCTCTACGACAGGGGTGGGCAAACGATCGACCTTGCCCTGGCCTTCGAAAACCTGGAGCCGGCGGCCTTCATCGGCGGCAGGCAGATCTTTGGGCCCCTGCGCGGCTTCGGCGGCCGGGTGGGCGGCACGGTCAGCGCGGGGCTGACACTCGCCGGCAGGGTTCGCGGCGTGGAGTTCGATATTGCCGCCGGATCCGGACATGTCGAGCTGACCGAGGACCTCGGCGGCACGATCCGGTTTGCTTCGATGAACGCGCGCGGACGCTCGCGCGACGGGCTCGAGCGGATCGACGTCGACGAGTTCCGGATGACGCTTGCGTCCCCGGATGGGGGCGCGATTGCCGCGCAGCCGCCGGAGGAGCCGTCGCCGCCCACGGTCGAAGGCGCCGGCTGGCTCAGCCGTGACGAGGCAGAGAGCATCCTGTCGGCGAGTGCCACGGTGCGCGACGTGCCGATCGAGCGTTTGCATGAGCTCTGGCCGCGCACCGTGGACCCGGGCAGCCGCAAATGGGTGCTCGAGAACATCACCGACGGGGCGATCGAGGAGGTGAGCGCCTCGCTGGCGCTGCGCCAGCGCGCCGAGGCGGCGGTCCCAGAGCTACTGGTGCTGCAGGGGGCGGCGCGCTACGCGGGCCTGAGTGTCGAATACCTCGACGGGCTGCCACCGGTGACCGGAGTGCATGGCACAGCGAGTTTCGACGACGAGACGCTGGTGTTCGACGTCGCCGGCGGCGAGCTCGAGGGCATGCCGGTGAGCGATGCCACGGTCCGTATCGCCGGGCTGGACGCCGCGCCGCAGACGCTCGCCGTCGACACCGCCATCTCCGGGCCGGTACGCGACATGTTGGCGGTGCTGGACAACGAGCCGTTCGGCTACGCCCGCGCGCTGGGGCTGGACCCGGCGCAGGTCGGCGGCCGGGCGCAAGGGCGGATCGCGGTCGAGCTGCCGCTGCTCGCCGCGCTCGGTTTCGACGACGTCGAGCTGCGCAGCGAGGGCCGGATCAGCGGCTTTACCTGGCAGGGGGCGTTGTTCGGTGCCGACCTGACCGACGGCACGCTCGACCTCAGCGTGACCAAGACGGCGATGCGCGTGTCGGGCTCGGTCGAGTTGGCGGGCGCACCGGCGAACGTCCGGTGGGTCGAGACATTGGAGGGCGATCCGGCGTTGCCGCAGGAGCTGACCGTCGAGACCGAGCTGGACGACGCGGCGCGCACGGCATTGGGCCTCGACCTCGATCCCTTTCTGCGCGGCCCTGTGCCGGTGACCGCCGTGGTCCGCTCGAACCATCGCGACCGCACCGAGATCGAGGCCGACGCGGATCTGACCCGTGCCGCAGTGGAGATGCCGGCGTTGGGCTGGGCCAAAGAGGTGGGCGCAGGCGGTCGGGGCGAGGCATCGATCGCGCTGGGCCCCGATCGAATGACGCGGATCGAGCGCTTCGACGTGAGTACTGCCGAGTGGAGCGCCGGCGGACGCGCGCGTCTCAATCCCGAGGGCGATCTCGTCGACCTCAATGCCCAGCTCGTTCGTGGCACGCGCAACGACGCGATGCTGATGGTTGAAGCGCTCGAGGACGGACGGCGCGTGGTCCGTCTCCAGGGCCGTGCATTCGACGCCGGTGACCTGATCGCGAGCATGGAGGACGAGGTCGGCGTTGACGACGGTGGCAGCCCTGCGGAGAGCGGGCGGCAGATTATGATGACCGGTGATGTCGAGCGGCTCTATCTCGGTGGTGAGGGCTACGTGGACGGCGACGCGGCCAATGCCTCGATTGTCGGCGACGTGCTCGACAGGCTGGCCCTGCGCGGCGACGTGGGGGCGGCGGGCGGCAGCCTGGCCGTCGAGTACGGCTACGACCAAACGGGGCGCGAGATCCTGAATCTCGAGACCGACGACGCCGGAGCGACGCTGGAGGTGGCGAACATCACCGGCTCGGTGATCGGCGGCACGCTAGAGATCGCGGGCGCCGACGACCCCGCCGACGAGGCCCCGTTCCGCGGCACGCTGCGCATGGAGGACTTTCGCATCCGCGACGCGCCGACGCTGGCCAAGCTGGTCAGCCTGTCCTCGCTCGCCGGTATCGCCGACGCGCTGTCGGGGCAGGAGGGGATGGGATTCTCCGAGCTGGCGGTGCCATTCACCGCCGAGGAAGGCGTAGTGACGATCAGGGACGGCCGCGCCATCGGACCGGATCTGGGGTTCACCGGCAACGGCACGCTCGACCTCGCCGCCGACACGATCGACCTCGAGGGCACGGTGGTGCCGGCCTACACGCTCAACTCGATCCTGGGCGAGATCCCGATCATCGGCGACATCCTGGTGGGGGAGAAGGGCTCGGGCGTTTTCGCCGCCACCTACGCGGTGCGCGGCCCGATGGACGACCCGCAGATCTCCGCCAACCCGCTGGCCGCGCTCACCCCGGGTTTCCTGCGCGGCCTGTTCGACGTGTTCTCTGGCCCCGGGCCGGGTACCGCCGAGACGACGCCCTACGACCCCGACATGACGCCCTCGCCGCTGGACTGAGGGGCGGGGCTATGCGGCGGCGAGGACCATGCCGAGGCCCGCGCCGATGAGTCCGACGCCCGCCACGCGGCCAACGAGCCTGCTCGCCGGAAGCAACTTCTCGACGAAGACAAACGCGGCGATCGCGGCCACCCACAGTAGGTTCATCACGCCGGCCGCGAACAGCAGAAGCATCAGGGCCCAACAGCAGCCGACGCAGAACAGGCCGTGCGTGGCGCCCATCCGGAAGGCGCCGGCGGCACCGGGGCGCCAGCCGAACAGCAAGAGCTGGAGCGGCGAGCGGCACTTCTCCAGGCAGGCCGCCTTGACCGGCAGCCACTGGTAGACGCCGGCCGCGACCAGCAGGCCACCGCTCAACCAAGGGCTGGCGGACACCATCATGGGGGTGAGCAGACGGACCGTCTCCAGCCCGGCCTGCAGCAGCGTGACGGCGAGGCTGAACACGGTCCAAACGGCGAGATAGCCGGCGGCGAAAAGCCATATCGAGGGCAGTGCCGACCCCGAGGAGGCGTTCTTCCGCGCCACGCTGCCGTAGAGCAGGATGGCGGGCGCCGCGCTTGGCAGCATCATGCCCACCATCATCACCGACCACATGACGAAGGTCAGTAGCAGAGGCCCGGCGTCCCACGGTCCGCCTCCCATGGCGGCCGCCTCCATGCCGCCGGCCATCGCCCCCATGCGCGCGGCGTCGATCCAGAGATAGAGCCAGGCGAGCGCGGTGACCGCGAGCAGGCTCGCGAGCGTTGTCAGACGCTCGCCCCGGATGCCTCCGGGGCCGGCAGCGATGGCCATGTCGAACCTCCCGGTGACGAGTTGCGGGCGGCCCTATGCCGCCCAGGTGAACGGCGAGAAATGGCCGTTACGTGTGCTGCTGTCGTCGTCCCAGTCGATGTCGAAGGCGTGGAAGCGGCTGTGCTTGGCGTTGGCAAGCGCCAGCTTCGGCGAAACCGGGTGCGCGGTGTTGTCGATATAGATGGGCTCGCCTTCCTTCGAGACGCTGGGTACGCCGTCGAGCGCCTGATCGATCAGGTCGCCCGCCTTCACCGCCCGGCTCAGCCCGTCCATCTCGAAGCTGATCGGCCGCTTCTCGACGCCGGCCATCTCGCTGACCAGTGGCGCCAGCGCGGCCATCGGCCCGCCGGCGACCCCCGAGGCGATCTCGACGATGGCCTGGGTCTGGGCATCGTCCGCGCGCTCATCGACGATCAGGCCAACCTTGATGTCGCCGTCGGCCATGGCGCCGGGCGAGCGCATCAAGACGATGAACGGAATGCCGTCCAGCGAGACGCCATCCTTCTCACCCTTGTCGATGCGCATGGCGATCGCGGCCTTGCAGTCGCCCTCGGTAGGGCGTGCGGTGAGGTTCGATCCGATGCAGGGGCAGATGAACTCGCAGTTGCACGTCTCCATGTACTGCCCTTCGATGCGCCAGCTCGACATTGCGCCCTCCTTGTGGGTTCGCGGTTAGGTCGATGGCGACGCTACCGCCACCGGTTCGGGGCCGGCTAGTTCAGGAACTGAATCCGCTTGCCCGCGATGCAGGGCCGCGCCCTCCGCCGCTTACTGGAACGCGACCTCCGCGAAGCTGCGCAGCTTGCGCGAATGCAGGCGCTCACGCTCTTGGGTGCGGAGGATCTCGAGCGTCTTGAGGCCGATGCGCAAATGCTGGTCGACGCGGCGGCGGTAGAAGTCCGAGGCCATGCCGGCGAGCTTGATCTCGCCGTGGAGCGGCTTGTCGGAGACGCACAGCAGCGTGCCGTAGGGCACCCGGCAGCGGAAGCCGTTGGCGGCGATGGAGGCGGATTCCATGTCGAGCGCGACGGCGCGCGACTGCGACAGCCGGCGCAGGATGGCGGTGTAGTCGCCGAGCTCCCAGTTGCGGTTGTCGACACTCGCGACCGTGCCGGTGCGCATCACCTTCTTGAGCTCGTAGCCCGAGACGCCGACCACCTCCTCGACCGCCTGCTCGAGCGCGACCTGGACCTCGGCCAGCGCCGGAATCGGCACCGAGAGCGGCAGGTCGTCGTCGAGCACGTGGTCCTCGCGCACATAGCCGTGGGCAAGCACGTAGTCGCCCAGCGTCTGCGTGTTGCGCAGGCCGGCGCAGTGGCCGAGCA
>CAZMTC010000085.1:0-13386 GCA_964569105.1 uncultured Alphaproteobacteria bacterium | reverse complement strand
CCCTCGTCACGCCCGACAAGGCTCGCGCGTGGCGCGACGCCGGCCTTGATCGCGGCCTGGGCGTCGCTGGCGGCGTGAGCGTCGGTGGTCGGGGCGCCCGCCGGCATGCCGCCGGCCTTCGCCGTGGCGGCGACCGGCGCGGCCTTGGCCGTCTCGGCCGCCGCGCCCTGGCCAGGGGCCGGCGTCTCACCCCGCCCGACCTGGCCGGGCGTGGCGCCGGCGAGCCCGGGTGGCGGCGCGCCGTTGGCGGGGGTGGCGCCGGTCTGGCCGGGCGCGGCGGCCACGCCCTGCCCCTGCCCCTGACCCTGACCCTGCCCCTGGCCGGCCGCAGCCTGGCCCGCACCGGCCGTGGCGTCGGCTTGCAGCAGCCCGTTCGCCGCCTTCTGCTGGCGTGCGATCGTTTCCATGACGGCGGCGTTGATCGCCGCCGCCGCGCTCGTGCCTTCGGTATCGCCCTCGCCGTTCGCCGCGACGCCGACCCGCAGCGCGGCCGCGCCGGCGGGATTGGCGCCCGGGGCGTCGACGCCGGCGGCGGCCTTCGCCGCTGCGCCCTGTGCCTGTGCCGAGACACCGAGCAGCACCGCGGTGAAGACGCCGGCGGACCCCGAGGCCGCGGTCGTGGCCGATCCCTTGCCGGCGGCGGCCGGCACGCCGGTATCGGCGGGGAGCGAGGCGGGTATCTGTGGCATGGTCCGGGGGACCTTTCGTGATCAGGTTCGATCTGCCGCGGTAAGGCGCAAGGATCGGGCCACCGTGCGGGTACTCTAAGCTGTTGAAAGCAGTGCGTTTTTTATGGAGCGTAACAGGGTTATCGGCGTCTTAACCATGGTCCCGGCAAAGCTTTCCCGGCAGTATGTTCCCGGTCTCCGGCCGCGGCCGGCGCGGTGTGGGGCACGGCGGCGAGCGCAAGCAAAAAGGGCATGTCTCCCAAGGGAGACATGCCCGAGTTGTGCAGGCTGGGTGGAAAGGCGGAAGCTCAAGCGGGCAGTGCCGCGTTGACGTCCGCCCACTTTCCCGCCGTGCCGGCGAGCGCCGGCGCGGGCGGGAAACCCTCGACCTGGCCCGCCTCGACGCGGGCATCCAGCTCGGCCCAGGCCTCGCGCAGCGGCCTGAGCAGGCCGATGGCGTCGCGGGCGGGCTGGGGGTCGTTCTCGACGTTGATCAGCGGCAGGCGCGAGATCACGTAGGTGTAGATCCGATCGAGGTTGCCGGCGATGCTGCCGCCGCGCTCGGTGTCCAACGCGAAGCGCAGCTCCGTGAGCAGCCGGTCGGCTACGGTCACGGCATTGAACCGGTCCTCCACCGCGCCCTCGGCGGCGGCGTCGGCCGCGGCCTCGAGGGCGGCGATGATGTCGTCGTAGAGCATCACGACGAGCCTGCAGGACGACGCGTTCCGGACGTGCTCCGGAAGGTCGGCGAAGGTGCGGATATCGTTCATCGGTCCGATCTCCTTGATGTTTGGGGCGTCCGGTCGGCGGCGGGGCGGCCGGACCGGCCCGCCCCGCCTGCGGCGCCTACTGGAACAGCCGCAGCAGGTTCTGCGGCAGCTGGTTGGCCTGGGCCAGCATCGACACGCCGACCTGCAGCAGGACCTGCTTCGAGGTGAACCGGGTGATCTCCTGGGCGACGTCGAGGTCCATCAATTCCGAGCGCGCGGCCTCGGTGTTTTCCACCGCCGTCGCCACGTTCGCCGCGGCGAAGTCGAGAGCGCTCTGGTTGGCGCCGATCAGCGCGCGCGACGTGTTGAGGTTGTCGATCGCGTTCGTGATCGCGGCCGACGCCGCGTTGGCGTTGGACGCCGTCGTGACGTCGTTCGCCGACAAGTTGTCGGAGATCGCAACCATCGAGTCGAGGCTGAAGGTCAGGTTGTCCTCGGACGCCACGGCGCCGGTGCCCACCTTGAAGGTGAACGTCGTCGTGGACGAGCCGGCGATCGTGGCGGCCTGATCGTTCAGCGATTGGCTGTGGTCGAACGCCGTCGACAGGTCGAAGGTGATCGTGCCGTCGAAGGTCGCGTCGTTGACCGACTGCAGCGTCACGGTCTGCGGCGTCAGCAGGTTGCCGCCCGTGGCGCCGGTGGTGTCCACCGTGGCCTGCAGCGAGGTGGTGCCGTCGTTGGCCACGAAGGTCTTGGCGGTCGAGTCGAAGGTGATCGAGAAGCTGCCGATCGAGGTCGCGCCGCCCAGGTCGAAGCCCTGGGCACGGATCGCGTCGACGCCGCTGTCGTTGGAGAAATCCGCGCCGGCGGTGATGCTCTGCGAGCCGGACACCAGCTTGACGCCGTTGAACTCGGTGTCGTTGCCGATACGGGCGATTTCCTGGCGCAGCGCCTGGAATTCGGTGTCGAGAATGCCGCGCTCGGTGTCGCCCAGCTGACCCGACGAGGCCTGCACGGCGAGTGTCTTCATCCGGATCAGGATGTCGTTGGCGCGGGCCATGGCGCCGTCGGCGATCTGGAGCATCGACGAGGCCTGGCCGGCGTTCACGGCGGCCTGACGCAATGCACCGACCTCGGCCGACAGGCGCGAGCCGATGGCGAGCGACGCGGCGTCGTCCTTGGCGCTGACCACGCGGCTGCCGGAGGACAGCTTCGCCAGAGAGGCCGTGGCCGACTGCTCGCTGGCGGCAAGGTTGCGTTGGGCGACGCTCGCAGCGAAGTTCGAAACGACGTTGAGAGCCATGTGTCTGTCTCCTTTCGCATCCCCACGATTTCGGCGGTCTGCCAGCTACGCGGTCGGAGGCGATTACCCAGTCCTTAGGTGCGTTTCCGACGCTCGGGCATGGCCCTCCTGGACAGGCCCCGCGCCGTTCGAATCGAACTGCGCAAGCTGCGGGCCAAGGCCGTGCCAGGCTATCTAGGCGACTGAGAGGAAACGGTTTTTTTGTGCCGGGCGACGGCGCGTCCGTCGGGTCCGGCGACACGGATCCGGCAGGAAATTCACGGCATTTGCGGCAAGTTGTGCCGGCTTCGGCAGGCTTTGCCGGGCAGCCGCGTGGCGCGTCCGGACACGAAACGGGGCGACCGAAGCCGCCCCGCGGGGTGCTCTTCCGTGAAAGCGGGGACTACGCCGAGAAGCCGAGCGAGGCGCTCGCGGCGCCGTGGCCGTAACCCTGTGCGGCGCCGGCGGCTTGCAGGCCGGCACGCTTGTCGCGGGCGATTTCCTTCCAGCTGTCGCGCAGCGGCTCGAGCAGCTGGATCACGTCGCGCGCGGGCTTCGGGTCGTTGCGGACGTCGACATTGACCAGTTGCGCTACCATGAAGCGGTAGAGTTGCTCCAGGTTCTGGGCGATCTGGCCGCCTTTTTCCATGTCGAGCGTCATGGCGAGGTGCGAAATGATGTCGATCGCCTTGCTGTTGGCCTGCCAGCGCCGCTCGATGTCGCCCGCCTCGATCGCCTTGATCGCCTCGTTGAGGCAGGTGATCGCGCGGTCGTAGAGCATGACCACGAGCTGGGCGGGCGAGGCCGTCATGATGGCCTGCGTCTGGTAGGTCTGGCTGGCGTTCTGACTCACAGCGTGGACTCCCTGGTACGAGTTGGTCGCGCCTGCGCCGTTTCTAGCTGTTGTCGCTGTTGAGCGAGGATGTGAGCTGGTCGACCTGACTGCGCAGGCTGTCGAGCTGCGAGAGTGCCGCTTCCATGGCCACGAACCGCTCGATCAGCCGTTCGCGCTGGAACTCGAGACGCTCGATCATGCGATCGGCTCGTGCCTGGTTGAACTCGTTGGTGTCCTTGAAACTCGTGATCTCGTTCTCGACCGCTCCCGCGGTCGGGTCGAGCAGATCATTGACCGCAAAGAACAGCTCGGCGCCGATGCCCACGGTGAAGTCGAGCTGGACACCCGAGACGTCGGCGGCCCCCGAAAACTGGAGCTTGAGCCCCTCCGCGCCGGACTGGTCCGTGACGGTGATCTGCCTGCCCTTGGTGGTCGCCGTGCCATCGCCCACGCCCGATGCGTCGCCGTCGATGTTGGCGGAGCCCACCAGATGGTCCTGGGTCGTGAACGCCGTGTTGGCGAGCAGGTCGCCGGTATCGTTGTTGATGGTGAGCGCGTTGTCGGTGGACTTGATCTCGAGCCGCTTCAGGCCGCCATCGTCGACGATCTGCGCCGAAACGCCGGGGATCAGCGCGTTGGTGATCTTGGTCTGCAGCGTCTCCAGCGTGTCTGCGGTGACGTCGTAGGCGATCGCGGTGCCGTTGATCTCGAACTGGCCCGAGGTCGTGGCGCCGAAACTGTCGGCCTGATCGAGCGTGGCGGTCTGGTCGGCGATCGCCGCGGACAGTTCCTCCGCCGAGCCGACCCCGCCGATGTTGAGCGTGTAGCCCGAAGCGTTGAAGGTCGTGTTGCCGTCGAAGCCGAGCAGGGAGACGCGCGAATCGGAGCTGGAGAAGTCGAAGCCGAACAGCTTGCGCACGTCGGACGGGTTGTTGAGCAGCGCTTGGTCGAGCTTGGTGTCGTCGATCACGAGGGTGTCTTCGTCGAGCGTGTCGTCCAGCGAATCGTTGTCGACGAAGTCGACCCCGATCTGCGCGAGGACCGAGAACTCCGGCGAGACGCCCTCCGTGCCCGCGCCGATCACCGAGGTGATGGCGTTGGAGACGGTCGAGAGCAGCCGACTGCCGAACAGCGGACCGGTCTCCTCCGTCACCTGCCCAGTCGTGGGGTCGACCAGGGTCTGCTCGTTGAGAAACCGCCGGAGCTCGTTGAACGCATCGACGAAACCCTGGATCTGGGACTTCACCTCTCCCAGGTTCCGGTCGATCTCGATGTCGATCGTCGTGCCTTCCTGGGCCTGGAACAGCGACAGGGTGACGCCGTCGAACAGGTCGTCGATCGTGTTGCTGCTGCGCTCGAGAATCAGGTCGTTGTCGACGTCCAGAGCTGCGAGCAACCCGGACGTGTCGTTCAGCGTGACCGCCGCGCCCGAGCCCTCGGTCAGGACCAGCCGGACGCCGTTGGCCTCCTGCATGATCGAGGCGGTGACGCCGGTGTTCGCGGTCTCGGCGTTGATCGCGTCGCGCAAATCCTCGAGCGTGTCGCCGGCGGCGTAGTTGACGGTGCGGGTGCCGGTGCCCCCGGTAATGTCGAAACTGCCCGGGAACGTGGCCGAGTCGGCGACCTGATCGAGCGCGCCAGTCGCGCTCTGGATCAGCCCGGACTCGAACCGATCGGGATCCTTGAGTCCGTCCGCCGTGAGACGCGCGGTGCGCGCGGCCTGCAGCTCGTTCTTGATGGCCGCGCCGCCGTCGAGAATGCCGAGCGACTGCAACGGCGTGTTCGTGGTGTCGCTCAAAGTCATCGTGGTCCCGGTCTCGTCCGCCGTCAGCACCAGAAAGCGTTCCGAATCGCCGGCGGAGACGATCGTGGCGGACACGCCCGTCGCGGTGTCGCCCGTATTGGCGGCGTTGATCCGGTCGCGGATGTCGGCGAGCGAATCGGTCGCCGAGACTGCGACCGACTGTCCGTTGACGGTGAACTCGCCGTCGACGCCGAGGTCGTCGAAAGCGGAGGCGAAGGCGTCGGACGATACCTTGTGTGCCTTGGCGGTGCGCAGCACCTCGATCGAATGATTGCCCAGCTCGGCCGAGTTGGACACGGTTACGCCGATCAGGTCGCTGGCGGCCGCGGGGCTCTGCCCGTCCTCGCGCGAGGTGCTGGCGAATGCGGACTTGGCTTCGAAGATGTTGTTGGCGTTGCCGAGACTGACCGCGCCGCGGAGCGACTGGAGCGAGGTCTGGAGCGAGTTGAGCCTGGCGCGCAGGTCCTCGACCGCCGCGATCTTGTCCTTGTTCTCCGCGATCCCGTCCTCGATCCGGTCGACCGGGATGCGGCGCGCGGCGATGATCGAATCGACGGCCGCTCGGAAGTCGATACCCGAGTTCAGGCCGGAGAAAGAGACCCTTCCGTCATCGCCTACGGTCAGCGAGTTGAGGTTGAGTGCGTCCATTCGTATCGATCCCTGGTGAAGGCGCGGCCGAGCCGAGCCGGTGTCGCGGTGTGGCCGCGGCCGCTCAGGCCGACTCGTCGACCATCGCGCGGATCAATTCTCGCGCGTGAGCCTGAAGATTTCGTAACTCCCTGGCCGGAATCTCGCGCACTGGCTCGCCGGTGTCGCGGTTGATCACGCGGCCGAAGACCTCGTTGGTCTCGTAGTCGATATGCAGCTCGATGCGGGTCGTCGGGCCGACGGGCATCGTGGCGCGGCGGTCCGAGGGCGGGAGCTCCGCCTCCTGTATGGGCGGCACCCGGCGCTCGGTTTCGGCCCGGTTTGGGTTCGGGTTCGGGCCTGTGCCGGGTTCGATGGCCGGCGCTTGGTGCGTGATGCCCGGCAGCGGAATGGGTCCGATGTCCATTGCCTTGCCTTTCCACCACTTGCGGGTCGGCTTGCGCCGAGCTCCTTCGTTGCGGCGTCGAGGGAAGGAAGAGGGGCGGGTGCCCCTCTTCCGTCCTCGGGCCTACTGGAACAGCCGCAGCAGGTTCTGCGGAAGCTGGTTGGCCTGGGCCAGCATCGAGACGCCGGCCTGCACCAGGATCTGCTTCGACGTGAAGCTGGAAATCTCCTGGGCCACGTTCAGGTCGAGCAGCTGGCTGCGCGCGGCCTCGGTGTTCTCCTGGGCAGTCGCGGTATTCGCCGAGGCGAAGTCGAGACGGCTCTGGTTGGCGCCGACGGTCGCACGGGCCTGGTTGAGGCTGTCGATCTGGGTCGAGATCGCGGCCGACGCCGCGTCGGCGTTGGACGCCGTCGTGACGTCGTTCGCCGACAAATTGTCCGAGATCGCGACGATCGAGTCGATGCTGAAGGTCAGGTTGTCCTCGGTCGCCACGGCGCCGGTGCCCACCTTGAAGGTGAACGACGTCGTGGACGAGCCGGCGATCGTGGCGGCCTGATCGGCCAGCGACGCGGTGTGGTCGAACGCCGTCGACAGGTCGAAGGTGATCGTGCCGTCGAAGGTCGCGTCGTTGACCGACTGCAGCGTCACGGTCTGCGGCGTCAGCAGGTTGCCGCCCGTGGCGCCGGTGGTGTCCACCGTGGCCTGCAGCGAGGTGGTGCCGTCGTTGGCCACGAAGGTCTTGGCGGTCGAGTCGAAGGTGATCGAGAAGCTGCCGATCGAGGTCGCGCCGCCCAGGTCGAAGCCCTGGGCACGGATCGCGTCGACGCCGCTGTCGTTGGAGAAATCCGCGCCGGCGGTGATGCTCTGCGAGCCGGACACCAGCTTGACGCCGTTGAACTCGGTGTCGTTGCCGATACGGGCGATTTCCTGGCGCAGGGCCTGGAACTCCGTGTCGATTACGCCGCGCTCGGTGGAGCCCAGCTGTCCCGACGAGGCCTGCACGGCGAGCGTCTTCATCCGGGTCAGGACGTCGTTGACGCGGGCCATGGCGCCGTCGGCGATCTGGAGCAACGACGAGGCCTGACCGGCGTTGACGCCGGCCTGCTGGAGCGCGGCGACCTCGGCCGAGAGCCGAGAGCCGATCGCCAGAGACGCGGCGTCGTCCTTGGCGCTGACGACACGCGAACCGGACGACAGCTTGGCGAGCGAGCTCGACGCCTGCGCTTCGGCCGAGGCCAGCTGACGTTGAGCGACGTTGGCGGCGAAGTTGGAAACGACGTTAAGAGCCATTGGGATAGTCCTCCTACTTGGATGTGGTTGGCTTCCTGCCGGGGACTTCCTGTCCCCTATGTCGGGTGCCGCGAGCGAGCCCACGGACCCGCACCGAAGTGTGCAACAACCGCGCCATGCCAGCGCTTTCGTGCGGAATCAAGGGCTTGCAGGCAACGAACGCGTATCGCGGTGGATAGCGACCGGGCAGAATTTGCCGGAACCACGCGGCTGGCCCGGCAAAATCTGCCCAGCCGGCAAATAGTGCCGTTCCGGCCCGCGCGCTCTTAAACGTTTATCAACCACATTCTGCCAGCGTGCGCGCCGTAATTATGCGTCACCAGCCGCCGGAGCGCTCGCATGGGCCAGAATCACACTCCAAGTCCCGGAAACCCCGTCGTCAGCGTCGTCAGGGACGGTGCCGACAGCGAGATCGGCCGCGCCATGAGCCGCGTCATTCAGGCCGGCCTCGCCGCCCAGCGTATCGGTGAACTGGAGGAAGCCGAGCGCGCCTATCGCGCGGTGCTGGACGTGGACGGGCAGCATCCCGACGCGCTGCATCTGCTGGGAACCGTCCACATGCGGCGCGGCGACCTGGAAGGGGCGGAGAGGCTGATCCGCCAGGCGATCGAGGTGGCGCCGGACCTGGCGCATCTGCACACCAACCTGGGTGGCGTGCTGCACAAGCGCGGCGACAACCAGGCGGCCGAGCGCGAGTACCTCCATGCGCTCGAGCTCAATCCCGACAATGCCGAGGCGCTGTCCAACCTGAGCCAGCTTCAGCGCGAAGCCGGCCGTACCGAAGAGGCCATCGAGAGCCTGTCGCGCGCCGCGACCGTCTCGCCGTCGGCGACCAACATCCAGCGCCGCCTGGGCGTGCTGTATCTCGAACACGAACAGTACGCCGAGGCCTTGAAAGCGCTTGAGCTGTGCCTCGAGGTCGCGCCGGACAACCCCGACCTGATCAACGAGGTCGGCTACTGCCTGTTCCGGCTGGACCGCTACGACGAGGCCGCCGAGATGCTGCAGGCGGCCTACGACCGCGGCATCGTCACCGCCAACATCTGCAACAACCTGGCCAGCGCCTACGGTCAGGCCGGCGAGGCCGAGAAGGCCGAGGCGATGTTGAAGCAGGCCATCGAGCTGAACCCCGACGACCCGGTGTTCATGGACAATCTGGGTGGCGTCTACATGCTGATGGGCCGGCTGCACGAGGCGCTGGCGATGTTCGAGGCGGCGCATGCCGCCATGCCCGACGACGTCGACAAGGCGGTCGACCTGGCGGCGTGCCTGGTGGCCCTGGGCCGCACGGATCAGGCCATCGACATGCTCTCCGCGCTCGCCGAACGCGCGCCCGACGAGCCGAGCATCTGGAACGAGCTGGGCAACGCCTACATGCAGCAGAACCGCAAGGTCGACGCGCTGGCGGCGTTCGAGAAGGGGTTGGAGGCCGATCCCAACCACTTCCACACGCTGATCAACTACTGCATCACGCTGCGCCAGATCCGCAATCTCGATGGCGCCAACATCTACGCGCACATCATCACCTGCCATCCGAAGTACCGTCCGGAGCACTTCGTCGCCCCCTACAAGGCGTTTCGCGCCTCGTGCGACTTCGCCGGCATGGCCGAGGTGGTCGACGACATCTGGGTCGGCGCCGAGCGCATGAGGCCCTCGGACGCCGCCGGCATGGTGTTCGAGCTGCTGGTCGAGGCCGACACGGCGGAGACCGTGCGCAAGCTGGCGCGCATCCACCGGCGCTGGGGCGAGGCGTGGGAGGAGATGGCGAAAAGCGATCCGCTGCCGGCCCCGGTTGTCAGCAAGCACAAGGTGTTGCGCATCGGGCTCATGTCGTCGGACCTGCGCACCCATGCGGTGGGCAAGTTCATCCTCCCGGTGCTGCGCAACTACGACCGCGACCGCTTCGAGTTCTACGCGTACACGCCGTGGGTGCCCGAGGGCGATCCCGTCCACGACCATATCGTATCGCTGATGGAGGCAACGCGCTCGGTGAAGGGCATGTCGCTGCGCGAGATCGCCGAGACGGTCAGGGACGACGCGGTGGACGTGCTGTTCGACCTCAACGGCCACACCTTCGGCAGCAAGGTGCCGGCGCTGGCCTACAAGCCGGCGCCGATCCAGGTGAGCTGGCTGGGCTACCCCTTCACCATCGGGCTCGGGGCCATCGACTATTTCCTGCTCGACGAACGGCTCAAGCCGACCGAGGACGGGATGCTCTGCGAGAAGCCGCTCGCGATGCCGGAGAGCTTCATCTGTTTCGAGGGCTACAGCGCGGAGCCCATCGACGAGACGCCGCCCTTCGAGCGCGAGGGCCGGATCACGTTCGGCACACTCAACAACGTCTACAAGTTCACGCAGCGCACGATCGAGTTGTGGGCGGAGATCATGCGCCGCGTGCCCGACTCGCGCTTCGTGTTCTTCCGCGGCGAGTTCAGCTCGGCGAAGGTGTGCCAGAACGTCGCCCGCACCTTCGAGGCGTTCGGCATCGATCCCGAGCGCCTGTACTTCGTGGACAACCACGCCAAGGGCATCCCGCACCTGCTGTGCTACAACCACATCGACATCACGCTCGACACCTTCCCACTGGTCGGCGGCACGACGACCTGCGACGCGCTTTGGATGGGCGTGCCGGTGGTCAGCAAGGTCGGGCCCGGGGTGCACTCGCGCCTGGGCTACAGCCTTCTGGGCGCCGTGAACCTCGACGAGCTCTGCGTGTGGTCGGACGAGGACTACATCGAGCGCTCGGTGGCGCTTGCCGAGGACCGGGAAGCCATCGCCTTCCTGCGCCAGAACCTTCGCCAATCGGTGCTCGACTCGGTCCTCTTCGACGGCGAGCGGTTCACGCGCCAATTCTCCGAGACCATCGCCGGGGCCGCCCGCGAGCACGGGCTGATCGGGTAGAGGCCCCGGGCCGGCGGCGGCTTTTCGCGTCGCGCGGTGACGTTATCGGCGATGGCTCGGGACCGGAGCGAACGGGTGTCGCCGGGGCCCGAGCGAAGACCGCTTCAACTCTGCGGGTGGTGGAGGCCGGGATCGCGGTGCCAGAGCAGCTTCGGACTGACGCCCGGGCGGATCCGGAACAGCGAATCCTTCACCAGCTCCGGGTCCTTCGTCGCCAACATGTTGAAGCCGTGCGGAGGCCCGTCCAGGTAGACGGTTTCGATGGGGACCAACTCGACGGGACGATCGCCCATGGCGACGTTCGAATTGAAATCGCGCACCGCGTAAAGCGTGTACCCGAAGCCCTGCATCAGGCGGGCGATATCGGCGCGGGCGAGGCCGTCGCTCCAGTCGACATAGTGCCGGTGGACCTCGAAGACCACGTTCGGGGCCTCGCCGGGCGGCTGCGCGAGGTAGCGGCTCGCGCCCTCGAGCGCGCTGATCTCCGCACCCTCGATGTCGAGCATGACAAGATCGATGTGCGCGAGGCCGTTGCGCATGCCGTAGCCGTCGATCGATTCGGTCGGAAAGCTGTCGCCGCCGCCTCCGTCCGCCACCTCGGGATGGGCGAAGGAATCGTCTCCGACCAGCACGAGCTCGGTGCGCTCGTCGCGCCACAGCCCTGTCGCGTTGACGGCAATGTTGGTGAGATGGTTGTTGCGCGCGTTACGCTCGAGCATGGCGCGTTGCTGGTCGTTGGGCTCGAAGGCGTGGCACGTCCCCCGATGCCCCGCGATCGCCCGCGCCACGAGGATCGCCTGATCGCCGGAATAGGCCCCGCCGATGACCACGTGCGCTGCGTCCCGCGCCAGACGGAGCAGGAGCCGCGTCGTCTGCGGCTCCCAGACATGATCCGGCGCGGCGTCCGGGCTCATGACGAACTCGCGCGCGATCTTCGAGCGGTAGAGAAAGTCGAAGACCGTGCCGTCCTTGAGCGTCTTGCGCAGCACGCCGAGCTCGGAATGAAGCGCATCGATGATCGGCGCGGTGATCTGGTCGCGCACCGGGAAGTCGGGGCGCGCGAAGCGCTCCTCTGCCAACTTGCACAGATCGAGGAAGCGCGCGCGCAGGTCGTCGTCCTTGCCGATGGCGGCAAGGGCGCGGGCGAGCTCGTCGGATGCTTGGTCGGACACTGGGATGGGCCTCCGATGCGTCAGTTGCGGAAGAAGTCGGCAAGCACGTCGCGCCTGGGCGGCTTGAAGACAAGGCGCGGGCCGTCGCGGAACACGTAGCAGTTGCCCGGGGTGTCCGCGTCGACGATCGAGCTGCCTTGGGCGACGACTGTCCCCGCTCGCACCCGGCATTCGCCGATGACCGCGCTGTGGGGATAGAGGACGACGCCGTCCTCGAGCACCGGCTCGCGGCCGTGGTTCTTGCCCACCGTGCAGCCCTGGTACAGCACCAGATGATTGCCGTAAGTCACCCGCGCCAGGACGATGCCCACCGAATGGCCGATGAACATCTTTTCGGGCAGCTCGGTGTTGTAGAAGCAGTCGAAACCGTGAAGCGCCTTGTTGAGCGCGAAGAGCTTGGTGCACAGACGCTCGTCCTCGCGGTTCCGCCAGATCGTGTTGGCCAGGTAGTAGGTGAAGAGGCAGTGCTGCGAGGAATGCAGATAGTCGAACTCGTTCTCGCGCCACATGCGCACGGCATTGATGCAGCGGTGGAGCCGGTCGAGCGCCTCGTCGATGTCGCGGTCGATCGCCGCGCGCGCCGTGCCCCGGCCGGCGTCCGGAAAGAACGCGTCGAGCTGTCCGGCCACGTAGTCGACCAGCCCGTCACGCGAGATGCCCTCGAGTGTCAGGAGACGGCAGTCGAGCATGTTCGGTTCCGTGCCCGTTTCACGATTTCGGGAATGGCCTCGGCGGGTGTCCGTGGCACCAGCGAGAGCTCGTCGCGCATCGCCGAGACGTCGACCGGCGGCGAGGCCTGGCCCGGGCCGCACGTCGGACGGGCAGTGATGCTGCATCCTGTCGCGTCCTCGACCAGTCGGAAAAGCTCGTGGTTGGCCAGGTTCATGCCGCTGGCCACGTTGTAGATCGGTGCGCGTCCGTGCGTGGCGATCGCCAGAAGTGCCTCGCAAACGTCGTCGACATGGACGTAGTCGCGAGCGCTCGCAGGGTGGCTGTCGAGCACGATGGACGGCTCGTTGAGTGCCTGGCGGAGCAGCCGGTGGAGAAAGTTCTCCGCCGCCAGATCGTCGGCGTAGACGCAGGCGAGCCGTGCGACGCGGACATCCGGGCGGCCGCAGTTCAGGCCGAGCGATTCTCCGAGAGCCTTGGACAAGTCATACAAATGACGCGGGTTCCGCGGTGACAGGGCAAGCGCCCGGTCTTCGGTGCCCGGCCCCTCGGCGCCGTCGTAAAGGCGGGTCGACGAGAGATATACCAGCGACTCGAAATCGCCCTCGCGCAAGAGCCGCGCGAAGAGCGAGACATGCGCCTCGACCGTATCGAATGGACGGTCCGCGTAGTCGTTGGTGAGCCCGATGCAATAGACGACGTGGCCCAGCGGGCGGTCCAGCGGCAGCGGATCGTGGCGCTCCGGGGCGAGGCAGGCATGACCCCGGCGCCGCAAGTGCCGTACGAGATGGCGGCCGACAAAGCCGTCCGCGCCCAGAACGGTGAAGACTGCTGGCGTGTGCGTCACGGCGGGCGGCCCCGGCTGAAGCGTGGTTAGTGTCCGTTAACCCTGATCGTGCCGGGGAAAGGTTAGCAATCGGTGAAGACGCGCCGTGCCCGGTCCGTGGATCGCCGCATTCGCCGCGATCGTACGTGACGACGCGGCGCCGGATGTCGGTTGCGCGCGACCGCTATGGGTGCAG
>CAZMTC010000084.1:0-13397 GCA_964569105.1 uncultured Alphaproteobacteria bacterium | reverse complement strand
TTCGCGACCTGGGGGCGGCTTCGGCCGCCCCCAGCGGTCGCGTCTTTATTCCTGAGCCCGTTCGTTTCTCGATTACGTAAAGACGCCGTTTTCAGCCGGGGGTAACAGATGGCGGTTAGCGCGGACGACACCAATCAGCCGTTGGTCGCGGCGGATGGCCGCCCTCTCAAGGAGGCGCTCAAGCGCGCCGAGAAGGTCGAGCGCCGCCGTGCCTTCCTGCTGGTGAGTCCGCTGCTCTTCTTCCTGCTGTTCGTGTTCATCGTGCCGATCCTGGCGATGGCCTGGCGCTCGGTCTACAACCCCGAAGTCCGCAATTTCCTGCCCGAGACCGCCGAGGCCCTGGCGGAATGGGACGGCGAGAGCGTCCCGCCGGAGGAGGTCTACGCGGCGATGGCCAACGACCTCGTGGTTGGAACCGAGAACCGGACGATCGGTCGCGCCGCTGCGCGGATCAACCGCGAAATTCCGGGTGCCCGCAGCCAGATGATGCGCACGGCGCGGAGCGCCGACGAGTGGCAGCCGCCATACAAGCCCAAGTTCCTCGAGGCCGACGAGGGCTGGGCCAATCTCGAGTTCTGGCGCCTGCTCAAGCGCGAGACGCGCCTGATCACCCCGTCCTACTATCTGCTTGCGGTCGATTTCGAGTACACGCCCATGGGCGAGATCGTCGAGCGATCCGAGGAGTACCAGGTCTACCGCGACCTGTTCTGGCGCACCGCCTGGATGAGCATGTTCATCACCGGGCTGTGCATCGTGCTCGCCTACCCGATCTCGTACATGCTGGCGACGCAGCCGGCGCGGGTCGCCAACCTGCTGCTGATCCTGGTGCTGCTGCCGTTCTGGACCTCGCTGCTGGTACGAACCTCGGCGTGGATCGTGATGCTGCAGCAGGAAGGCGTGGTGAACGACTTCCTTGTCTGGTTCGGCATAATCGGCGCCGATGGCCGATTACGGATGATCAACAACTGGATCGGCACCATCGTGGCGATGACCCACATCCTGCTGCCGTTCATGGTGTTGCCGCTCTACTCGGTGATGAAGACCATCCCGCCGAGCTACCTGCGCGCGGCGAAGTCGCTGGGCGCCCATCCGTTCAAGGCGTGGTGGCGGGTCTACTTCCCGCTGACCCTGCCGGGCATGGCGGCGGGGGTGATCCTCGTCTTCATCCTGGCCATCGGCTACTACATCACCCCGGCCCTGGTCGGCGGCGACACCGGCATCTTCATCTCGAACCTGATCGCCGACAACATGCAGGGGTCGAGCGCGCAGCTGAAGCTGGCGGCGGCGCTCGCGACCATCCTTCTGGTGCTTGTGCTGATCGTATACTGGCTGTTCAACCGGCTGGTCGGGCTCGACCGCCTGAAATTCGGATAGGGGGATCCGGAACCATGGCGCTGCCTTCCTACATCACCCCCAGCGAGCGGGTCTGGTACTACGCCTTCCGCGTGATCTGCGCGCTCGTGTTCCTGTTCCTGATCACGCCGATCGTCGTGATCATCCCGCTGGCCTTCAATGCGCAGCCCTACTTCACCTTCACCGAGGCGATGTTGTCGCTCGACCCGGAAGGCTATTCGCTGCGCTGGTACGAGGCGTTGCTGGGCAGCCGGGAGTGGACGAGCTCGATCCGCAACTCGTTCATCATCGCGATCTCCTCGACCATCATCGCGACCACGCTGGGGACCATCGCGGCGCTGGGGCTGAACCGCAAGCAGATGCCCTACAAGGGTGTCATCATGGCAGTCCTGATCTCGCCGATGATCGTGCCGTTGATCATTTCCGCCGCGGCGCTGTTCAGCCTGTTCGCCCGCATCGGCCTGGCCCAGACCTTCCCGGGAATCATCCTCAGCCACGTCGTGCTGGGCACGCCGTTCGTGGTGATCACGGTGACGGCGTCGCTGTCGGGCTTCGACAACACGCTGATCCGGGCCGCGCAAAGCCTGGGTGCGAACCAGACCCGGACCTTCTTCAAGGTGATCCTCCCGCTCCTGCTTCCTGGCGTGATCTCGGGCGGCCTGTTCGCCTTCGTCACGTCGCTCGACGAAGTCGTGATCGTGAACTTCATGGCCGGACCCGAGCAGACGCCGATGACAGTGCGCATGTTCTCGGGCCTGCGCGAGGAGATCAGCCCGACGATCCTGGCGCTCGCCTCGATCCTGGTGGCGATCTCGATCCTGCTGCTCACCGTCATGGAGCTACTGCGCCGGCGCTCGGAGAAGCTGCGCGGGATGTCGCCCGGCTAGCCGCCGGCTCCGACCGGCAAGACGAACCGTCGCCGCGGCATCGGGTTGCATCGCCCCGACCGCGGCGGCTTTCGTTCGGGAACGGCGAAAGTATCGGGCACCCCCTTGCGTTCCCATCCACCCTTGCGTTCCCATCCATAAGTGCCAAGTGATTCTCGAGCGCTGTTCACAAGGCGTTGAGCGTGCCGCGTATGTGCGGCCGGCGGCAAGGAACCACGCCGCATCAGGGAGCGTGGCCGCACGACATCCTAGCGAAACGAGGCCCATGAGCGCCGACTCGACAAAGGTCCGCGTCGAGCACGTTTCGAAGATCTTCGGGCCCGCGCCCGAAGCCGCCACTCGGCTTATGGAAGCAGGCAAGGGCAAGGACGAGATCTTCGGTGAGACCGCCTCCGTCGTCGCCGTTGCCGATGTCAGCTTCGAGGTCGACCGCGGCGAGGTGTTCGTCGTCATGGGGCTGTCCGGCTCGGGCAAGTCGACGCTGGTCCGCTGCATCAACCGCCTGATCGAGCCGACGGCGGGAAGCGTCCTGGTCGACGGCGAGGACGTGACCGCCGTCGACGAGAAGCGCCTGCGCGAAGTGCGGCTGTCCAAGATGACGATGGTGTTCCAGCACTTCGCCCTGTTCCCACACCGCACCGTGTCCGAAAACGTCGAGTACGGCCTCAAGATCAAGGGTATCGACAAGGAAGAGCGGCGCGAGGCGGCGCTCGCCGCGCTCGAGAAGGTCGGTCTGCGGCCCTGGGCCGACGAAATGCCCGGCAAGCTCTCGGGCGGCATGCAGCAGCGCGTGGGGCTGGCGCGCGGCCTCGCGGTCGATGCCGAGGTGATGCTGATGGACGAGCCGTTCTCTGCGCTCGACCCGCTGATCCGCAAGGACATGCAGGAGGAGTTGATCGCGCTGCAGGGCGAGATCGGGATGACCATCGTCTTCATCACCCACGATTTGCACGAAGCGCTGCTGCTGGGCGACCAGATCGCAATCATGAAGGACGGCCGGTTCGAGCAGGTCGGCAGCCCGCAGGAGATCGTCGCCGACCCCGCCACCGCCTATGTCGAGGCGTTCACCCGCGACGTCGACCGCGGCCGCGTGTTCACGGCGTCGACCGTGATGCGCGAGCCGGCATTGCTCGACCCCGAACGCGACACGGCGCGCGACGCGCTCGAGCGCATGGCCGAGCTCGGCCGAAATGCCCTTTTCGTCGCCGGCGAGGGCGCCAAGCCGGCCGGCTATGTCGAGCAGCGCGACGCGGCCATGGCGCTGGGCGAGGGCACCGAGGCGCTGTCGTCGCTGGTGCGCACCGACTACCCCACCGTTGCGCCCGAGGCGCATCTGATCGACCTCTACGCGCTGTGCTCGGCGCGCGCACCGCTCGCGGTGATCGGTCGCGACGGCACGCTGGCAGGCGTGGTCGAGCCCATGGACGTACTGGCCGAACTCGCAGGCAGCCGCGACAGCGGCGCCGCGAGGGCAGCGGCCTGAGGAGGGACGGACGACGCCATGGACCACATCGTCGATATCGTCATCCCGCTCGACACCTGGATCGAGGCATTCGTAAAGGACTGGCTGGTGCCGAATTTCCGCGGTGCGTTCCAGGCGATCCAGTGGCCGGTCACCCAGGTGCTGGAGGCCTTCGACGCCGGGTTGCAGGCGGTCCCGCCGGTGGTATTCCTGATCGTCGTGACGCTGATCGCCGGGCGCCTCGCGGGCCGCGGCGTCGCCATTTTCGCCGCGATCGCCATCCTGTCCTTCGACGCGCTCGATATCTGGCCCGAGACCATGACCACGCTGGCCATGGTGCTGACCTCGGTCGCATTCTGCGCCGCGGTCGGCGTGCCGCTGGGCATACTGGCCGCGCGCTCGGACCCGTTCGCCGCGTTCATCCGACCGATCCTCGATATCATGCAAACGGTGCCGCCCTTCGTGTACCTGGTCCCGATCGTAATGCTGTTCGGCGTCGGCATCGTGCCTGGCGTGATCGCGACCATCGTGTTCGCACTGCCGCCGATCATCCGCCTGACCAACCTGGGCATCCGCCAGGTCCAGGCCGAGCTGGTGGAAGCCGCCTACGCCTTCGGGTCGACCCGCCGGCAGGTGCTGTGGGAGATCCAGTTCCCGCTGGCGTTGCGCACGATCATGGCGGGCCTCAACCAGACGCTGATGCTGTCGCTGTCGATGGTGGTGATCGCGGCGCTGATCGGTGCAGGCGGGCTGGGCCTGACCGTGCTCACCGGCATCAACAAGCTCGACGTCGGCGCCGCGGTGATCGGCGGCGTCGGCATCGTGCTAATGGCGATCGTGATCGACCGGGTGACCCAGGCGCTCGGCGATTCCGCCGGCGCCACCGAGCCGCCCTGGACGCTCAAGGACGTGGTGCGCGCGCTGGCAACCGCGCCGCGCACCCTCACCCGGGCCGCAGGCGGCGAACATGGTGCACTGCGCGGCGTGGGCCGGGTGGCAGCGGGCGTGGCCGTATTGGCGGCGCTGGCGGCGTGGTATGCTAGCGGCGGCCCGCCTTCGAAACCCGAGATCGTGAGCGCATGGAACAAGACCCACGGACCGGATACCGAGATCACCAGGATGCGCGAATGCGTCCGTCCCAAGCTCTTCGAGCCTGGCTACGTGTGCAGCTTCTACTTCGAGGACACGGCCTCGGGACGTGTGCGTATCGGCCGCGGGCGCTTCCTGGAGAGCGGCGACGGCTGGGTGATGCGGGACGTCTGATCCCGCCCCGCCGTCATGCCGCAACGACGATGAGAACAACCGCGGCGTAGTGCAAACGACACCAGGAGAGGAGTCATGTCAGGACGCATTGCCGACACCAAGACGCTTGCGACAGGCGCGCTGTTCATGGGTGCGGCTGTCCTTGCGCCGGCCAGCGGCGCGCTGGCCGAGAACCTGCCCGGCGAGGGCAAGACCGTCGACCCGGCCCGCGCGACCTGGAGCACCGGCTACTTCCAGGCCGCGGTCTACAACGCCATGCTCGAGGAGCTCGGCTACGAGGTGAACGACACCACCGAGCTCAAGAACGAGCTGTTCTATCAGGCGGTCAGCCAGGGCGACGTGGACTATTGGGTCAATGGCTGGTTCCCCCTGCACAACGACCTGATGGCCCAAGCCGAAGGCGCCAGCCAGGTCGGCTATGTCGCCAAGGGCGGCGCCCTGCAGGGCTACCTGATCGACAAGGCGACCGCCGAGGAGCATGGCATCGACAACCTCGAGGACTTCAAGAAGCCCGAGGTGAAGGCCCTGTTCGACAACGACGGCGACGGCAAGGCCGAGATGGTGGCGTGCCCGCCGGGCTGGGGCTGCGAGAAGGTGATCACGCACCATATCGAGGCCTACGGCCTGACCGACCACATCGACCCGATCCAGGCCGAGTACTCGGCGTCGATGGCCGACGCCGTGGGCCGCTTCTCGAGCGGCGAGCCGATCTTCTTCTACACCTGGACGCCGAACTGGACCGTGAACCAGCTCAAGCCGGGTGAGGACGTGGTCTGGATCGAGGTTCCGGAGCCCAACCTGCCGGAGAGCCAGAAGCAGTACGAGGACGCGACCACGGTCCCCAACGTGACCGGCTGCGTCGACGACCCGTGCGAGATGGGCTGGCCGGGCAACGACATTCGCCCGGTGGTTAACACGGATTTCCTGGAGCAGAACCCGTCCGCAGCCAAGCTCTTCGAGGTTGCGAGCATTCCGCTCGCGGACATCTTCGCCCAGAACGCCAAGATGCACGAGGGCGAGGACAGCGCAGAGGATATCGAGCGCCACGCCGACGAGTGGGTCGCCAACAACCGTGACCTGGTCGACGAGTGGCTGGATCAGGCGCGCGACGCCTCGATGTAGGCTGATCCGGACCGGGGCTCACGCCCCGGCAGCACAACCGTCAGGGAGCCGCCCGGCCATGCGCCGGGACGGCTCCTTTTCTTCGGCCGGCGCTCCGCTCAGAACAGGCCCTCGATCTGGCCGCCGGCGTCGAAGCGGATGCTGTTCGCGGCGGGGACGCGCGGCAGGCCAGGCATGGTCATCATCTCGCCGCAGATCACCACCAGGAACTCGGCGCCGTTGGACAGGCGCAGCTCGCGGATCGGCACCACATGGTTGGACGGCGCGCCCTTGAGGTTAGGGTCGGTCGAGAAGCTGTACTGGGTCTTGGCCATGCAGACCGGATAGTCGCCGTAACCCTGTTCCTGGTAGCTGGCGAACTGGTTGCGCACGGCCTTGTCGGCGATGATGTCGTCGGCGCCGTAGAGCTGGCGCGCGATGGTGCGCGTCTTTTCCCACAGCGTGACCTTGTCGTCGTAGAGCGGGCGGAACTGGCTGCCGCCGCCGTCCGCCAACTCGGCCACCGCATTGGCGAGCCCCTCGGTGCCCGCACCGCCTTCGGCCCAGTGCGTGCACTCATACGCCTCGACGCCGTACTCGGCGCAGTACTCCTTAATCGCTCTGATCTCGGCGTCGGTGTCGGCGGTGAAGCGGTTGACCGCGACCACGGCGGGCACGCCGAAAAAGCCCACGTTGCGGATGTGCCGGCCGAGATTGTCGAGCCCATCGCGCAACGCCTTGACGTCCTCCTTGCCCAGGTCCGCCTTGGCGACGCCGCCATGCATCTTGAGCGCGCGGACCGTGGCGACGATGACCGCCGCGTCGGGGCGCAGTCCGGCCTTGCGGCACTTGATGTCGAAGAATTTCTCGGCGCCCAGGTCGGCGCCGAAGCCAGCCTCGGTGACGACGTAATCCGACAGCTTGAGCGCGGTCTTGGTCGCGATCACCGAGTTGCAGCCATGGGCGATGTTGGCGAAGGGGCCCCCATGAATGATCGCCGGGTTGTTCTCGAGCGTCTGCACCAGGTTGGGGTTGAGCGCGTCGCGCAGCAGCACCGCCATGGCGCCGTCGGCCTCGATGTCGCGCGCGCGGATCGGGTTGCGGTCGCGGTCGTAGGCGACCACGATGTTGCCCAGGCGGCGCTGCAGGTCGACCTGATCGTCGGCCAGGCAGAAGATCGCCATCACCTCCGACGCCACGGTGATGTCGAAGCCGGATTCGCGCGGGAAACCGTTGGCCACCCCGCCGAGCGAGCAGACGATCTCGCGCAGCGCGCGGTCGTTCATGTCCATCACCCGGCGCCAGACGATGCGGCGCGCATCGATGTTCTTCTCGTTCGACCAGTAAATATGGTTGTCGAGCATCGCCGCGAGCAGGTTGTGCGCCGCGCCGATGGCGTGGAAGTCGCCGGTGAAGTGGAGGTTGATGTCCTCCATCGGCACGACCTGGGCGTAGCCGCCGCCGGCCGCGCCGCCCTTCATGCCGAAGCACGGGCCCAGCGACGGCTCACGCAGGCAGATCATCGCCTTCTTGCCGATACGGTTGAGCCCGTCGCCCAGGCCCACTGTCGTCGTGGTCTTGCCCTCGCCCGCCGGCGTCGGCGTCATCGCGGTGACCAGGATCAGCTTGCCGTCGGGCCGGTCGGCCAGCGAGGCCCGGAATTCGGCGCCGATCTTTGCCTTGAACCGGCCGTAGGGCTCCAGCGCGTCCTCGGGGACGCCCAGCGCGGCGCCGATCTCCCAGATCGGCCTGGACTTCGCCGCGCGGGCGATCTCGATATCGGACTTCGGCGTTGCCGCCATGACATTGTCTCCCCTCTTGTGCCCGGTCGCTCGTGGCGGCGCTTTCTAAGGCGTTCGCGCGCGGCGGGGTGTTCGCAATGCGACGCAGATTGACGCGAAGGGACCGCGCCGTCACCCCGGATTCCGCTCCGGGTGATGTCGCAAATCGGATGGGCGGTGTCGCGCGCCGACACATCCGCACAAGACGCAAGGTGTAACAAGCGGCGGAATTTTCAGCGGCACCAGTCGCACCGCCGGGGCAAGGAGGATCGCCATGAGGACACAGGCCCGCGTCGTGGTGATCGGCGGCGGCGTGGTGGGCGTCAGCACGCTTTACCACCTGGCCAAAAAGGGCTGGGCGGACGTCGTGCTGCTCGAACGCAAGGAGCTCACCTCGGGCTCGACCTGGCACGCGGCGGGCCTGCTGCCGCTGTTCAACATGAGCTACTCGGTGGGCCAGATCCACAAATACTCGGTGCGCTTCTACCAGGAGCTGGAGCGCGAGACCGGCCAGGAGGTCGGCTTCCGCAAGGTCTCGAACATCCGCCTGGCGATGAACCAGGACCGGATGGACGAGTATCGCCAGTATGCCGGCGTGGCCGAGACCATCGGCGTCGACGTGCGCTTCCTGAGCCCCGAGGAGGTCAAGGAGATCTGGCCCCTGTGCAATGTCGACGGGCTGGTGGGCGCGATCCAACACCCCGAGGACGGCTACGTCCAGCCCGCCGACCTGACCCAGGCGCTGGCCAAGGGCGCGCGCGACCTGGGCGCCGAGATCAACCGCAACACCGCGGTCCTGGGCATCGAGCGCACGGTCGCGGGCGAGTGGCTGGTCAGAACCGACAAGGGCGACATTACCTGCGAGCACGTGGTGTCGTGCACCGGCAACTTCGCGCGCCGCACCGGCGCGATGGTCGGCCTAGACATCCCGGTGATCCCGGTCGAGCACCAGTACATCGTCACCGACGCGCATCCCGACATCGTCGCGCGCAAGGAGGCCGGCCTGCCCGAGATGGGCGTGCTGCGCGAGAGCGACGGCTCGTGGTACATGCGCGAGGAGCGCGGCGGCCTGATCCTGGGACCCTACGAGAAGGGCGCGCCGGCGTGCTATGTCGACGGGCCCGCTGACGACAGCGAGTACGAGCTGTTCCAGGGCGACCTGGAGCGGCTCGAGCCGCATATCGAGGCCGCCATCAACCGCGTGCCGGCCTTCGGCGAGGTGGGCGTCAAGGAGGTCTACAACGGCGCCATCGCCTACACCCCCGACGGTTCGCCGATCATCGGGCCCGCCTGGGACGTACCCAACTTCTGGCTCAACGAGGGCCACAGCTTCGGCGTCACTGCGGCGGGCGGCGCCGGCTGGCAGCTCGCCGAGTGGATCGTCAAGGGCGAGCCGACCATCGACATGCTGGGCGTCGACCCGCGGCGCTTCGGGGAGTACGCGACCCGCGGCTACCTGGTAGCGAAGAACGAGGAGGCCTACGCCAGCGTCTTCACGGTCCACTATCCGGACGAGGAGCGTCCGGCGGGCCGGCCATTGCGCCAGGCGCCGTGCTACGACCGCATGAAGGCGCTGGGTGCGGTGTTCGGGCAGAAATTCGGCTGGGAGCGGCCCAACTGGTTCGCGCCCGAGGGCATTGCACAAGAGGACCACTGGTCGTTCCGGCGCTCGCGCTGGTTCGGCCCGGTGTGCGACGAGGCGCGCAACGTGCAGGAGAATGTCGGCATCCTCGACATGACCGCCTTCGCCAAATGCCGCGTGTCGGGTCCGGGCGCCGAGGCGTTCCTCGACCATCTGGTCGCCAACAAGATCCCCAAGAAGACGGGGCGCATCGCCCTCGCCCATTCGCTCAGCCCGGGCGGCGGCGTGCATTCCGAGTTCACGATCATGCGCGAGGGGCCGGAGAGCTTCTACCTGGTCTCCGCCGGCGCGTTCCAGCGCCTCGACCACGACTGGCTGCGCAAGCACATGCCCACCGACGGGTCGGTCCGGTTCGAAAACCTGACCAACGCCATCGGCGTGCTGGTGGTCGCGGGACCGAAAGCGCGCACGCTGATGGAACGGGTGTCGCCGGACGACTTCTCGAACGAGGGCTTCAAGTGGCTCTCGGGCAAGGAGGTGTGCGTGGGCATGGCGCCGTGCCGAGCCATGCGGGTCAATTTCGTGGGCGAGCTGGGCTGGGAGCTGCACCATCCCATCGAGTACCAGAACCACATCTTCGACGCGCTGTGGCAGGCCGGGCAGGATTTGGGCCTGCGGCCCTTCGGCATCCGCGCCATGGACTCGCTGCGCATCGAGAAGTCGTACCGTCTGCCCGGGGCCGAACTGTCGATCGAGTACGCGGCACTCGAGTCCGGTCTGCACCGCTTCGTCCATCTCAACAAGGGCGAGTTCCTGGGCCGTGACGCGCTCACCCGCTGGCAAGAGCGCGGCTTCGACAATCAGTACGTCACGCTCGAAGTCCACGGCGTGACCGACGCGGACCCGGTCGGCAACAACCCGATCTACTCCAACGGGTCGCTGGTCGGCCGCGCCACCAGCGGTGGCTATGGCGTCCGCACCGGCAAGTCGCTGGCGCTCGCCATGGTGCGCCCTGAGCGGGCCGAGCCGGGGACCGAGCTCACGATCGACGTGCTGGGCACGCGGCTCGACGCGGTGGTCGTGGAGGAGAGCCCCTACGATCCCGACAACGCCACCCTGCGCGCTTGAGCGGCGATCACGATCGAAGGAGGGCACGCTCGAAACACAATTGCCTCGTCTTACATTTCGTGTCCTAATCCGCGCCCGCCGCGCCAGGGACGTGGCGGGGGGTTGGATATTTGTGCGGCGCGGGCCGTGCCGGGAGGACCGACATGTCTCACGATCCGGGGGGCACATTCGGTTTTCTGATGACGCCACAGTTCTCGCTGGGCGCGTTCGCTTCGGCCATCGAGCCGCTACGGCTCGCGAACTATCTCAGCGGCGACAAGCTGTACGAGTGGTATCTGCTCTCCGAGGACGGCAAGCCCGTCACCTCGAGCGCCGACATCGCCATCGCGCCCGCCTTCGCGATCGACGACGCTCGCCCGCTGTCCACCGTGTTCGTGTGCGGCGGGCTGGGCTCGAACAAATACGAAAGCAAGAAGGTCGCGTCCTGGCTGCGGCGGCTGGCCAGCCGCGGGACCAATATCGGCGCACTGTGCGCCGGCAGCCTGACGCTCGCGCGCATGGGCCTGCTCGACGGTTACCGCTGCTCGATCCACTGGGAATACCTGCCAGGTTTCTCCGAGGACTTCCCCGACGTCGACGTGCGCGAGGAGATCTATGCCATCGACCGCAACCGCTTCACTTGCGCGGGCGGCACGGCGGCGACCGACCTGATGCTCGCCTTCATCGCGCGCCAGCACGGCCGCGAGTTGGCGGCGCAGGTGTCGGAGGAGCTGGTGGTCGAGCGCATCCGCGGCGACGAGGACAGTCAGCGCATGGCGCTGCGCCTGCGGCTGGCAGTGAGCCAGCCGAAGCTGCTGGAGAGCATCATGGTGATGGCGGAGAACGTCGAAGCGCCGCTGAGCCAGGTCGAACTGGCCGACGAGGTCGGCGTCTCGACCCGCCAGCTCGAGCGGCTGTTCCAGAAGTATCTGAGATGCACGCCGTCGCGCTATTACCTCGAGATGCGGCTCAACCGAGCGCGGGCGCTCTTGCAGCAGACCTCGATGTCGGTGATGAATGTCGCGCTGGCGACCGGCTTCGTCTCGGCCTCGCACTTCTCCAAGTCCTACCGGCTGCGCTTCGGCCACGCGCCGCGCGAGGAGAAGCGCGGCATCCCCGACATCCCGCCCCAGCCCATGCCGGGCGAATTGCTGGAGGAGTAGCGGGGGCCGGCGCGGTGCGTCCCTCGCCGCACGCTCCGTCAACCTCTCGCGGCCGCCTCCCTCGCCAGGCGTCGCCGCCGCTTGCGGGGCTCGCCGGCCTGGGCGGCAAGGCGGCGGTCGGCGAGGATACCGGCGTCTTCGATAATCTCGGCGACGAATTCCTCCTGGCGGTAGGCCATGACATGCACGCCGGCGATTCCCTCGATCTCGCGGATGCGCTGGATCAGCTCGACACACAGCTTCTTGCCCTCGGCCTTGGGCTTTTCTGCGCGCTCGAGCCGCTCGATGACCGCGTCGGGAATGTGGATGCCGGGGACGTTCGATCGCATCCAGCGTGCCGCCTTGGGCGAGGCCAGCGGGCCGACGCCCACCAGGATGTAGGCATGCTCATGGAGACCCAGATCGCGGACCTTGGCCATGTAGCGCTCGAGCATCGGCAGGTCGAAGCAGTAGTTGGTCTGGATGAACTGCGCGCCGGCCTCGATCTTCTTGGCCAGGCGCAGCGGGCGGAAGTCGTAGGGCGGCACGAAGGGGTTGGCGGCGGCGCCCAGGAAGATCTTGGGCGGCGCGGTGATCCTGCGGCCCGACAGGAAGGTACCCTCGTCGCGCATCCGGCGCAGCGTGGCCAGGCACGAGATGCTGTCGAAGTCGAAGACCGGCGTGGCGTCGGGCTGGTCGCCGACCTGGACACCATCCCCTGTGAGGCACAGCACGTTGGTGACCCCCATCGCCGCCGCGCCCAGCACGTCGCCCTGGATCGCGATCCGGTTGCGGTCGCGGCAGCTCACCTGCAGCACGCAGGCATAGCCCGCGCGCGACAGCAACGACGAGATGCCGACCGACGACATGTGAACATTGGCGCCCGAGGCATCGGTGGCGTTGATCGCGTCGCACACCGACGACAGCACCAGCGCGCGTTCGTAAACGTCACGCGGATCCGCCGAGTCGGGCGGGTTGAGCTCGGCGGTGACCGCGAATCGCCCGGCGCGCAGCACGCGCTCCAGCCGGCCGTTGGACGAATAGCCGGGCTGGACCGGCTTGGTCGCGGCGTCGTCGACGGGGTCGATACGCGGCTCGATCACGCCTTGTCCTCGGACCAGCGGGTGCCGCTGTCGCCCTGCTCCACGACCCGCAGCCAGGACGAGCTGCCGCGTAGAGCATGGTTCACCGGGCGCTGGAGCGCCAGGATTTTGTCCGGTTCGGCCATGCGCTGCGCGCCCTCCCACGCCTTGACCCAGACGCAGGGCATATCGGGCTCGACCTCGCAGTTGCCGTTCGGCCGCACACCGCCGCAGGGGCCGTTGCGCAGGTTCTTGGGGCAGTTCATCGGGCACGACATGCCGGTGTGGCTGAGCGCGCACATGCCGCACATCTTGCAGTCGAACAGGAAGCCCTTGAGGTTACGCTCGACCGCCGCCACCGGCGGCTCGAGCCGCTCGCGCCCGATCAGCCGGACCACGGGCCGGATCAGGAACAGCACCCGCTCGAACAGCGCGTAGGCTCCCTCCAGCGCCCGCGCGTGCCGGATCGACCACAGGCGCACGGCCCGCATGGCCCCTACTCCGCCAGGATTGCGACGCCGTACTCCAGCCCGGCATCCTCGAGCCAGCGCCAGAGATACTCGGCGAAGCTGCGGTGGACGTAGATCTCCCAGGCCGGCGTTTCGGATGTCTTGTGCAGGATCACCGCGTCCCTGGC
>CAZMTC010000083.1:2333-13453 GCA_964569105.1 uncultured Alphaproteobacteria bacterium | reverse complement strand
GCGACCGCTTCACCGAGCGAGTGTTCACCGAGGTCGAGCGCGAGAAATCCGACCGGCGACGCAATCGCGCGGCCAGCTACGCCAAGCGATTCGCGGCCAAGGAGGCATGCTCGAAGGCGCTGGGCACCGGCTTCTCGCGCGGTGTCTACATGCGCGATCTCGGCGTGGTGAACCTGCCGGGCGGCAAGCCGACGATGGAGCTGAGCGGGGGCGCGGCCCGGCGGCTCGAGGAGCTCGTGCCCGAGGGCATGGCGCCGCAGGTCGACGTGACCATCACCGACGATTTCCCGCTCGCCCAGGTCATCGTCATCATCTCCGCCGTTCCCGCACAGCAACAGCGTGTTGCCGAGTAGGGTGCCAAGCCGAAGTTGACACCTTGACGAGGCGCTGGCTTGATCGCCGCGCCCTCAACCCGACCGGACATCCCATGAACGATCAGAACGCCCCACAGTCGGAGCGGCAGGCACGCCCCACCTGGCGCGTCGCCGCGACCGCGGTGCTCGCGCTTCTCGCCGCGATCGACTTCATGGGGAGATGGCTGGGCTATGACCTGACCGGGCTGTCCTGGACGCCGATCGCCTTCGCCGTCGCCGCCTACCTGACCTGGGAACACGACCTGCTGTCGATCGAGACGGTCAAGACCATCGGCTATGCGGTCGGCGTGGCGTTGATCATTCGCACCCTGCTGGTCGAGCCGTTCAACATCCCTTCGGGCTCGATGATCCCGACGCTCCTGATCGGCGATTACCTGTTCGTGTCCAAGTACAGTTACGGATACTCCAAGCATTCGCTGCCGTTGAGTCCGGATATATTCGAAGGTCGCATTCTCGAAGACAGGCCCGAACGCGGGGACGTGGTGGTGTTCAAGGTGCCCACCGACAACAGCACCGACTATATCAAGCGTGTTGTTGGATTGCCGGGTGACCGAATTCAACTCAGAGATGGTATACTATTCATCAACGATGAGCCGGTAGAGCGGAAGCCCATGGGTCCCGCTTCGCGCTACGTGGAAGGCGGGGCCGGAGCGACGGGCTTCGTGTTTGCCGAGTTCCTGCCGCCGGACGGTCATTCGCACCTGATCCGCGAGGAGAGGGATGGCGACGGGACCAGGGTCTTCGAAGTGCCACCTGATCACTATTTCATGATGGGCGACAACCGCGACAATTCGCAGGACAGCCGCTCGCTCGTGGGCTTCGTGCCCGCCGAGAACCTGGTCGGGCGCGCCGAGTTCATCTTCTTCTCGGTCGAGCCGGGCGCCGCGCATGTCTGGGAAATCTGGCGTTGGCCGGCCGCGATCCGATGGGGCCGATTATTCGAGGCGATCCGGTAGTGAGTGGGTTGGAGCGCAGGCTGGAGGGTCTCTACATGGCCCTCGGGCACCGGTTCCGTCGGCCCGACCTGTTGCGCAAGGCCCTGACCCATCCGTCCGTCGACACGGGCGAGGACACCGCCAACTACGAGCGGCTCGAGTTCCTGGGCGATCGCGTTCTCGGACTGGCGATCGCGCGCATGCTGTTCGAGCGCTTCCCGAACGAGCGAGAGGGCAGCCTGGCCCGGCGCCACACCGCGCTCGTGCGCGCCGAAACCTTGACGCAGGTCGCACGGCAGCTCGACCTGGGCAGCTACATTGTCATGTCCGAAGCGGAGGAGAACGCCGGTGGACGCAGCAAGGCCAGCGTGCTGGCCAACTGCTCCGAGGCGGTGATCGCCGCGCTCTATCTCGACGGTGGCATGTACGCCGCCAACCGCTTCATCCGCCGCTACTGGCGCCCGCTGATGAGCGAGGAGCTGGCTGCCGCGAAGGATCCCAAGACCGCGCTCCAGGAATGGGCGCAGAAACGCGGTCTGCCGCTGCCGACCTACACCATCGTCGACCGCACGGGACCGGACCATGAGCCGGTCTTCTCGATCGAGGTCCAGGTGCAGGGCCTGCCCGCCGTCACTGCAACCGGACGATCCAGGCGCGTGGCGGAGCGGGCCGCCGCGGCCTCGATGCTCATTGCGGCGAGGCAGCGCGACGATGGTTGAGGGCGCCGGGGACTCCCGCCGGTGCGGCTTCGTGGCAATCCTGGGCGCGCCCAACGCGGGCAAGTCCACGCTGGTCAACCGGCTCACCGGCGCGAAGGTCACGATCGTCTCGGCCAAGGTCCAGACAACGAGGGTGCGGGTTCTGGGCATCACGGTGGCCGGACCGTCGCAACTCGTATTCATCGACACCCCCGGGATCTTCGATCCGCGCCGCCGGCTGGAGCGCGCCATGGTCGACGCCGCCTGGCGCGGCGCGCGCGACGCCGACATGATCGTGCTGGTGGTCGACGCCGCGCGCGGCATCGACCCGGACACGCGGCGCATCGTCGACGGCCTGAAGGCGCAGGATCGGCGGGCGATACTGGCGCTCAACAAGATCGACCTGATCAGGCGGGAGAAGCTGCTCTTCCTCGCGCAGGAGCTCGACGGGACCGGTCGCTTTACCGAAACCTTCATGATCTCCGCCACGACCGGCGACGGGGTCGACGACCTGCGCGATCACCTCGCCGCCGCCGTGCCCGAAGGGCCGTGGATGTTCCCGGAGGACCAAATCTCCGACATGCCGCTGCGCCTGCTCGCGGCCGAGATCACGCGCGAGCAGCTGTTCCACCGGCTGCACCAGGAACTGCCCTACGCGCTGACCGTCGAAACCGAGCGGTGGACCGAGCGCAAGGACGGCTCGGTCCGCATCGACCAGACCATCCACGTCCAGCGCGCGAGCCAGAAGGGCATCGTGCTGGGCAAGGGCGGCCGCACGGTCAAGGCGGTGGGCGAAGCGGCGCGCAAGGAGCTGGCCGAGCTGATCGGCCAGCCGGTGCACCTGTTCCTCAACGTCCGCGTCTCCGACAGATGGGCCGAAAGCCGCGAGCATTATGCCGAATGGGGCCTGGAGTTCGACCCAAGGAAAGGGTCCGGCGGGGTCGAGGGGCGTTGATCGAACGGCTATCAGGGCGAAGCGGCCGGCTGCCGGCTAATGGCGTGCGGCGTTGCCGTTTCCCGTCTCCAGCCGCCAGCGGGTGATGTCGTCGGCGCCCGGCCCGGGCACGACCCGGATCAGGCCGGGTGTCAGTGCCTCGCCGGTCTCGGCGTCGATCAGGGCGACCTTCACCGGCGTGTCGCTGTCGCGCCGGCGGAACTCCACCGGCGGGCCCTCGGCGCCATGCGCCTCCCAGCGATCGCCCCACTGAATCAGCGCCAGCACGACGGGCAGGAGACCGCGTCCCTTGGCCGTCAGGCGGTAAGCGTCGCGCGGCGGATTGTCCTGGTAGCGCACGCGGGTCAGGACCCCGGCGTCGACCAGCCGGTTCAGGCGGGCGGTCAGCGTGTTCGGCGGGATGCCGAGCGATCGCTGGAACTCGTCGAATCGCTCCAACCCCAGCGCGGCGTCACGCACGATCAAGAGCGACCACCACTCGCCCACCTGATCGAGCGCACCCGCCAGCGCGCATCTCATATCGGCGAAGCTCTTGCGGCGCATGTTGCCTCCCGAGGCCGTCACGGTCTGCCCCATAAATAGTGACTTGCTTTTTGAAAGTCACGGCACCAGATTTGATTGGACAGTCACTATTATTATGATAGTGACAGGTTCGGCAACGAGGCAAGGAGCGCGAACCATGCGCGGCGCAGACCATCCCACCATCGCGAAGCTCCGGCAGTCGGATCTGGACAAGGCGCCACAGGACGCAAGGTCGCTCGATGTCGATGAGTTGCGGCGCCTCTGTCTGGAAGCTGGGGCCGACGATGTCGGCTTCGTCGCGGTCGATCGGCCCGAGCTCGACGACCAGCGCGAGGAGATATACGGGGTGCTGCCCGGCGCCCGGACCTTGATCTCCTTCGTGATCCGGCTCAACGGCGCGACCGTGCGCTCGCCGGCGCGCTCGGTGGCGAATCACGAGTTCCACAACGGCTATGACGAGACCGCGGCGACGGCTCGCGCCATCGTCCGCGCCCTGGCCGGGCAGGGCGTCCAGGCGGTCAACCCGTCGCCAGGGTTTCCGATGGAGATGGATCGTTTCCCGGGGCGTGTCTGGACCGTGTCGCACAAGCCGGTGGCCGAGGCGGCGGGGCTGGGCGTGCGCGGCATCCACCGCAATGTCATCCATCCGCGCTTCGGCAGCCACATCCTCCTGGGTACGGTCGTGACCGATGCCTCCGTCGCTGAATGGGCCGAGGGGCACCCGCTCGACTACAACCCCTGCGTCGAGTGCAAGCTGTGCGTGGCGGCCTGCCCGGTGGGCGCGATCTCGCCTGCCGGCCGCTTCGACTTCTCGGCGTGCATCACCCACAACTACCGGGGGTTCCTCGGCGGCTTCAACGAATGGGCGGAGACGCTGGCCGATGCCGGAAGCGCCGCGGAGTACCGCGCGCGTTATGACACCAGCGAGACCACCTCCATGTGGCAGAGCCTGGCGTTCAAGCCCGGCTACAAGGCCGCCTACTGTGTCGCAGTATGCCCGGCTGGGGAGGACGTGCTGGGCCCGTATCTCGCGGACAAGGGCGGTTGGCGCGACCGCATCGTCCGACCACTCACCGACAAGGCCGAACGCGTCTATGTCCTGCCCGGGGCCGACGCCGAGCGCCACGTCGCCAGACGTTTCCCGAACAAGACCGCCAAGCGTGTGCGCGGCGGCCTGCGCTCGACCTCGATCGGCGACTTCCTGTACGGCATGACGCTCACCTTCCAGCCCGGCCGCGCCAAGGGCGTCGACCGCCGCTACCATTTCGTCTTCACCGGCGACGAGCGGATGGAGGCTACGGTGCGCATCGCCGGCGGAGAGATTGAAGTGACGCCCGGCCTCCTGACCGGTGAGCCCGACGCCACGATCACGGCCGATAGCCGGGCCTGGCTCGCCTTCGTCACGCGCGAGCGAAGGCTGCTCCCGCTCCTGCTCACGCGCAAGCTGCGGGTGAAAGGCTCGCTGCGGGCATTCGCCGAGTTCGGCCGGTGCTTTCCAGGATAGAGAGCGGTTCGCTTCCGGCGCGCGCGCTGCTACATCCATGACATGGAGTGGACCGACGACGGCATCGTGCTCTCCGCCCGCCGGCATGGCGAGGGCAATGCGATCGTGCAGCTTCTGACCCGCGCGCACGGCCGCCACGCCGGCATGGTGCGGGGCGGCTCGGGCAGGCGCGCGCGCGGCACCTACCAGCCGGGCAACGAGGTGCGGGCGACCTGGCGCGCGCGCCTGGCGGAGCATCTCGGCAACTACACCTGCGAGCCGCTGACCAGCCACGCGGCCGCGATCATGGCGCATCGCGGCGCGCTGGCCGCGCTGTCGGCGGCGTGCGCGCTGGTCGAGGCGGCGCTGCCCGAGCGCGCGCCGCATCCCGAGCTGCACGACGCGACGCTGGGCCTGCTGCATGCGCTCGACCACGGCGCCGAGGGCGGCTGGGCCGAGGCCTATGTGCGCTGGGAGTTGGGCTTCCTGGCCGAGATGGGCTTCGGCCTCGACCTCGCCCGCTGCGCCGCGACGGGACGCAACGACGAGCTCGTCTACGTTTCTCCGAAAAGCGGGCGCGCGGTCTCGGCCTCGGCGGGCGAGCCGTATCGGGACAAGCTCCTGCCGCTTCCCGCCTTTCTCACCGGCCGCGACGCGCCCGATGCTGCGGCGGTGGACCAGGCGCTGCACCTGACCGGGCACTTCCTCGAGCACCACATATTCGGCGGCCCCGGACGCACGCTGCCGCCTGCCCGGCTGCGCCTGCCCGACGCGTTTCATGCGTCCTGACCGGCATCGCGCGGCGGCGTTGACCGACTCTGGCATCGCGCCACACTATCGATCCGATCCGGATGGCATGGAGGTTCGATGTCCGATCAGCCGGTAGCGGCAGAGGTGCGCGACACGCGGCTCGGCGACGCGCTGGGCGAGCGCTATCTGAGCTATGCGCTGTCCACGATCATGGCGCGGTCGCTGCCCGACGTGCGCGACGGGCTCAAACCGGTGCACCGCCGATTGCTCTATGCCATGCGCCAGCTGCGCCTGGACCCCGATCAGGGATTCAAGAAATGCGCGCGCGTCGTGGGCGACGTCATCGGCAAGTACCATCCGCACGGCGACAGCGCCGTCTACGACGCCATGGTGCGGCTCGCCCAAGGCTTCGCCGTGCGCTATCCGCTGGTCGACGGGCAGGGCAATTTCGGCAACATCGACGGCGACGGCGCGGCGGCCATGCGCTACACCGAGGCGCGTCTGACCGACGTCGCGATGGCGCTGCTCGAGGGCATCGACGAGAACGCGGTCGACTTTCGCCCGACCTATGACGGGGAAGAGGAGGAGCCGGAGGTCCTTCCCGCGGCCTTCCCGAACCTGTTGGCCAACGGGGCGGCGGGTATCGCCGTGGGCATGGCGACCTCGATCCCGCCGCATAACGTGGCCGAGATCTGCGACGCGCTGCGCCACCTGATCAAGTTCCCGAACGCCACCGTCGACAAGCTGGTCGAGCTCATGCCCGGGCCCGACTTCCCCACCGGCGGCGTGCTGGTCGAGCCCCGCGAGAGCATCGTGGAGGCCTACAAGACCGGGCGCGGCAGCTTCCGCCTGCGCGCGCGCTGGGAGATCGAGAAGCTCAAGGGCGGTACCTGGCAGGCGGTGGTCACCGAAATGCCCTACCAGGTGCCCAAGTCGCGCCTGATCGAGAAGATCGCGGAGCTCCTCAACGCCCGCAGGCTGCCGTTGCTCGCCGACGTGCGCGACGAGTCGGCCGAGGACGTGCGCCTGGTGCTGGAGCCCAAGAGCCGCAATGTCGAGCCCGAAGTCATGATGGAGTCGCTCTTCCGGGCCACCGACCTCGAAGTGCGCTTCGGGCTCAACATGAACGTGCTCGACGCCGACCACACGCCGCGGGTGATGACCCTGCGCGAGGTGTTGCAGGCGTTCCTCGACCACCGGCACGAGGTGCTGGTCCGCCGCTCGGAGTTCCGGCTCGAGCAGATCGAGCGGCGGCTCGAGATCCTCGAGGGCTACCTCGTCGCCTACCTCAATTTGGACGAGGTGATCCGGATCATCCGCGAGGAGGACGAGCCCAAGGCCGTGATGATGGCGCGCTGGAACCTGAACGAGGTCCAGGCCGACGCCATCCTCAACATGCGCCTGCGCGCCCTGCGCAAGCTCGAGGAGATCCGAATCCAAGAGGAACGCGACGCGCTCATCGTCGAGCGCGACGACATCGAGGACCTGCTGGGCGACGAGGACCGGCGCTGGAAGACGGTGGGCTGGCAGATCGGCGAGATGCGCAAGCAGTTCGGCCCCGACACCGATCTCGGTCGCCGGCGCACGCGGCAGGGCGAGGCGCCCAAGGCCGAGGTGGTGTCGATCGAGGCCATGATCGAGCGCGAGCCGGTGACCGTGCTGTGTTCGCAGAAGGGCTGGATCCGCGCCGTGCGCGGCCATGTCGAGGAAGAAGGGTCCGCCAAGTACAAGGAAGGCGACGCCGGCAAGTGGCTGATCCACGCCCAGACCACCGACAAGCTTCTGGCGCTGGGCTCGCAGGGACGGATCTACACCATCGCGGTCGATCGGTTGCCGCGGGGCCGGGGACACGGTGAGCCCGTGCGCCTTCACGCCGACATGCCCAACGATGTCGAGCCCGTGGCGATGTTCGTCCACGTTCCCGGCGCACGGCGGCTCGTGGCGTCGTCCGACGGGCGCGGTTTCGTCATGCGCGAGGACGAGGCGGCCGCGCACACGCGCTCGGGCAAGCAGGTGATGAACCTGGGCAAGGACGCGCAGGCCCTGTGCGCGGTCCGGGTCGAAGGCGATCACGTCGCGGTGCTGGGCACCAACCGCAAGCTGCTCGTCTTCCCGCTCGCGGAAATTCCCGAGATGACGCGCGGCCGCGGCGTCATCCTGCAACGGTACGCGAACGGACGGCTCGCCGACATCAAGGTGTTCGCACTCGCCGATGGCCTGGCCTGCCGCCAGGACCACCGTGTGCGCACCTTCACCCGCGACGACCTCGCCGAGTGGATCGGCAAGCGCGCCCAGGCCGGCCGCACGGTGCCCAAGGGGTTTCCGAAGTCGGGCCGGTTCTGAGCCTACCGCTCAGACCGTTTCGGCCTCGGCTTCGGTGTTGCCCTCGATGAAGTCGAGCGCCTCGGCGCCTTCCAACACGGGCTTCGGCCGCTCCGGCTCGACCGGCAGCAACGGGTCCCCGCCACGGTCCTCGGCGCGCCTGAACACCTCGCGCAGCTTCGAGTCTCGGCAAAGATCGGAAACATGGATTATCATCATCGACCTCCGACCATCGATCGAGCGTCAATGACAGACCTACCCAGTTCACGATCTGGGGTCGACGACGCTCCGATGTCAAGTGTCGGCCGCCTCAATTGTACAGCAGGTTGGGGAACCAGGTGACCAGGCCGGGGAAGAACCACAGGACCACCAGGATCATCAACTGCATCAGCACGAAGGGCAGCACGCCGCGGTAGATTTGGATGGTCTTGACCGAGTCCGGCGCGACGCCGCGGAGGTAGAACAGGGCGAAGCCGAAGGGCGGGGTGAGGAACGAGGTCTGCAGGTTGACCGCGATCATCAGGCCCAGCCAGATCGGGTTTATGGTCACGCCCGGCTCGATCTCCATCTGGAGCAGCACGGGTGCCACGATGGGCACGACGATGAACATGATCTCCAGGAAGTCGAGGAAGAAGCCCATCACGAACATCACCGCCATGACCACGACCATGGCGCCGATGGTGCCGCCGGGCAGCGTGTGCAGCAGGTGCTCCACCATCTCCTCGCCGCCCAGCCCCCGGAAGACCAGCGAGAACATCGAGGCCCCGAGCAGGATGATGAACACCATGACCGAGATCTCCATGGTCGACCGGGTCACCGCGTGCATGATCCGCGCGTGGGTGAGGCGCACCACCGAGGCGAGCGTACCGTAGGCGACGAACAGGGAGAGGCCGAGCGCCACCACGATCACGGCCCAGTCCAGCGCCGAGATGTCGGCGCGCCCGGTGCGCAGGTCGAAAAAGGCGGTGATCAGGAGCAGCAGCACGAAGGCCAGGCCGGCGAACAGGAACAGCCGGCCGCGGCTCTCGTCGAGCCGGTTGGCGGCCATCAGGAAGGCACCGATGCAGCCCACCGAGGCCGCCTCGGTGGGGGAGGCGAGGCCGCCCAGGATCGAGCCGAGCACCGCCACGATGAGGACGATGGGGGTGAGCAGCGAGTGCAGTATCTGCTTGCCGAAATTCTCGTACTCGCCCATCTCGCCGCGCGGGATGGCGGGCGAGGTCGAAGGCCGCAGCCACGCGACGGTGAGCTGGTAGACGATGTACATGGAGACCAGCACGAAACCCGGCAGGACGCCGCCGGCGAACAGCTCGGGGACCGAGACGGTATCGGGCGAGAAGATGCCCATCTCGAACTGCGCCTTCTGGTAGGCGGTGGCAAGCTGATCGCCCAGAAGGATCAGGATGATCGAGGGCGGGATGATCTGGCCCAGCGTGCCGGCGGCGCAGATCGAGCCGCAGGCCAGTGCGGGGTCGTAGCCGCGCCGCAGCATGGTGGGCAGCGACAGCAATCCCATGGTGATCACGGTGGCGCCGACGATGCCGGTCGAGGCGGCGAGCAGCGCCCCCACCACGCTCACCGACACGGTCAGTCCGCCCCGGACTGGGCCGAACAGCTTGCCCATGGTGTCGAGCAGCTCTTCGGCGATGCGCGACCGTTCGAGCACCACGCCCATGAACACGAACACGGGTACCGCGATCAGCACGTCGTTCACCATTACGGCGAACATGCGCTGGGGATAGTTTGCCAGGATGCTCCAGTCCAAGATGCCGAAGGCGGACGAGACCGTGGCGAAGACGAGCGCGGTGCCGGCAAGCGTGAACGCCACCGGAAAGCCGGCCAGCAACGCGCCGCACACCGCGAAGAACATCGCGATGCAGACGTAGTGCTGGGTTTCGAATACGAAGCCTTCCATGGTTCCCCAGTCTCACCTTCCCTGTGCCGACGTTGCGGCGTGCCTTGTTGTTGCCCTCGGCCCCGGCGGTGTGGGGCCGGTCGCGGCTATCCGGACGTGCCCTCCGCGTGCCTACGGGCCTCGCGCTGCGCCCGTTGGAACCGGGTCACGGTGGGCAGCAGCAGCGCCAGCGCCGATGCCAGCAGCCCGACCGTGGCGACCCAGGTCCAGGTGATCGCCTCGGCCGGTATCGGTCGCGTTGCGGGGTCTTCGCCCTCGAGGGGCGGGAAGATCCGGTCGATGTAGAAGCGGAGTTCCGCGCTCGGCTCCGCGGTGGCGAGTTCCGTCGCGAGCTGGTAGCCCAAATAGGCGCCGGCGAGCAGGATGAACTGCAGGATCCAGGTGGGCACCCGGCGTCCCTGGTAGACCCCGAACATCAGACCAACGCCCAGGAAGGCCAGGAAGACCGGCATCATCAGGCCGGTGACCGTGATGGGCACGACGGTGAATTCGGCCACCGACAGAGCGACAAGGAACACGGTAACCGCAGCGAGGACCAGGAGCGCGGGCAGGTGGGCCCGATGGTCCGGTCCGCCCGCGGCGGGCAGCTCGGCGGGCCGCGCGTGTACCGAATGGGTGCCCGAACGCCAAGCGCCGGCGATGCACGCCAGCAGCGCCAAGACCGCGATCGCCAGCCAGGCCGCGCCCAGCGTCTCCTCGCCCGGCGCCGCCGCGTTGACCGCGATCAGCACGGCGCCGCCGGCGAGCAGCGCCACCGCCAGCCATGATGCGATGCGGCTGGCGACGTAAAGGCCGAACGGCAGCGCGAAGATCACGAAGGTGCGGAAAGGCGCGGGCAGCAGCCCCGCGTCGACGGTGGCGAACAGCTCGAGCTCGACGACGGTGAGGATCATCAGCACGATTGTCGCGAACACGGCGCTCACGCTGCGCAGCGGCTCGGTGATCACGGCCAGGAAATCGGTCGCCTTGCCCGTGCTATAGAGCGCGACGGCGGGCGCACTCATCAGGATCATCGCGGCGATGATGCTGCTGTAGGCGAGCACGACGGTACCGACCGCCCCGATGTCGCCGCTGGCGAACCAACCGTCGTCGAGCAGCACTTCGGCAGTGGCCTCAGGTCGGTTGTAGTATTCGCGCATCACGCCCGGGCCCCTGATCAGGATCTC
>CAZMTC010000083.1:0-2323 GCA_964569105.1 uncultured Alphaproteobacteria bacterium | reverse complement strand
CCGATGTCGCCGCTGGCGATGGCGGCGTAGTGCAGCGTCTCGCCGCCGGCGATGAACAGGGCCGCGACCAGGGTCAGGCGCGCGCCGTTGAAGCGCATCAGGGTGGCCATATAGAGCACCGCGAGGATGACCCCGCGCACGGGCATCAGCCAGGGGTGCATGTACTCACCCAGCATCATCCAGGTGAAGCTCTCCGCCAGGACGATCCAGACGCCGATCCCGACCACCATGTCGCGGCCGATGAAGGCCGGCGCATGAGGCTCGTTGAGTTCATCGGGGCTCTCGGGCTGGGGCAGAGTGGAGGGCCGTTCCCCGGTCCCGGCGGCGAGCGCCACGCCCGGCGCGACGAGCGCCAAAACCAGGAACCAGATCGCCACGGTCTTGACCGCAAGGTTGGCCCACTCGAAGCCGCCGCCGGCATAGGAAAACAATACCGCGCCGGCCAGCACCAACAGTCCGCCCTGGCCGATCGCCAAGCCGCGCGACCCGCGCAGGGTCAGCAAGACCTGGCCGGCGAGCGGGACGAGCGCGACGATGGTCGCGATCAGCTGAGCCTCACCGCCGACGTCGTGATAAGCGCGGTTCACGCCGATCACCGCGACAGCGAGCAGGCCGACGATGAACCAACCGGCCACGGAAGCGCGTTCGCTGACGAGCTGTTTGGCTGCGCGCGCGGCCATCGACACGGCCTGCAGGCCGAGCAGCCCGATGGCCAGCACGATGACGGTCTTGAGCAGGAAAATGGCGGGAATGCCATTGGTCTCGGTCGACTTCTCCTTCACGCTCCAGGAATTGATCACGTAGTCCCAGGCGGTATCGAAGGTGTAGACGCAAAGCGGGATCAGGAACGCGAATACGCCGATCAGGTCGATGATCGCCTTGGTCGAAAGCCGGCTCTCCCGGTAGAACAGGTCGACCCGCACATGTTGATCGCGCAGCAGCGTGTAGCCCGCGCCGATCATGAACACCATGCCGTGCATGTACCAGATCGATTCCTGCGCCGGGATCGATCCCTTGGCGAACACGTAGCGGGCGACGACGACCGTGAACTGGACCAGCACCATGCCCAAAGTCAGCCACGCCACGGTCGTTCCGACGCGGCGGTTCAGCTCGTCGATGACCCGGTGGGTCTCGTCCAGCAGGCGCAAGGCCTCCCCCTCCCCGTTCTTGTCTTTAGGCCCGTTCGACGGGCGCCGCAGTATCCACATTCACCCTGGCGGTGTACAGGGCAACTGGCGGAATTGTGAACGCCTTGGGGTGTCCGCACTGCGGAGGGGGCCGCATCCGGCCCGATGCCGCCCCCGCCGTCAAATCGGTCCCTGTGAACCCGGCGCTGTTGCGCCGAGCCCGGAACGGCCTTGGATCAGGGCGCGCCTATCCGCACCCGCCGCCGCCCGCGAGCAAACCGCCCCCGAGGATGCGTGCCGGGCCGATCCCGCCAGGGAAGAGAGCGCGCTAGTACTTCACCAAGTCGCGGTATTCGTAATAAATCTGATCGGAGACCCGCGACCACTGGGTCACGGTCTTCCGGAACGCGGCATAGCTGTCGTAGACCTTTTTGGTCAGCGCGTCGGAATTGTTGCCGACATCGGCCACCACGTCGCGCGCCGCCTCGGCCATGGCCTCGAAAACCTCGGGCGGGAACGGGCGGTAGACGACGCCGTGCTTGTCCTGCAGCGTATCGAGCGCGGCCTGGTTGTTGGCGGTGAACTCGGCGTAGCCGTAGTCGTTCTCGGCCAGCGCGCAAGCCTCGAAGATGGCCTTGTCGGTGTCGCTCATGCCGTCCCACAGGTCCTTGCCGATGCCGATCGACAGCATGGCGCCCGGCTCGTGGATGCCCGGGTAGTGGGCATTCTTGGTAATCTTGTAGAAGCCCATGGCGAGGTCGTTCCACGGCCCGACCCACTCGGTCGCATCGATGGTGCCCGCCTGCAGCGCCTGCGCCGTCTCGGACGCTGCCAGCGTCACCGACGTGCCGCCCAGCGCCTTGATCACGGCGCCGCCCAGGCCCGGGATGCGCATCTTCAGGCCCTTGAAGTCGTCGGTCGAGGTGATCGGCTTCTTGAACCAGCCGCCCTGCTGCATGCCGGTGTTGGAGCCCGGCAGATGCTTGACCCCGAACTGCGCGCCCACTTCGTCCCACAGAGCCTGGCCGCCGCCGTGCAGGATCCATGCGTCCATCTCGGTGGCGGTGAAGCCGCCGGGGACGGAGGCGAAAAAGTTATAGGCCTTGGACTTGCCCTGATAGTAGTAGTCCGCCGAGTGGTACAAGTCGGCGGTGCCTTCCTGCACGGCGTCGTTGCACTTCAGCGGATGGACGATC
>CAZMTC010000082.1:0-13493 GCA_964569105.1 uncultured Alphaproteobacteria bacterium | reverse complement strand
CGCACGATCTGCTCCACGTCGCGGCCGACATAGCCGACCTCGGTGAACTTCGTCGCCTCGACCTTGAGGAAGGGCGCGTCGGCCAGCTTCGCCAGGCGGCGGGCGATCTCGGTCTTGCCCACGCCGGTGGGGCCGATCATCAGGATGTTCTTCGGCAGCACCTCCTCGCGCAGGTCGTCGGGAAGCTGCTGCCGGCGCCAGCGGTTGCGCAGGGCGATGGCCACCGCGCGCTTGGCCTCGCGCTGGCCGATGACGTAGCGGTCCAGCTCGGAGACGATCTCGCGCGGGGAGAAGGTCGCGCGGCCGCCCGCCTGCTTGGCATGGCCTTGGGACTCGGCGGGCGCGGCCGCCTGGGGTTCGGCGCTGTCAGCGGGCATCGAGGCTCTCGATCGTGATGCTGTCGTTGGTGTAGATGCAGACCGAGGCGGCGATCTCCATCGCCCGGCGGGCGATCGCCTCGGCGTCCATGTCGTCGCGGTCGAGCAGGGCGCGCGCGGCCGACAGCGCGTAGGGCCCGCCGGAGCCGATGCCGATCAGCCCGTCCTGCGGGTCGAGCACGTCGCCGTTGCCGGTCAGCACCAGCGACGTGGAGACATCGGCCACCGCCATCATCGCCTCCAGCCGGCGCAGGTAGCGGTCGGTGCGCCAGTCCTTGGCCAGCTCGACGCAGGCGCGGCGGAGTTGCCTGGGATGCGCCTCGAGCTTGGCCTCGAGCCGCTCGAACAGGGTGAAGGCGTCGGCGGTGGCGCCCGCGAAGCCGGCGATCACCTCGCCGCCCGAGCCGATGCGCCGCACCTTGCGCGCGTTCGACTTGAGCACCGTGTCGCCGAAGGTGACCTGGCCGTCGCCCGCGACGACGACCCGGCCGCCCTTGCGCACCGACAGGATGGTGGTTCCGTGCAGGGGAGTGTCCATGACCCGGGGATATGGCCGCTTCGCCCTGGGGAATCAACGTGTGTGGCCGTGTTCGGCGCCCTGCCCGGCAGTAGCCTGCGCGCGGCGGCCATTCAGGTTGGCCGCAGATTACGCAGATTGCGCAGATTGTCGCCGTGCCGCTGGGAGGCACTGCGACCGCCGCGTTGCACCGCGCCGAAGGCGCAACCGAGCGACCCGGTTGCGCCTTCGGCGCAGGAGCCTGGCGAGTCGCACCGGTCTCCCCAGCGGCACATCCCGAAATCTGCGTAATCTGCGTAACCTGCGGCTCAACAGCACCGCCCGCTTTACCCCGGTGTTGCCGGTTCTGGCACCGCCGCCGCGAACTTGCTACAACCGCGCCGCATTCTAGGAGACGGCAATGAGCGCCCGGACGACCGCGAAGAAGCCCCAGTCCAAGCCCGCCAAGACGCCCAAGGCCGCGCCCGGCGCGCGCACGGCCACGGTCGCGCGCGACACCAAGGAGACGCGGATCGCCGCCACTGTGAACCTGGACGGCACCGGGGTCTACGACGTCTCGACCGGCATCGGCTTCCTCGACCACATGCTCGAGCAGCTCTCGCGCCACTCGCTGATCGACATTTCGCTGCGGGCGACAGGCGACCTGCACATCGACTACCACCACACCACCGAGGACACCGGCATCGTGCTCGGCCAGGCGGTCAGCGAGGCGCTGGGCGACCGGCGCGGCATCCGCCGCTACGGCGACGCGCTGATCCCGATGGACGAGACGCTGACCCGCGTCGCCCTCGACGCCTCGAACCGGCCCTATCTCATCTGGAAGGTCGCCTTCACCCGGCCCAAGCTGGGCGAGATGGACACCGAGCTGTTCAAGGAGTGGTTCCAGGCCTTCGCCCAGCAGGCGGGCCTGACGCTGCATGTCGAGAACCTTTACGGCGAGAACAACCACCACATCGTCGAGAGCGCCTACAAGGCCCTCGCCCGCGCCCTGCGCACGGCGGTCGAGATCGACCCCCGCAAGGCCGACGCCGTGCCCTCGACCAAGGGCGCGCTGTAGGGCTGCGCCGCACCCCCTGCGCCGAGCTCGGCGCGGCGGTTCGGGGTAGCCGCAGATTACGCAGATTGCGCAGATTGTCGCCGTGCCGAAGGGCGCGCCAAGCGTGCCCGGCCGACTGAATTCGCGCGCCTTCGGCGCGCCTTGAATCCGATGGCTCAAGCGTCCAGGGCCACCGCCGAGCCAGCCGGCGGCGGCTCGACCAACTCGCCGACAATCTGGGCAATCTGCGGCTAAACAACGATCCCCCGCGCGCACACCGCGCTGCCGGGCACGCTCCCCGCCTAGGCTATCTGCCGCAGATCCCCGCGCAGGCGGTCGGGACCGTCCTCCCCGAGCTCGCGGTCGAGCGCCTCGTGGGTCGCGCGCCAGACCGGCAGGGCGGCCGCCAGCACCCGGCGGCCGGCGTCGGTCAGGCGCAGGCGGCGGGTGCGGCGGTCGGCGTCGTCGGGCTGGATCTCGAGCAGGCCGCGCCGCTCCAGCGGCTTGAGCGCGGCGGTCAACGTCGTGCGGTCCATCGCCAGAACATCGGCCACTGCACCCATCCGCGGCGGCTCGGGCCGGTTGAGCGACATCAGCAGCGAGAACTGGCCGTTGGTCAGCCCGAAGGGACGCAGCGCCTCGTCGAAGCGCCGCGCCAGTGCCCGCGCCGCGCGCTGGGCGTGGAGGCACAGGCAGGTATCCCGCACGTAACGGGCGGTAGAAAAAGGTAGAATCTCTTGCGTTGACATGGCCCGATTATGTTGATATCAACGCATAAAGTCAAGGCTCACGGTCGGCATCCCGGCGGCGGGCCCCAGAGAATCCCGACCGGAGGTCCGCCCATGCCGCCGAAGATCGCTACGCGTGAGGAATGGCTCGAGGCGCGCAAGGCGCTGCTGGCCGAGGAAAAGGCGCTGACCCGGATGCAGGACCGGATCGCCGAGCAGCGCCGCGCCCTGCCCTGGGTGCGGGTCGACAAGACCTACGCGTTCGACACGCCGCAGGGCCGCTGCACCCTGGCCGAGCTGTTCGACGGCCGCTCGCAGCTCGTGGTCTACCATTTCATGTTCGCGCCCGATTGGGACGCGGGCTGCCTGGGTTGCTCGTTCTTCGCCGACCACATCGACGGCCCGAACCGGCACCTGGCCCATCACGACGTCACGCTGGTCTGCGCCTCGCGCGCGCCGCTGGACAAGATCGAGGCCTACAAGCGGCGCATGGGCTGGCGCTTTCCCTGGGTGTCGTCGGCGGGCAGCGACTTCAACTACGACTTCGGCGTCTCCTTCACCGAGGACGGGATCGCGGCAGGCAAGGTCACCTACAACTTCGAGGAGACCGATCCCGGCGGCATGACCGACCTGCCGGGCCTGTCGGTCTTCGCCAAGGACGCCGAGGGCGCGGTGTTCCACACCTACTCGGCCTATGGCCGCGGAGACGAGCGCGGGCTGGGCGCCTACATGTTCCTCGACCTCACGCCCAAGGGCCGCAACGAGACCGGACCCAACTTCAACCTGACCGACTGGGTGCGCCGCCACGACGAATATCCCGGCGCCGCGCCCCGCCGCGACGCCGCCGAGTAGCTGCCGACCGACCCACCCATGCGACACGAGGCTCCATGAAGCTCGCCACCCCCACCATCACGTCCTTCCTGGCGCTCAACGCCGGGCCGCAGTTCAGCTTCGACGAGGCGGTGTCGTTCCAGATCCACTGCGACACCCAGGAAGAGATCGACGACTACTGGACGCGCATGTCGGAGGGCGGCGAGGAAGGCCCGTGCGGCTGGCTCAAGGACCGCTTCGGCCTGTCCTGGCAGGTCGTGCCCAGCATCCTGCCCAGGGTGCTGAACGGCGACGACCCCGCGGCGGCCAAGCGCGTCATGGAGGCGTTCATGACGATGACCAAGTTCGACATCGCCGTGCTCGAGCACGCGCATGCCGGCTGAGCCCGGCGCCACTGACACCCAACCGGGAGACCGATCATGACCACCGCCGCCAAGATTCGCCCCGCCGCCGGAGCGGCCGAAGACGAGCTCCGCGCCCTGGTCCAGGACTGGCTCGACGCCGTCTGCGCCCGCGACCTGGAGCGTATCATGGCCCACTACGATCCCGACTTGGTCGCCTACGACGCCATCCTGGCGCCGCAGTTCAAGGGCGCCGCCGCGTATCGCGAGCATTTCGCCAAGTGCTTGGACATGTGCCTGGGCGCGCCGCTGATGGAGGCGCAGGAAATCCGGGCCATGGCCGACGGTGATCTGGGCGTCGCCCATTACCTGCTGCGCTGCGGCTATGTCGACGACGACGGCCGGGAGCAGACGGGGTGGATGCGCGCCACCGTGTGCTGCCGACGCCAGGGCGGCGCGTGGAAGATCGTCCACGAGCACTATTCGGCCCCGTTCGAGCCCGAGAGCGGCCAGGCGATGCTCGACGCCCGACCGTGAGCGCCGCCGCGGCACCGCGCGCCGATCCCGAAGTCCAACAACGAGGACCCGCATGACCGATGCCTCCACCGAGACCGAGTTTGTCGTCGAGCGCCGCTTCGACGTGCCCCGCGAGCGCGTCTGGGCGACGTGGACCGAGGCCGGCCGGCTGCGCCAGTGGTTCACGCCCAGGGGCTTCACCATGGCCGCCTGCACGCTCGACCTGCGCCCCGGCGGTGTCTTCCACTACTGCCAGCGCACTCCGCAGGGGCAGGAGATCTGGGGCCGCTGGGAGTTCCGCGAGATCGCCGCGCCCGAGCGGCTAACCGTGGTCCAGTCCTTCGCCGACGAGCGCGGCGCCATCGCGCGCAACCCCTTCACCGCCGACTGGCCGCTCAAGCTGTGGTCGACCATGACCTTCACCGCCGCCGCCGCCGGGACGCTGGCGACGATCCGCTGGGCGCCGATCGACCCGACCGACGCCGAGCGCGCGGCCTTCGCCGCCGGCCATGCCTCGATGCAGGCCGGCTGGGCCGGCACCCTCGACCAGCTCGACGCTTACCTGGCTCGGACCTGACGCCGCGGCTGCCAACCACGGGAGAGACCACGACCATGCAAGTCCAGCCCTACCTGTTCTTCGACGGAAGCTGCGAGCAAGCGCTCGATTTCTATGCCGCGACGATCGGCGCCGAGGTCGACGAACTGCTGCGCTTCGGCGACAACCCCGAGGCCTCGTGCGAGGAGATGATGCTGCCGCCTGGCTCCGAGACCAAGGTCATGCACGCCGCCTTCCGCGTCGGCGACACCATGGTGATGGCGTCCGACGGCATGTGCGCCGGCAAGCCCGACTTCCAGGGCTTCGCCCTCTCCCTCGACGCGCGCGACAAGGCCGACGCCGAGCGCCTGTTCGACGCGCTGGCCGAGGCCGGCCAGGTCCAGATGCCGCTGGGCGAGACCTTCTTCTCCGCCGCCTTCGGCATGATCACCGACCGCTTCGGCGTCACCTGGATGGTGGTCGTGCCGCAATAGCAAACTTCGAGAGCGTCCCGCGCCGCACCCCCTGCGCGCGAACCCTTGGTCCGCCGGCGTCTTTGTGCTGAATTCGCGCCGGCTACAACCCCCGAGGGGCACGAACCGGTGCGTCTCTACACCGTCCATATCCGCCCGGGCTCGCGCGAGCCCGACCGCGAGGCCGCGCTGGTGAAGGAGGGCTTCTCCTGGCCCGCCTTCTTCTTCACCGCGATCTGGGCGCTGGTCACGCGCCAGTGGATCGTGGCGCTCGTCATCCTGGGCGCGGCGGTGGTCTACCAGTTCGTCCTCATGCTGCTGGGCCTTGGCGGCGGCCTGCCCGCCGTCGCCGCGGGCGCGCTGTTCAACCTGGCGCTCGGGCTGTTCGGCAACGACCTGCGGCGCTTCTCGCTGTCGATGGGCGGCTGGCGCGAGGCCGGCGTGGTCGCGGCCGAGGACCGGTTCGCGGCCGAGCGGCGCTGGTTCGGGGCCCACGCCGCATGAGCCCGGCATGACCGTCGCCATCGTCGACTACGGCTCGGGCAATCTGCGCTCCGCCGCCAAGGCGTTCGAGCGCGTGATGGCGGAGAGCGGCCGCGAGCAGCCGGTGGTGGTCACCGACCGGGCCGAGATCGTCGCCCGCGCCGATCGGGTCGTGCTGCCGGGCCAGGGCGCCTTCGGCGACTGCCTGCGCGGCCTCACGGCGGTCGACGGCATGGTCGAGGCGCTCACCGAGGCGGTGATCCGCCGCGCCGTGCCCTTCTTCGGCATCTGCGTCGGCATGCAGCTGATGGCCCAGCGCGGCCTCGAGCACGGCACCCATGCGGGGCTGGGCTGGATCCCCGGCGACGTCGTCGCCATCCCGGCGGCCGAGGGGCTGCGCATCCCGCACATGGGCTGGAACCAGCTCCACCTTACCGCTCCCGGCCACCCGGTCCTCGAGGGCACGGAGGAGGGGACGCATGTCTATTTCGTGCACAGCTACTATTTCGCCGCCGCCGAGCCCGAGCACGTTCTGGCCACCGTCGACTACGGCGTCACCCAGCCCTGCATCGTCGGCCGCGACAACATGGTCGGCACCCAGTTCCATCCCGAGAAGAGCCAGGCCGCCGGCCTGCGCCTGATCGCCAACTTCCTCGCGTGGACCCCGTGATCGTATACCCTGCCATTGACCTCAAGGACGGCCAGTGCGTGCGCCTGCTGCGCGGCGCCATGGACGCGGCCACGGTGTTCTCAGACGACCCTGCCGGGCAGGCGCGCGCCTGGCAGGACGCGGGCTTCAGCTACCTGCACATCGTCGACCTCAACGGCGCGGTCGAGGGAAGGCCGGTCAACGAGAGCGCCGTGCGCGCGATCCTGGGCGCGATCGCGATCCCGGCGCAGCTCGGCGGCGGCATCCGCACCCTCGCCCAGATCGAGGCCTGGCTCGATGCCGGGCTCGCGCGCGTCATCCTGGGCACGGTGGCGCTCCAGCACCCCGCGCTGGTCAGGGACGCCTGCCGGCGTTTCCCGGGGCGCATCGTGGTGGGCATCGACGCGCGCGGCGGCATGGTCGCCACCCATGGCTGGGTCGAGACCTCGGGCACCTCGGCGGCCGAGCTCGCCGGCGCGTTCGAGGACGCCGGCGTCGCCGCCATCGTCTACACCGACATCGACCGCGACGGCACGCTGACGGGGCCGAACGTCGAGGCCACGGCCGCGCTCGCCCGCGCCGTGTCCACCCCGGTGATCGCCTCGGGCGGCGTCTCCTCGGCCGACGACATCCGCGCGCTCGCCGCGGCCGACGCGCCGATCGCCGGCGTCATCGTCGGCCGCGCGCTCTATGACGGCCGGGTGAGCCCGGCGGACGCGCTGGCGGCCGCCCGAGGGACGGCGCCGGCGCGGACCCGAGATCGGACCGAATAAGATGCTGAAGAACCGCATCATCCCCTGTCTCGACGTCAAGGACGGCCGGGTGGTCAAGGGCGTCAATTTCGTCGATCTGCGCGACGCCGGCGATCCGGTCGAGCAGGCCGCGGTCTACGACGCCGCCGGCGCCGACGAGCTGTGCTTCCTCGACATCACCGCCAGCCACGAGAACCGCGAGACCATCTACGACGTGGTCCGCGGCACCGCCGACCGGTGCTTCATGCCGGTCACCGTGGGCGGCGGCGTGAGGACGGTCGAGGACATCCGCAAGCTGCTCCTCGCCGGCGCCGACAAGGCCTCGATCAACACCGCGGCCGTCGACAACCCCGACTTCGTGCGCGAGGCCGCCAACCGCTTCGGCTCGCAATGCATCGTCGTCGCCATCGACGCCAAGGCCACCGCCGCGGGAGGGTTCGAGATCTTCACCCATGGCGGCCGCAACGCCACCGGCATCGATGCGGTCGAGTGGGCGCGGCGCATGGCCGAATACGGGGCGGGCGAGATCCTGCTCACCTCGATGGACCGCGACGGCACCAAGGCGGGCTTCGACATCCCGCTGACCCGCGCCGTGGCCGACGCGGTCACCGTCCCGGTCATCGCCTCGGGCGGCGCCGGCACGCTCGATCACCTCGTCGAGGGCATCCGCGACGGCCACGCCACCGCCGTCCTCGCCGCCTCGATCTTCCATTTCGGCACCTACACCATCGCCGAGGCCAAGGCCCACATGGAAGCCGCCGGCGTCCCTGTCCGGCCGGTGAACGGACCGTAGGGGACGCACCGCCGCCGCCGCCGTTCCCCCATGACAGCCCCGCCGCTTTCTGCTAACGCCATGCCCATGACCGAAGACACCTACGACGCCCGCATCCTCGAGCGCCTCTACGCCGTGATCGAATCGCGCCGCGGCGCCGATCCCGAGGCGTCCTACACGGCGAAGCTGTTCGCCAAGGGCACCGAGAAGATCGCGCGCAAGCTGGCCGAGGAAGCGGTCGAGGCGCTGATCGAGGGGATCAAGGGCGACCGTGGCCGCCTCGAGGCGGAGAGCGCCGACGTGCTGTACCATCTGCTCGTCCTGTGGGCCGACCAGGGTGTGCGGCCGGAGGAGGTGTGGCGCGAGCTCGCCCGGCGCGAGGGCGTCTCGGGCATCGACGAGAAGAACGCGCGCGGCTGACCGCCGCCGACCGACCGGAAAGCGACGGAGGGATAAGACCGGTGGCCTACGACAAGGACAACATCTTCGCCAAGATCCTGCGCGGCGAGATCCCCAACGACACCGTGCACGAGGACGAGCACACGCTCGCCTTCCGCGACATCAACCCGCAGACCCCGACCCACGTGCTGGTCATCCCCAAGGGCGAGTACGAGAGCCTGACCGACTTCGCCGACAACGCGTCGGACGCCGAGATCGCCGCGGTGATCCGTACCGCGGTCAAGGTCGCCAAGGACGAGGGCGTCGCCGACGACGGCTATCGCGTGCTCACCAATGTCGGCGAGCACGGCCACCAGGAGGTCCAGCACCTCCACTTCCACGTGTTCGGCGGCAAGCCGCTGGGCCGCATGATCAAGCCGCCGGAGAAGTAGGCCGCGCCCGGCGCCGCGCCCCCGCGCTCACTCCCCGCCGCCCGCCGTCCGCTCCTCGGGCGGCGAGGCGTAGAAGAACCGCCCCGAGCCCATCACGTCGACATGGCGGAAGCCGAAGGCGCGGTAGGTGAAGGGGTAGCGCAACCAGACATTGCGCGCCTCGACGAGCCTGCGCTCGGGCGGCAGGGCGGCCAGCACCGCCTCGACCCGCGCGCCCAGCTCCGCCGCGATCAATTCCGGGTCCGACGGGACGTATTCGCGCGGCTCGGCGCCCAGGGCGACGTTGCCGACGACCCATTCGCCGGGGTCCTGCCCGGCGCGGAACTCGAATTCGGCCCATTGGACGCCCAGCTCCCCCAGCGCCTCCAGGCTCGCCGGCGGCAGGGCGGCGATCTCGTCAGCCAGCTCCGGGCGGTAGTCGAGCGCCGTGTCCGCCGCGGTCTTCGGCGCGTAGCCTGGAAACCGCTCTTCCTCGTCCTGCGCCCAGCCCGGCGCGGCCGCCAGCAGCAGGATCGCCAACACCGCCGCACGCATGCGCACCTCCATTTCGGGGATCGTGGCTCGCCCGTGATACGCGCCGCCGCCGCCATGGCTCCCCGCCGCCCGGTCGACCCGTCACGCGCCGACGCTCAACCCGTCGATCTCGTCGTCGCTCAGCGTGCCCGGCACGATGGTCAGCGGCACCCGAAGCTTCTTGCGGAACTTGCCGGTCAGCGCCGAGATCAGCGGCCCCGGCTTGCGCCCGCCGCCGCTCGCCGCCAGCACCAGGATCGAGATCGCCGGGTCTTCGTCGAGCAGCTGCAGCAGCTCGTCGCGCCGGTTGCCGTAGCGGATGTAGAGCCCGGGGATCTGGCCGGTCAGCGCGTTGACCTGGTCGGCGTAGCGCAGCAGCAGCTCCTCGACCTCGCGGCGCTGTTCGCGCTCGAACAGCTCGTCGACCGCCTGCCAGTGGCCGAAGTCGGGCGGCTCCATGCAGGCGAACAGGGCCACCCGGCCGCCCGTCGCCTCGGCGCGCCTTGCCGCGAAGCGCAGTGCGACCGGCATCTCGGACGTGTCGTCGAGCACCACCAGGAAGATGCGCGGGGATTTGGGATCGCTCGCCATCACGTCCTCCGGAACACGGCGCCGGCCAGCCAGCCCGCCGCCATGGCGACGATCACCGCCGCCAGGCCGTACAGCGCCGGCCGCCGGTGCGCCAGGTCGAACACCGCGGCCTCCAGCCCCAGCTTGGTCACCACCAGGGCCGAGGTCTGCGCGCTCACCACCCTTCCCTCGCGGACCAGGAAGAAGTGCACGAGGTAGTTGCCCGTAGGTACGTTGGCCGGGAACTCGATCGTGGTGCGGAACAGCCGGTCGCCCAGGAAGCGTACCTGCGCCGCCCGGTCCGAATAGACCCCGGCGCTCTGGCCGCGGCGCAGGAGCGCCCGGCGGAACGCATCCGCGTCGGCGCCCAGCGCCAGCTCGACCGGCCTGATGTCGAGATTGTCGAGCCCGATCTGGTGCCGCGCCGCCTCGGCCGGCAAGATCAGCGTGTCCACCGGCTTCGATGCCGCCAGCGCGTAGAAGGCCGGCGCTTCGGCGAAGGTCGCCTCGGCGCGGTTGACCCAGATGCCCGCAATCTCCTCCTTGCGCCGCACGACCGCCTCGGTCTGCGGGCCGCGCACGACGACGATCACGTCGCCCTCGCCGTCGGTGGCGCCGTAGAGCAGTACGTGCGAGCCGGTGAAGCCGACCGTGATCGCGATGACGTAGTCGGAGAGATCCGCGACCAGCCCCTCGGCGCGTCCGGGCAGCGCCGCCGTCGCCAGCGCCGCCGTCGCCAGCGCTGCCAACCCCAGCCGGCAAAGCCACGGCTTGCGCGGCGCGCTCATCGCAGCACCTCGGCCTCGGGACCCAGGAACTCGACCGTGAACGGGTCGACCGGGGTCGAGGTCAGGTCGAAGACGATTCTGGCGCACACCCCCAGCACCACCAGGGCCAGCAGGCCGCGCAGCTCCTCGCCGCGCAGCCGCTCGCCCATGCGCGAGCCGAACTGCGCGCCGATCACCCCGCCGGTCAGCAGGATCAGCGCCAGCACCACGTCGACCGTCTGGTTCTCCACCGCCTGCAGGAAGGTGACGTTGGCGGTGACGAAGATGATCTGGAACAGCGAGGTGCCGACCACGACGATCGTCGGCATGCCCACCAGGTAGATCATCGCCGGCACCATCAGGAAGCCGCCGCCGACGCCCATGATCGCCGACAGGAGGCCGGCGACGAAGCCGATCCCCAACGGCAGCAGCGCCGAGATGTAGAGCTTGGACCGCCTGAACCGCATCTTGAGCGGCAGGCCGTGGACCCAGGTGTGCCGGTGCAGCTTGGTCCGGTCGCCTGCGCTGCGCCGCGCGCGCAGCATGGCGCGCAGGCTCTCCCACAGCATCAGCCCGCCGATGATCCCCAGGAAACCGACATAGCTGAGCTGGATCACCAGGTCGATCTGGCCGATCTCCTTGAGCAGCGTGAACAGCCACACGCCGAATCCCGATCCGGCCAGGCCGCCGGCCAGCAGCACCGTGCCCATCTTGAGATCGACATTGCCGCGCCGCCAGTGCGCCAGCGCGCCCGACACCGAGGAAGCGACGATCTGGTTGGCCTCCGACGCCACCGCCACGGGCGGCGGCACGCCGATGAAGATCAGGAGCGGCGTCATCAGGAAGCCGCCGCCGACCCCGAACAGGCCGGACAGGAACCCGATCCCGCCGCCGAGCCCGAGGAGCAGGAACACGTCCACGGACATCTCGGCGATGGGCAGATAGATCTGCATGGTCGGGACCGGCCCCCGCTCGAGACGGGATTCGTCCCGCGAATCCCGCAGCTTAGGCGATAGTCCTACCCTACGCGGCTTCGTTCGCCGCGCAAGGGAAAACCGCGCCTCGCGGTCGCCTCACACCACCCGCAGGAAGCCGACGATGTCCTGCACCTCGCGCAGGATCGGATCGGCGATGGCCCGCGCCCGCTCGGCGCCGTCGCGCAGGATGGCGTCGACATGGCCGGGCTCGGCGACGAGGCGCTGCATCTCGGCGCCGATCGGGCCGAGCTGCTCCACCGCCACCTCCGCCAGCTCGTGCTTGAACTCGGCGAAGCCCTTGCCCTCGAAATGCCGCAGCACCTCGGCCGTCGTGCGGTGGGTCAGCGCGGCGTAGATCGCCACCAGGTTGAAGCATTCGGGCCGCGCATTCTCGACATCCTCGGGCACCGAGCCGTCCTCGGCCAGCACGCCCGGGCCCGGGATCGGCTCGGCGTCGGTGCGCGCCTTGCGGATCTTCTGGGCGATCAGATCGGGCCCGTCGGTGAGGTTGATCCGCGAGAAATCCGAGGCGTCGGATTTCGACATCTTCTTCGAGCCGTCGCGCAGGCTCATCACCCGCGTCGCCGCGCCCAGGATCAGCGGCTCGGTTAGCGGAAAGAACTCGACGCCGTAGTCGTGGTTGAACTTGGCCGCGATGTTGCGCGTGTGCTCGAGATGCTGCTTCTGGTCCTCGCCCACCGGCACATGCGTGGCCTTGTGCGCCAGGATGTCGGCGGCCATCAAATTGGGGTAGACGAACAGCCCGGTCGAGGCCTGCTCGCGGTGCTTGCCCGCCTTCTCCTTGAACTGCGTCATGCGGTTGAGCCAGCCCATCCGCGCCACGCAGTTGAAGATCCAGGCCAGCTCCGAATGCGCCGGCACCTGCGACTGGTTGAAGATGATCGAGGTCTTGGGGTCGATCCCCGCCGCCAGATACGCCGCCGCCACCTCGCGCGTCTGCGCGTGCAGCGTCGCCGGGTCCTGCCACAGCGTGATCGCGTGCAAATCGACGACGCAGTAGATGCACTCGTAGTCGACCTGCAGATCCACGAAGTTGCGGATCGCACCCAGGTAGTTCCCCAGATGCAGGTTCCCCGTGGGCTGCACGCCCGAGAAGATGCGGCCGGTCATGGCTGGTCCGAAGCGGGAGGTTGGCAGGCGCGCGCGTTATCGCCGCTGCGCGCGGGAGGGTCAAGGCGAAGGCCGGGCGGCACCGCAGTACGCACCGCAATTCCCTCCTCCCGAAGGGGGGAGGGCTAGGGAGGGGGGTGCGGCGCCGCAGCGCCGCAACAAGGAGGAAGACGCGCCGAGCGCGCGCCTTGGGCTCACGGCTTGAGCGGATTTCGCAGGCCGATCTGCATCATCTGTGGGATATGCGGGCTTCGGTGCCTGCTGGAGGGACGCCTACTTTTTCGTGGCGCCGCCCCTGCGGCGCACCCCCCTCCCTGACCCTCCCCCCTTCGGGAGGAGGGAATTGCGCCGCGCTTTGCGCCGGACACCGGTCTGAAATCCATACAGTCTGGCGCCAGAATATGCCACTCACGTCCCGTTCGTCGCCTCCGGCCTCTTCCGCTCAACCTTCCGGCGGCATCTCCGTCGGCTCCGCCTTGCCCCGCCGCCGCAGCACCGCGCGCAGCTCCGCCGGGTCCGCGGCGCGCAGCATGAGCGCCAGCGCGCCGTAGACGGCCAGCCCGCCCGCCACCAGCACGGCCAGCGCGGCGATGCGCTCCACCGCCGCGCCGTCGAGCCACGGCGCCAGCGCGCGCTGCCCGGCCCACAGCGCCGCGCCCATGCCGGCGCTGGCCAGGACGATGCGCCCGAGCCGG
>CAZMTC010000081.1:0-13535 GCA_964569105.1 uncultured Alphaproteobacteria bacterium | reverse complement strand
CGGTCTTCTGGACCAGGTCGCCGATGTAGATGATGTTGTCGTTCTTCAGGCAGTTGGCCGATCGGACCGAAAGCTCGAGCTCGTCGACCTTGCGCAACAGGTTCTTGTTGAAGGGCAGCTCGCTCGCGCGCTCCTCGGCGACATGCTCCGACGGCTCATCGAAGTTGATGAAGGTCTGGAGTTGATCCTGCAGGATGCGCGCGGCAAGCGCCACCGCGTCGTCAGGCTTCACCGTGCCGTTGGTCTCGACCTCCAGGGCCAACTTGTCGAGGTCGGTGACCTGGCCGACGCGGGCGTTGTCGACCCTGTAGGACACCTTGCGTACCGGCGAATAGATCGCATCGACCGGGATCAGGCCGATGGGCGCGTCGGGGGCGCGATTCTGCGCCGCCGGCACGTAGCCCTTGCCGGTCTCGACCGTCATCTCCATCACCACCTCGGCGCCCTGATCGAGGGTGAACAGGACAAGATCGGGATTGAGGATCTCGATATCGTGACCGGTCTCGATGTCACCGGCAGTCGCCTGACCTGGGCCGGAAACCTTGAGACGCACCCGCTTGGGACCCTCGCCGTGCATGCGAATCGCCAACGACTTGACGTTGAGGACGATGTCGGTGACGTCTTCGCGCACGCCCGGGATCGACGAAAACTCGTGCAGCACGCCTTCGATCTGGATCGAGGTCACGGCCGCGCCCTGTAGCGACGAGAGCAGGACGCGCCGCAGCGCGTTGCCCAAGGTCAGGCCAAAGCCGCGCTCAAGCGGCTGGACCACGATGGTCGCGGCCCTGTCGGGATCGAGGCCCGGCTCGGTCTTCAGACCGCCGGGCTTGATCAGATCGGTCCAGTTCTTCTGAATCACGGAAACCGCCTCGTTCATGTCATCGTACGACGCCTCGGCGCCGCCCCGTCGCTAGAATGTGGACCCACCGCCGAAAAACGCGCCGCTCAGACGCGGCGGCGCTTGGGCGGCCGGCAGCCATTGTGCGGGATCGGGGTCACGTCGCGGATCGACGTGATCGTGAAGCCGACCGCCTGCAGCGCGCGCAACGCCGACTCACGGCCTGAGCCCGGGCCCTTCACCTCGACCTCAAGGGTCTTCATACCGTGTTCCATCGCCTTTCGCCCTGCATCCTCGGCCGCGGTCTGCGCGGCGAAAGGCGTCGACTTGCGCGAGCCCTTGAAGCCCATACCGCCGGCCGACGACCAGGAAATCGCGTTGCCCTGGGCATCGGTGATGGTGATCATGGTGTTGTTGAAGCTCGCGCTGACATGCGCGATGCCCGACGTGATGTTCTTGCGCTCGCGCTTCTTGCGCCCTGCGGCAGCCGGTTTGGCCATAATCGATCCCTGATCTTACTTGGTGACTTTTTTCTTGCCGGCGATCGGCCGCGCCTTGCCCTTGCGCGTACGCGCATTGGTGTGGGTGCGTTGGCCGTTGACCGGCAGGCCCTTGCGGTGGCGCAGGCCGCGATAGCAGCCCAAATCCATGAGACGCTTGACGTTCATCGCCACCTCGCGGCGCAGATCGCCCTCGACCTGATAATCGCGGTCGATGACCTCGCGCACGCGAATGACTTCGTCCTCGGTCAGGTCGTTGACGCGGCGCTCCGGCGCCACGCCGGCGATCGAACAGATGTCGCCCGCCTTCTTGCGTCCGATGCCGTGAATGTAAGTCAGCGCGATGTCCACGCGCTTCTGCGTCGGGATGTTGACGCCAGCGATACGCGCCACCGTGACCCTCCTCAATAATACGAAAACCGCCCGCCGCGCTACCAGCGCGGTGTGGCAGAACCTTGATGGAGCCTGTCGGGCCGCGGGGACATCCGACAATTCCCCCCCACGCCAACGGCGTAGGGAATATAAGGCCCCAGCCTACTGTGTCAACCGCGCACCGCCGCCAATTCGGCTTCGAGTTGCTTCGTCACGTCGTCGATGTCCGCCATACCGTCGACCCGGCGCAGCTTCGACTGCTTCTCGTAGTACGGGAGAATCGGCGCAGTCTGTTGGTGATAGGCTTCGAGGCGTGCGCGGACGGTCGCCTCGTTGTCGTCGGAGCGGCGCTTGAACTCGGTCGAGCCGCACTTGTCGCATACGCCTTCCTTGGCGGGCTTTTGGAACTTGTCGTGATAGCCGGCGCCGCACTTGGCGCAGGTATAGCGGCCGGCGATGCGCTCGATCAGCGCGTCCTCATCGACCGTCAGCTCGATCACCGCGTCGAGCGAACGGCCCTTCTCCACCAGCAACTTGTCGAGCGCCTCGGCCTGCGCGACGGTGCGCGGGAAGCCGTCCAGGATGACGCCGTTGTTCGTGTCGGGCCGATCCAATCGGTCGGAAATGATTCGGATGACCACCTCGTCCGGAACCAGCTTGCCGGCGTCCATGATCTCCTTGGCGCGCTTGCCGACCTCGGTACCGGCGGCGACGGCCTCGCGCAGCATGTCGCCGGTGGAGAGCTGCACCAGACCATGACGCTCCGCCAGGCGCTGCGCCTGGGTGCCCTTTCCGGCACCCGGCGGTCCGAGAAGAATGATATTCACCCTCTCCGCCCCCTCAGCTTCGACTTGCGAATCAGCCCCTCATACTGGTGCGCCAGAAGATGCGACTGGATCTGCCCCACCGTGTCCATCGCCACGACCACCACGATCAGCAGGCTGGTGCCGCCGAAATAGACCGGCAGCCCACCTCCGCCGCCCGACGAGGCGAAGAACTCGGGCAGGAGGCACACCGCCGCCAGGTAGAGGGCGCCAACCACCGTGATCCGGGTCAGCACGTAGTCGAGATAGTCTGCCGTGTTCTTACCCGGCCGGATGCCCGGAATGAAGCCGCCGTAGCGGCGCAGGTTCTCCGCCGTCTCCTGCGGGTTGAACACGATCGCCGTATAGAAGAAGGCGAAGAAGACGATCAGGCCGCCATAGATCGCCAGATAAAGCGGCTGGCCGCGCCCGATCAGCGACGTGACATCGAACAGCCAGCCCGACTGGGCGTCCGCGCCGAACGAGGCCACGGTCAGCGGCATCAATAGCAACGAGCTGGCGAAGATCGCCGGGATCACGCCCGCGGTATTGAGCTTGAGCGGCAGGTGCGAGGCCTCGCCGCCGAACATCCGATTGCCCTGCTGGCGCTTGGGATACTGGATGATGATGCGGCGCTGGGCGCGTTCCATGAACACCACGAAGGTGACGATCGCTCCGACCATCAGCAGGATAAAGAAGATGAAGGGCAGCGACATGGCGCCGGTGCGCGCCTGTTCGAACAGCTGCGCCAACGCGATCGGCAGGTTGGCGACGATGCCCGAGAAGATGATCAGCGAGATGCCGTTGCCGACGCCGCGCGCGGTGATCTGCTCGCCCAGCCACATCAGGAACACAGTTCCACCGGTGAGGGTGATCACCGTCGACACGATGAAGAACGTGCCCGGATCGTGCACCAGCGATCGGCCGCCGAAATCGGCGCCGAGCAGACCGTAGGCAATGCCCGCGGCCTGGAAGGCGGCCAGGATCACCGTCCCGTAGCGGGTGTACTGGTTGATCTTCTTGCGCCCCTGCTCGCCCTCCTTCTTCCACTGCTCGAGCGTGGGCGAAACGGCGGTCATCAGCTGCATGATAATCGCCGCCGAGATATAGGGCATGATGTTGAGCGCGAAGATGGTCATGCGCTCGGCGGCGCCGCCGGCGAACATGTTGAACATGCCCAGCACGCCGCCCGCCAGATTGGCCTGGAAGTACTCGGAGAAGGCACCGTGGTCGATGCCCGGGATCGGGATGTAGGTGCCGAGCCGATAGATGATCAGCGCGCCGAGCGTGAAGAAAATACGCTTCTTGAGCTCCTCGGCCTTGGCCAAGGCGCCCAGGTTGAAGCTGCCGGCCATGCGGTCTGCGGCGGTGGCCATAGGGCCTCCCTAGGCTCGGGTACGGAGCTGACTAGGCGTCGGACTGCGGCTCGTCCGCCCCAGACTCGGCGGCCTTCGCCTTCGAGGCCTTCGCCGCGCCGGCCTCGGCCTCCTTCGCCGGCGCCTCTGCGGCCTCGGCCAGGTTGACCTTGCCGCCAGCCTTTTCGACCGCGGCGACGGCCGCCGCCGAGGCCTTGGTCGCCTCGATGGTAAGCTTGGCCTCGAGCTCGCCCTTCGCAAGCAGTTTCACACCATCGTTACGCCCGCGCACCAGACCGGCCGCGCGCAGCGCCGCCTCGTCGACCGTCTTTTTGGGGTCGATCTTGCCGCTGTCGACCGCGGCCTGAAGCCGGCCCAGGTTCACTTCGGCGAGGTTCTTGGCCCACTTGTTGTGGAAACCCCGCTTGGGCAAGCGACGGTAGAGCGGCATCTGGCCGCCCTCGTAGCCGAGCAGGGAGACGCCCGAGCGCGACTTCTGGCCCTTCTGGCCCGAGCCCGACGTCTTGCCCTTGCCCGAGCCGATGCCGCGGCCCACGCGCATGCGCCCCGTGTGGGCGCCCTCGTTGTCCTTGATTTCGTTCAGTCGCATCGCGCCGTATCCGTTCGCTGCGCCGGGGGACGGGTCAGCCCGCCTCCTCGACTCGCACCAAGTGCTTCACCTTGTTGATCATGCCGCGCACCGCGGGCGTGTCTTCGAGCTCGCGGGTGCGATTGATCTTGCCCAGCCCCAGCCCTTTGAGGGTCTGGCCCTGAACCTTCTGCCGGCCGATCGCGCTGCCGGTCTGCGTCACCTTGATGGTCTTGCCCTTGGCCATCGCCTACTCCCTCGCGTCGTCGCGCGGGCCGAGGATCTCGGACACCTTCTTGCCGCGCTTGCTCGCCACGTCACGCGGCGCCTGCGTCGACTTGAGCGCGTCGAAGGTCGCCTTGACCATGTTGTGCGGGTTGGTGGTGCCGGTGGACTTGGCGACCACGTCAGCCACGCCCAGGCTCTCGAACACCGCACGCATCGGACCGCCGGCGATGATGCCGGTGCCCGGCGGGGCCGGACGCAGGATCACGTGGCCGGCGCCGAAATGGCCCTTCACGTCGTGATCGAGCGTACGGCCCTGGCGCAGATGGACGCGGATCATGTGCCGCTTGGCCTGCTCGGTCGCCTTGCGGATCGCCTCGGGCACCTCGCGCGCCTTGCCGGTGCCGTAGCCCACCCGGCCCTTGCCGTCGCCGGCAATCACCAGCGCCGCGAAGCCGAACCGGCGACCGCCCTTGACCACCTTGGCCACGCGGTTGATGCCGACCAGCTTCTCGACGATGCCGTCGCTTTCCTGTTGGCTGTCGCCTCTCACGGTCCCGATCCTCTTCTAGAACGTCAGGCCGGATTCGCGCGCGGCATCCGCCAGCGCCTTCACCCGACCGTGATAGATGTACCCGCCTCGATCGAACACGACCTCCTCGACCCCGGCGTTGGCGGCCCGCTCGGCGACCAGCTTGCCCACCGCCTGCGCGGCGTCGGCCGAGGTGCCGGTCTTGAACTTGTCCTTCAACTCCTTGTCCAGCGTCGAGGCCGCGGCCACGGTGCGTCCGTTGCGATCGTCGATGACCTGGGCATAGATGTGCTTGCCCGAGCGGAACACGGACAGCCGAGGCCGATCGCCGGCCTTCTTGCGCAGCTTGGCGCGGTTGCGCAGCGTGCGCCGTTCGAACAGTTGATGCGAGCTCAGCATGATCCGGCGTCCTACTTCTTCTTGCCTTCCTTGCGGATAATGCGCTCCGAGGCATACTTCACGCCCTTGCCCTTGTAGGGCTCGGGCGGACGGTAGCCGCGGATCTCCGCCGCCACCTGCCCCAGGCGCTGCTTGTCTCCACCCTTGAGCGTCAGCACGTTGCGCTCGACCGCGGCGGTGATGCCCTCGGGCAGCGGATAGTCGATGTCGTGGCTGTAGCCGAGCTGCAGCTTGACGGTATTGCCCTGGACCTGCGCGCGATAGCCGACGCCGTTGATCTCCAGGTCGTAGCTGAAGCCCTCCGATACGCCGGTGAGCGCGTTCTGGACCAGCGCGCGAGTGGTGCCCCACATCATGCGCGCGCGCTTGTGCTCGCCGGCCGGCTTGACCGTGACCTTGCCGTCCTCGTGGGTCACCGTGACCTCGTCGGTCAGCGGCACCGTCTGCTCGCCCAGCTTGCCTTTGGCGACCAGCACGCCGGGGTCGATCCTGACCTCGACTCCGCCGGGCACCTCGACAGGGTTCTTACCGACACGCGACATCGTTCATTCCAATCCCAACAACAGGACCTCGGTTTCCCGCACCTAGAACACGCGGCACAGGATCTCGCCACCCACGTTCGCCTCGCGCGCCTCGTGGTCCGACATCAGGCCGCGCGGCGTCGACAGAATCGAGATTCCCAGCCCGCCGTAGACGCGCGGCAGGTCCTTCACCTTCGAGTAGACCCGGCGGCCCGGGGTCGACACGCGCGCGATCTCGGTGATCACGGGCGCGCCATCGTAATACTTCAGCTCGATCTCGAACTCCGAGATGCCCTCGCGCACCTCATGCTCCGAATAGCCGCGGATATAGCCCTCGCGCTTGAGCACCTCAAGCACGCCGCGGCGCAACCGCGACGCCGGCGCCAGCACGGTGCCGCTGTTGTTGCGCTGGCCATTGCGAATGCGGGTCAGGAGATCCGCCAGGGGATCGCTCATCGACATGCTGCGCTCTCCCCTACCAGCTCGACTTGACCATGCCGGGGATCTCGCCCCGTGACGCCAGATCGCGCAGCGCGATGCGCGACATCTTCAGCTTGCGATAGTAGGCGCGCGAACGCCCCGTCACCTCGCAGCGGTTGCGCAACCGGTTGCGCGCGCTGTTGCGCGGCAGCTCGGCCAGCTTGAGCCGAGCCGCGAAGCGCTCCTCGGGCGGCAACGACTTGTCGTCCGCGATCGCCTTGAGCCGCGCGCGCCTGGCCGCATACTTACGGACTATCCGCGCCCGACGCTTGTTGGTCTCGATGGCGCTCTTCTTCGCCATATTGCTTTCTCCGTCCTGTCGTCAGTTTCGGAACGGGAACTGGAACCCTGCGAGCAGCGCCTTGGCTTCCTCGTCCGACTTGGCGGTGGTCACGATGGTGACATCCATGCCCCGGATCTCGTCCACGCGGTCGTAGTCGATCTCCGGGAAGATGATCTGCTCCTTGAGGCCGAGCGAGTAGTTGCCGCGGCCATCGAAGCTGCGCCCGTTGAGCCCGCGGAAATCGCGCACGCGCGGCAGCGCGATGGTCACCAGACGGTCCAGGAACTCGTACATCCGGTCGCGCCGCAAAGTGACCTTGCAGCCGATCTTCATCCCCTGGCGCAGCTTGAACGCAGCTTCGGATTTGCGTGCCTTGATCACGATCGGCTTCTGGCCGGCGATCGCGGTCAGTTCCTCGGCAGCGCGGTCGATCTTCTTCGAATCCGCGATCGCCTCGCCCACGCCCATGTTGACCACGATCTTTTCGATCCGCGGCACCTGCATGGGGTTGGCGTAGCCGAACTGCTCGACCAGCGCGGGCCGGACCTCCGACTTGTAGTGCTCGTACAGCCTGGCTGCCATCGTCCTGCCCTCAGTCCAGCGCCTCGCCCGACGGGCGGGCGACGCGCACCTTGGTTCCATCCTTCTGCACCGTGAAGCCGACGCGCGCGGGCTTGTCCGACTTCGAGTCAATCAGCGCCACGTTCGAGACGTGGACCGGCGCCTCGCGCTCGATGATGCCGCCGGGATTGCCGGCCATCGGGCGCTGATGCCGCTTGATCATGTTGACGCCCTGGACCACCACGCGCCGCTCCTTCGGGATCACGCGCAGCACCTCGCCGCGCTTGCCCTTGTCCTTGCCGGCGATCACCTGCACGCGATCGCCCTTTCGCACCTTCAGCTTGTTGGCCGTCATCGTCCGGGCTCCGCTCACAGCACTTCGGGGGCGAGCTGCATGATCCGCAGGAACCGCTTCTGCCGCAGCTCGTAGGTAACTGGGCCGAAGATGCGGGTCCCGATGGGCTCGCCATTGTTGTTGATCAGCACCGCCGCGTTGCGGTCGAAGCGGATCGCGGTGCCGTCGTTACGGCGGATCTCCTTCGCGGTACGCACCACGACGGCCTTGTGCACGTCACCCTTCTTCACGCGGCCGCGCGGGATCGCCTCCTTGACCGAGACGACGATCACGTCGCCGACCCCGGCGACCTTGCGCTTCGAGCCGCCCAGCACCTTCACGCACTGCACCCGGCGCGCGCCCGAGTTGTCGGCGACATCCAGCTTGCTCTGCATCTGGATCATAGGTCTGATCCTTCTTTCTTATCGGTTGCGCGCCGCGCTCAGGCCTCGGCGACCACTTCCCAACTCTTGCGCTTGGACAGCGGCCGGCACTCGCGGATGCGGACCCGGTCGCCCGCCTTGCAGCGGTTGTCCTCGTCGTGCGCCATGTATTTCTTCGACCGCTTGATGAACTTCTTGTAGAGCGGATGGCGCAGCCGCCGCTCCACGCGCACCACCACCGTCTTGTCGGCGGCGTCGCTCACCACGATCCCTTGCAGCACTCGCTTCGGCATTGCTCAGCGTCCTATTTCGCGGCCACGCGCTTGTCGCGCAGGATGGTCCTGATGCGCGCGATATCGCGGCGCACCTCGCGCACGCGCGCGGTGTTTTCCAATTGCCCCGAAGCCTGCTGGAAGCGCAGGTTGAAGGCCTCTTTCTTAAGGCCCTTGAGCCGATCGCTCAGCTCGTCCTCGGTCTTGGTCCGCAGGTCGATCGCCTTCATCGTCTCAGTCCTCGTCGCCCAGTCGGGTCACGAAGCGGGTCTTCACCGGCAGCTTGGCCGATGCCAGCTCGAAGGCGCGCCGCGCCAGCTCCTTGGGCACGCCGTCGACCTCGAACATGATCCGCCCGGGCTTGACCCGCGCGACCCAGTGGTCGGGCGTGCCCTTGCCCGAGCCCATGCGCACCTCGGCCGGCTTCGACGACACCGGCACGTCCGGGAAGATCCGGATCCAGACGCGGCCGGCGCGGCGCATGTGGCGCGTGATCGCGCGCCGCGCCGCCTCGATCTGGCGCGCGGTGATACGCTCGGGCTCGACCGCCTTCAGGCCGTAGGCGCCAAAAGTCAGCGAGGTTCCGCCCTTGGCGTGGCCGTGGATGCGGCCCTTGTGCTGCTTGCGGAACTTGGTGCGCTTCGGTGACAGCATTGTCGTTCTCTCGTTCTCGTGCCCGTCAGCGGTTCGGCTGCTGCTCGAGCAGGCGCTTCTCGTGAGCCATCGGGTCGTGGGCCATGATCTCGCCCTTGTACACCCAAACCTTGACCCCGCAGGTGCCGTAGGTGGTCTTGGCGGTCGCGGTGCCGTAGTCGATATCCGCGCGCAGCGTGTGCAGCGGCACGCGGCCTTCGCGGTACCACTCGGTGCGCGCGATCTCCGCGCCTCCCAGCCGGCCGCCGCAGTTGATGCGGATGCCCTGCGCTCCCAGACGCATCGCCGACTGGACGGCGCGCTTCATGGCGCGGCGGAAGGCGACGCGGCGCTCGAGCTGCTGGGCGATGTTCTCGGCCACCAGCTTGGCGTCCAGCTCGGGCTTGCGGATCTCGACGATGTTCAGGTGAACGTCGCCGTTGGTCATCTTGGCCAGGTCCTGGCGCAGCCTCTCGATGTCCTGGCCCTTCTTGCCGATGACCACGCCCGGGCGCGCCGTATGAATGGTGATGCGCGCCATCTTGGCCGGACGCTCGACCACCACGCGGGAGACGCCTGCCTGCGAGAGCCGCTTGAACAGGTACTCGCGCAACCGCAGGTCCTGGTGCAGCAGATCGGCATAGCCGTCGTCCGAGTACCAGCGCGAATCCCAGGTGCGGTTGATCCCGAGCCGCAGCCCGATCGGATTGACCTTGTGACCCATTACGCCGTCTCCTCGCGCTCGCGAACCACGATGGTCAGGTTCGAGAACGGCTTGTGAATGCGGCCGACGCGGCCGCGCGCGCGGGCGCGAAACCGCTTGACCATGAACGTCTTGCCGACATGCGCCTCGGCGACCACCAGGCGGTCCACGTCGAGCTGATGGTTGTTCTCCGCATTGGCGATCGCGGCTTCCAGTACCTTCTTGACCTCGTCGGAGATGCGCCGGCGCGAGAAGGTCAGTGCCGCCAGCGCCTTCTCCGCCGACTTGCCGCGAATCAGGCCGGCCACGAGGTTGAGCTTGCGCGGGCTCACGCGCATCACGCGCGAGATGGCCCGGGCCTCGTTGTCCGACAGGCGGCGCTCGGTCTTGGGCTTGCCCATGGCGCTTAACCTCTTCTCGCCTTCTTGTCCGCGGCGTGGCCGTGGAAGGTGCGGGTGGGCGCGAACTCGCCCAGCTTGTGGCCGACCATGTTCTCGGTCACCAGCACGGGAACGAACTTGTGCCCGTTGTGCACGCCGAACGTCAGGCCGACGAACTGCGGCAGGATGGTCGACCGGCGCGACCAGGTCTTGATGACCTCGTTGCGCCCCGAGCCGCGCGACACCTCCGCCTTCTTCAGCAGATAGCCGTCGACGAAAGGACCTTTCCAGACTGACCGTGCCACGACGCCGTTCTCCTACTTACTTCTTGCCGCGCCGGCGGATGATGAGCTTGTCCGTCGGCTTCTTGCCGCGCGTCTTGCGGCCCTTGGTGGGCTTGCCCCAGGGGGTCACCGGATGCCGGCCGCCCGAGGTGCGGCCCTCGCCGCCGCCATGGGGATGGTCCACCGGGTTCATGGCGACGCCGCGCGTCACCGGGCGGCGGCCCAACCAGCGCGAGCGCCCGGCCTTGCCCAGCGAGATGTTCTTCTGGTCCGGGTTCGACACCGCGCCGATGGTCGCCATGCATTCGCCGCGCACCATGCGCATCTCGCCCGAGTTGAGCCGGAGCTGGGCGTAACCGGCGTCGCGTCCGACGAGCTGAACGTATGTGCCCGCGGCGCGCGCCAGCTGGCCGCCCTTGCCGGGCTTGAGCTCGACATTGTGTACGATCGTCCCCACCGGCACCGCGTTGAGCGGCATGGCGTTGCCCGGCTTGACGTCGGCGCGCGCACTGGCGATCACCTTGTCGCCGGCGTTGAGCCGTTGCGGCGCCAGGATGTAGGCCTGCTCGCCATCGGCGTAGTTGACCAGTGCGATGAAGGCGGTGCGGTTCGGGTCGTATTCGAGCCGCTCGACCGTCCCCTCGACACCCCACTTGCGGCGCTTGAAGTCGACCTTGCGGTAGAGCCGCTTGTGCCCGCCGCCCTGGGTCCACACCGTGGTGCGGCCATGGTTGTTGCGCCCGCCGGCCTTGGTCAGGCCCTCGGTCAGCTTCTTGACCGGCCGCCCCTTGTAGAGGCCCCGGCGGTCGACGATGATCAGCTCCCGCTGACCCGGCGTTGTCGGCCTGAAGGTCTTCAGGGCCATCGCTTAAACCCCCGTCGTCACGTCGATCGAGTGACCCTCTTCCAGGGTCACGATCGCCTTCTTGTAATCCGAGCGGCGCCCGGGACGGCCACGCCAGCGCTTGGTCTTGCCCTGCTGGCGCAGCGTGTTCACGCCCTTGACCTTGACCCCGAACAGTTGCTCGACCGCGGTGCGGATCTCGGGCTTGGTCGCGGTCAGGCGCACGCGGAACGTGACCTGGTTCTGCTCCTGGCCCATGGTCGCCTTCTCGGTGATCACCGGACGGTCGATGACGTCGTAGACCCCGTCGCCCAGCTTCACGTCGGTGGTCTTGCGCGCGCGTGCCCTGCTCATTTCAACCGCTCCTGCAGCGCCTCGACGGCGTCCTTGCTCAGCACCAGCATGTCGCGGCGCAGGATGTCGTACACGTTGGCGCCCTGTTGCGGCAGCACGTCCAGGTTGGGGATGTTGGCCGCCGCGCGGCGGAAGCCTTCGTCGACCTCGCTGCCGCCGATGATCAGCGCCGAGCCCCAACCGTGCTTGGCCAGCTTCCCGGCCAGCGCCTTGGTCTTGCCGTCCGCGAGCTCGAGCTTGTCGAGCACCACCAGCTTGCCCTCGGCCTGCTTGGCGCTCAGCGCCGTGCGCAGGCCCAGCTTGCGCACCTTCTTGGGCAGCGCGTAACCGTGGTCGCGCACCACCGGGCCGAAGATCACCGCTCCGCCGCGGAACTGTGGCGAGCGCAGGCTGCCCGCCCGCGCCCGGCCGGTGCCCTTCTGGCGCCACGGCTTGGCGGTGGTGCCCGATATCTCGGAGACGCCCTTGGTCTTGTGCGTGCCGGTCCGGCGTTTGGCGAGCTGCCAGCGGACCACGCGCGACAGGATGTCCTTGCGCACCGGCGCGCCGAACACCGCCTCGTCGAGCGATATCTCGCCCGCGGCCTTGGCATCCATGTCGACGACCTTCGCCTTGATGGCCATCGCTAGTTATCCTTCTGATCTTCTTGACGTTCGCGCTGCTCGGCGCGGGCGGCGTCCTCGATCGCCTGCTGCTCGGCGACGGCCTCCTCGTCGGTCACCGCGGCGGCCTGCTCCTCGAACGATGCCGCCTGCTCGGCCTCCGGGTCGCCCTTCAGGCCTGCCGGGAACGGTGCCTCCTCGGGACGTTCGCTCTTGACCGCGTCGCGCACCAGGACCCAGCCACCCTTGGCGCCGGGCACCGCGCCGCGGACCATGATCAAGCCCTGGTCCGGATCGGTGGCGACGACGCGCAGGTTTTGCACCGTCACCCGCTCGTCGCCCATGTGGCCGGGCATGGCCTTGCCCTTCCACACGCGGCCCGGATCCTGGCTGTTGCCGGTCGAACCGAGCGAGCGGTGCGCGGTCGAAACGCCGTGCGAGGCACGCAGGCCACGGTAGTTGTGGCGCTTGATGCCGCCGGCGAAGCCCTTGCCGATCGAGGTGCCGGTGACGTCGACGAACTGCCCGGCGACGAAATGGCCGGCGGTCAGCTCGGCGCCGACGTCGAGCATAGCCTCGGGGTCGACACGGAACTCGGCGACCCGCACCTTGGGCTCGACCTTCGCCTTGGCGAATTGGCCGCGCCGCGGCTTGGTGACATTCTTCACCTTGGCCGAACCCGCGCCCAGCTGGACGGCGGTGTAGCCGTCACCGTCCTGGGTGCGGCGGCCGACGACCTGGACGCCGTCCATCTTGAGCACGGTCACGGGCACGTGGCGCCCGTCCTCGGCGAAGACGCGCGTCATGCCCACTTTCTGGGCGATCACGCCGGCGCGAAGCATCACGAGGCTTCCTTCAGCTTGATGTCCACGTGGACGCCGGCTGCCAGGTCGAGCTTGCCCAGCGCGTCCACCGTCTGGGGCGTCGGGTCCACGATGTCCAGAAGGCGCTTGTGCGTCCGGATCTCGAACTGCTCGCGCGACTTCTTGTCGATGTGCGGCGAGCGCAGGACCGTGTAGCGCTGGAGGCGCGTGGGCAGCGGAATGGGCCCGCGCACGTTCGCGCCGGTCCGCCTGGCCGTGTGCACGATCTCATTCGTCGACTGGTCGAGCAGCCGATGATCGAAGGCCTTCAGTTTTATTCTGATCGTCTGGTTTTCCATGGCCCTGGCCCAATTGGAACGCCGGCGCCCCGAGCGGGACACCGGCTTCTTTCCACCTTCGCTATGCGATTATCTTCGAGACGACGCCGGCGCCGACGGTTCGGCCGCCCTCGCGAATGGCGAAGC
>CAZMTC010000080.1:0-13604 GCA_964569105.1 uncultured Alphaproteobacteria bacterium | reverse complement strand
CGCGCCCCCGCCCGACCGCCCATACAGCATACTGTCGATGGGCGGTCGGGCGGGGGCGCGGGCCGGTGCCGATTCCGTCAGAGACATAAACGCGCCACCGGCCCCGGTCCCTGGGCTCAATCCTCGGGCACGAGGTCGAACGCGATGGAGATGCGATCCTCGTCGGCCTCGAAAGGGACCGTCGCGTGATAGAAATAGCCGGGGAACAGGAGCATCGCGCCCTCCTCGGCCCGGATCCGGCGGAGTACCGGCTCGGCGCGCAGTGGGAGCTCCTCGGTCGGCGGGCGGCCGAGCTCGAAATACCCCGCCTCGCCGGCCGCCCCGGTGCCCAGCGCCGCCGGGACCTGCGGATAGTAGACGCCCCCCAGATAGCCCTCGAGATGGATGTGCGGCACCAGATTGCCCGCGCCCTTGAGCACCACGGCCCACATCGTCAGGCGCCAGCGCGCCGGGAAGTGATCGAGGAAGGGGTGCGGCGGCTCGTGCGGCACGCTGTCCAGATAGCGCGCGACAGTGTCGCGCACGATCGCCTCGAGCGCCGCCACCGGCCCCTTGGGCTCGTGCAGCAGCTCCTCGGTGATCATCAGTTTGGGGTGGTGATAGGTCGGGTCGTCGGCGGGCGGCACTTTCAGGGTCGGGTGCGCGTAGACGTGCTCGGCCAGCGCCCGGTTGAACGCGGCGAGGTCGGCGTAGCCCGACGGCGGCGCGACCTCGAACCGCCGGACGAAGCGGTCGAAGTCCATCAGCGCGTCCAGCTCGGCGCGGGCGCCGGCCTCGTTGAGGGCGACGCACCGCATGGCCATGGCTTCCACATCGCCGGGGCAACAGGCGAGCCAGTCGTCGCACGCCGCGGCGGCGCGCTCGGCTTCACCGCGTTCGAGCAACAGCGTCACCAGGTTCGAGCGCACCCGGCCCCAGTCGGATCGCGCGGCGATCGCTTTCCGATAGGCCGCCTCCGCCGCGCCCCACCGGCCTCGGCGCTGCTCGACCATGCCGAGGTTGCGCAGCGGCTCCGGCGCGCCCGGCGCCGCCGCGAGAACCTCGCGGTAGGCCGCCGCGGCCTCGTCCCAACGCTCGAGCATCTGCAGGGTGACCCCGAGCGCGTGCTGCGCAGGCGCCATGTCCGGACGGACCGCGACCGCCCTGCGGAACGCATCCGCCGCCTCCTCGACGCGACCCAAAGCCTTCAGCGCGCTGCCCCGGTTGAAATGCGCCTCCGCGAAGTCCGGCTTGCGCGCGGTGGCTTCGGACAGCAGGTCCACCGCGGTGGCGTGATCCTCGCGCCGCAGCGCGACCATGCCCGCGAACCCATAGACGTCCGCCCGATCCGGCGCCGCCTCGATCAACTCGCGGCACGCGGCGAAGGCGTCGTCCAGCCGGCCCGCGCGATACAGCTGGCGGATTCGGTCCTGCAGTGCCTGTGTGCGAGTCGCCATCGCCGTTCTCCTCGGCGGCACCATAAAGCGGCACTCTCGGACCCGAAACCTGCTTGCGCTTCGCCAGCGCAAGCTGACACGCCAGCCCTCGTCGGGCATGGTGCCGCGAATGTCCGCCTTGTCCATGGAACTCGCCGTCCCCCTGTTCCTGCTCGCCGCCGCCGGCATCGGGCTGGGCGGCGTGGCGCTTGCCGGCGAGGCCGACCGGCTGGCCGACCGCTCCGGGCTGGGCGAGGCGGTGATGGGCGCGCTGTTCCTGGGCGGCGTCACCTCGCTCTCGGGCATCGTCACCTCGGTCACCGCGGCGGCGGAGGGGCATGCCGGCCTGTCGATCGGCAACGCGGTCGGCGGGATCGCGGCGCAGACCGCCTTCCTGGGCATTGCGGATATCGCCTACCGTAAGGCCAATCTCGAGCACGCCGCCGCCTCGCCGGCCAACCTCACGCAGGGCGCGCTGCTGATCACGCTGCTCTCGATTCCGCTGTTCGCCATGGCGGCGCCGCCGGTGACCGTGCTGGGCGTCAACCCGGCCTCCGTCATTATCGTGGCCGGCTATGCCGCCGGGCTGCGCCTGATTTCCAAGGCGCACAAGACGCCGATGTGGCTGCCGCGGCGCACGCGCGAGACCTGGCGCGACCGGCCCGAGCCGCCACGCGAGGGCGAGCCCCGCCTGCGGATCCTGTGGCTGCGCTTCACGGCCCTGGCCGCCGTCGTGGCGACGCTGGGCTACGTCGTGACCCAGACTGGCGTGGTGATCGCCGCCGAGAGCGGGCTGAGCGAGACCTTCGTCGGCGCGATGTTCACCGCCGTCGCCACCTCGCTGCCCGAGCTCGTGACCGCGGTCGCCGCGGTGCGGCGCGGCGCACTGACTTTGGCGGTCGCCGACATCCTGGGCGGCAACAGCTTCGACGTCATGCTGGTGGCCTTCGCCGACGTGGCCTACCGCGAGGGCTCCATCTTCCACGCGCTCGACAACCAACATCTGCTGATCGTCTCGCTGTCGATGCTCATGACCGGCATCCTGCTGCTCGGCCTCCTGCGCCGCGAGCGCTTCGGGTTCGGCAATATCGGGTTCGAGAGCGCGCTGGTGCTGTCGCTCTATGCCGGCGGTTCGGCCGTGCTCTATTTCTCGGCCCCTTGAGGCCCCCTTGCCTGCCCCGGCAATCGCCGCTATGCCACGGGGTCGACGACGGCGCGCCCGCAACAGGGGACAGGGATGGAGCAAGCGCCACCGGTCCGCACCGAGACGCGGGGCCCGGTCTTCCGGATCACCATCGACCGGGCCGAGCGCATGAACGCCCTCACCGGCCCGGTGGTCGCGGGCATCGTCGCGGCGCTCGAGCAGGCGCAGGCCCACGAGGCGGTCCGCGCCGTGGTGATCACGGGAACCGGGGAGCGCGCCTTCTCCGCGGGCGGCGACCTCAAGTCGGTCGACGCCGACAACCCCTACGTCTTCGACGCCGCCCATCCCGGCCATTTCATGACCGACGCGCTGCGCGCGATCGAGCGCTACCCGCTGCCCATCGTCGCCCGGGTCAACGGCACCGCGGCCGGCGGCGGGCTCGGCCTCGTGTGCGCCTGCGACCTGGCCGTGGCCGCCGACCACGCCCGGTTCGGCGCGCCCGAGGTCAAGGTCGGGCTGTTCCCCATGACCATCCTGCCGCACATGCTGCGCGTCATCCCGCGGCGCAAGCTGATGGAGATGTGCATCACCGGGGCCATGTGGTCGGCGGCCGAGGCGTTGGAGATGGGTCTGGTCAACCACGTCGTCCCGGCGGCTCAGCTCGACGAGCGGCTCGACGCGCTGCTCGCCGAGGTGGTCGACAAGTCGCCCACCGCGCTGCGCCTGGGCAAGCACGCGGTCGCCGCCGTCTCCGACATGACCATGGCGCAGGCCTTCGACTTCACGCAGAGCTTCGTGCGACAGGTCACCGCGACCGACGACGCGGCGGAGGGCATGGCCGCCTTCCGCGACAAGCGCGACCCCGAATGGACCGGCCACTGACCCGCGGGACCGACCGCCCATGATCCTCACCGTAGAACACCACGAGCTGATGCGCTCGGCCAGGAAATTCGCCGAGGCCGAGATCAACCCCCATGTCGACGCGTGGGAGGCCGAGGGCATCTTCCCGGCCCACGAGCTGTTCAGGAAGCTCGCCGCCCAGGGCTTCCTGGGCATCAACAAGCCGACCGAGTATGGCGGCATGGGCCTCGACTACTCCTACGCCACCGCGTTCAACGAGGCGCTGGGCCACGTCGACGGCGGCTCGGTGCCAATGGCCATCGGCGTCCAGACCGACATGGCGACCCCGGCGCTGGCCAAGCACGGCTCGGACGAATTGCGGCGCGAGTTCCTCGCGCCCTCGATCGCCGGCGAGCTGGTCGCCTGCATCGGCGTCTCCGAGGTGGGTGCCGGCTCCGACGTCGCCTCGATCAAGACCAAGGCACGCAAGGACGGCGGCGACTACGTCATCGACGGCTCGAAGATGTGGATCACCAACAGCACCCAGGCCGACTGGGTCTGCCTCCTGTGCAACACCTCGGACGACGCGCCGCACCGCAACAAGTCGCTGATCTGCGTGCCGCTCGCCACGCCCGGCGTCACCCGCGGCGAGCGCCTCGACAAGCTGGGCATGCGCGCCTCGGACACCGCGCCGCTCTACTTCGAGGGCGTGCGCGTGCCGCAGCGCTACCGCATCGGCGAGGAGGGCCGCGGCTTCCAGTACCAGATGCAGCAGTTCCAGGAGGAGCGCATGTACGCGGTCGCCGCCGGGCTGGTGCCCATGGACCGCGCCATCGCCGACACCATCGAGTACACCGCCCAGCGCACGGCGTTCGGCCGCTCGATCCTCGACAACCAATACGTCCACTTCCGCCTGGCCGAGCTGCAATCGGAGGTCGAGGCGCTGCGCGCGCTGCTCTACGACGCGGTCGAGCGCTACATCAACGGCGAGGACGTCACCAAGCTGGCCTCGATGGCCAAGCTCAAGGTCGGCCGGCTCCTGCGCGAGGTCGCCGACGGCTGCCTGCAGTTCTATGGCGGTATGGGCTTCATGAACGAGACCCCGATCTCGCGCATGTACCGCGACACGCGGCTGTCCTCGATCGGCGCCGGCGCCGACGAGGTGATGCTGCAGATCATCTCGAAATACATGGGCATGTACCCACGGCAGGACCGGTGAGGCGATGAGCGAGCGCACGATCCGCATCGGCGGCGCGGCGGGCTTCTGGGGCGACAGCTCGATCGCCGCGCCGCAGCTCGTGCGCGCCGGGGTCGACTACCTCGTCTTCGACTATCTGGCCGAGATCACCATGTCGATCCTGGCCCGCGCCAAGGCCAAGGACCCGGCGGCGGGCTACGCCACCGACTTCGCCTCGGTGGTCATGCCGACGATCGTGCGCGAGGCCGCCGAGCGCGGCACCAAGATCGTCGCCAATGCCGGCGGCGTGAACCCGGCCGCCTGCCGCGACGCGGTGCTGGCCGTCGCCGAGAAGGCCGGCGTCGCGCTGAACATCGCCGTGGTCGAGGGCGACGATTTGATGCCCATGGCCGACGATCTGCGCGCGGCGGGAGCGGCCGAGATGTTCACCGGCGCGGCGCTGCCCGAGCGGCTGATGTCGATGAACGCCTATCTGGGCGCCGGACCCATCGCCGCGGCGCTGGGCGCGGGCGCCGACGTGGTGATCACCGGCCGCTGCGTCGACAGCGCGCTGGTCCTCGGCCCTCTCGTGCACGAGTTCGGCTGGGCCGCCGACGACTGGGACCGCCTCGCGCAAGGTTCGCTCGCCGGACACGTGATCGAGTGCGGCGCCCAGGCCACCGGCGGCCTGTTCACCGACTGGGAGGCGGTGCCGCGCTGGGAGGACATCGGCTACCCGATCGCCGAATGCCGCGCTGACGGCTCGTTCGACATTACCAAGCCCGACGACACCGGCGGCCTTATCACGCCGGCGACCGTGTCGGAGCAGCTGCTCTACGAGATCGGCGACCCCGGGGCCTACCTGCTGCCCGACGTGACCTGCGATTTCCGCAACGTGACCATAGAGCCGGCCGGCGTGGACCGCGTGCGGGTAACCGGCGCACGGGGCCGGCCGCCGTCGGACAGCTACAAGGTCTCGGCCACCTGGCTCGACGGCTACCGCGCGAACGCGCTCCTGATGATCGGCGGCATCGACGCCGACCGGAAGGCGCGCCGGGTGGCGGAGGCGATCCTGACCCGCACCCGCCGCATCTTCGCCGCGCGCAACCTCGGCGACTACCGCCGCACCTCGGTCGAGGTGCTCGGCGCCGAGGACAGCTACGGCCCCCACGCGCGCGTCAGCCGCCCGCGCGAGGTCATCCTCAAGATCGCCGCCCACCACGACGACCGGACGGCGCTCGAGATCTTCGCCCGCGAGGTCGCGCCGTCCGCCACCTCCATGTCGCCCGGCATCACCGGCATGGGCGGCGGCCGGCCCAAGGTGACGCCGGTGGTGCGCCTGTTCTCGCTGCTGGTGCCCAAGGACCGCGTCGAGAGCGCCGTGCGCCTGGTCGACGAGACGATCCCCGTCGGCCCGCCACCGGGCGAAGCCGAGGCGCCGCCGGCCGAGCCCGTCGAGCCCGGACCGGCCGAACCCGCCACCGGCGAGACGGTCACGGTCCCGCTGTTCGCCATCGCCCACGGCCGCAGCGGCGACAAGGGCGACAGCGCCAATATCGGCATCCGCGCGCGCAAGCTCGACTACCTCCCCCTGCTCCGCGCCGTTCTCACCGAGGAGGCGGTGGCCGGCTGGTTCGCGCACGTCCTGAACGGCTCCGTCACCCGCTGGGAGCTGCCGGGCATCGGCGCCTTCAACTTCCTGCTCACCGAGGTGCTTGACGGCGGCGGCATCGCCTCGCTGCGCCACGACCCCCAGGGCAAGGCCTACGCCCAGATGCTGCTCGACATGCCGGTCGAAGTGCCGGCGGAATGGGCGCGGCGCGACAGGCTCGAAGTGCGGGAGGACGCGGCGTGAGGGTGCGGGCTTCGAAATCGTCCCCTCCCCCCTTGAGGGGGAGGGATGGGGAGGGGGAAGAATTGCGGAGCCCCCGCCCGTGACCGCGATCGAGAAGGTCCTCATCGCCAACCGGGGCGAGATCGCGGTGCGCATCGCGCGCACGCTGCGCGCCATGGGGATCAAGAGCGTCGGCATCCACCACCACGACGACCGCCGCAGCCCCCATGTCGCCGCGGTCGACGAGGCGGTCGAGGTCACCGGCCCCTCGCCCGTGGCCGCGCATCTCGACATGGCGCAGATCGTGGCGCTGGCGCGCAGCGCCGGCGCCGACGCGGTCCATCCCGGCTTCGGCTTCCTGTCCGAGAACCCCGCGTTCCCGCGCCTGCTCGACGAGGCCGGGCTGGTGTTCGTCGGGCCCGGCTCCGACGTCATCGCGCTGATGGGCGACAAGGTCGCGGCGCGCAACTTCGTCGCCGAGCGCGGCTTCCCGGTCGCGCCCTCGGCGCTCGAGGACGACGACCCCGCCGGCTTCCTCGACCGCGCGGCGAAGATCGGCTTCCCGATCCTGCTCAAGGCCGCGGCCGGCGGCGGCGGCAAGGGCATGACCGCGGTCCACGACAAGTCCGGGATCGAGGCCGCGGCCAAGCGTGCGAGCGGCGAGGCCGAGCGCTATTTCGGCGACGGCCGGCTCTACGCCGAGAAGCTGATCGAGCGGCCGCGCCACATCGAGGTCCAGGTGCTGGCCGACGCCCACGGCGCCGTCGTCCATCTGGGCGAGCGCGAATGCTCGATCCAGCGCCGCTTCCAGAAGGTGATCGAGGAAGCGCCCGCGCCGGGGCTGAAGAAGGCGCTGCGCGAGGAGATCTGCTCCGCCGCCGTCGGCATCGCCGAAGCCGCCGGCTATCTCGGCGCCGGCACGGTCGAGTTCATCCTCGCCCCCGGCGGCGAATTCTACTTCCTCGAGATGAACACCCGCCTCCAGGTCGAGCATCCCGTGACCGAGGCGATCACCGGCGTCGACCTAGTCGAGCAGCAGGTCCGCGTGGCGCGCGGCGAGACGCTGGCCTTCAAGCAGAAGGACGTCGCCCCCATCGGCCACGCCATCGAGGCGCGCATCTACGCCGAGGACGCCGACGGCGGCTTCCTGCCGGCGACGGGCGAGATCCTAGGCCTGCACGTGCCGCAGGGCCCGGGCATCCGCTTCGACGGCGGCGTGGCGGTGGGCCAGGCGATCACGCCCGCCTTCGATCCGATGCTCGCCAAGCTGATCGCCCATGCCGGCACGCGCGACGGCGCCATCGCCCGGCTGCGCGCGGCGCTGGGCGACCTCGCGCTGCTCGGCGTCACCACCAACACGGCCTGGCTCGCCCGCGTGCTCGGCCATCCCGCCTTCGCCGCGGGCAAGCTGCACACCGGCTTCGTCGAGGAGCACGCCGGCGACCTCGCGCCGCCGCCGCTCGACGACGGGCTGCGCGACGCCCTGCTCGCCGCCGCCGCGCTGAGCGCCGGCCACGAGGTGCGGGCGATCCCCGAACCCTATGCCTCGATGGGCGACTGGCGGAACTGACCATGAAGCGCATCCTCGAGCTCGACGGCCAGCGCCACACCGTCTTCGCGCTCAAGCGCGGCGACGGCTCGGCCGCCGTCCATATCGACGACCGCCCGCTCGAGGCCGCGCTGCGCGAGCTCGGCGAGGGCGAGGTGCAGGTCACGGTGGGCGGCGAGGCCCGCCGCGTGCGCCTGGCGCGCAAGGGCGGCACGGTGTTCGTCCACGCCGAGGGCCGCACCTGGCGCATCGAGGCGCAGGACGCCCTCGCCGCGGCCCAGGCCGCGGGGCAGGGCTCCGACGTCGCCACCGCGCCCATGCCGGGCACCGTGGTCTCGGTCGCCGCCGAGACCGGCAAGCCGGTCAAGCAGGGCGAGGCGATGATGACCATCGAGAGCATGAAGCTCGAGACCACCATCGAGGCCTGGCGCGACGGCACGGTAGCCCAGGTGCATTTCGCGCCCGGCGACACCTTCGACCGCGGCGCGGCCCTGGTCGCGCTGGAACCGGAAGGCGAGTGAGGCGATGCGGCGGATCCAATCGAAGATCGACACCAACTCGGCCGCGTTCCGCGAGAACCGCGAGCACAACCTGCGCCTGATCGAGGAATTCCGCGCGCGCCAGCACGCCACCCGGCACGAGCGGCGCGAGCGCGACGTCGAGCGGCTGCGCAAGCAGAACAAGCTGCTGGTGCGCGAGCGGCTGGGACTGCTGCTCGACCCCGGCACGCCGTTCCTCGAGCTGTCCACGCTGGCCGCGGGCGAGGCCTATGACGGCGAGGTACCGGGCGCCGGGCTGGTCACCGGCATCGGCATCGTCGGCGGGCGCGAGGTCATGGTCATGGCCGACGACAGCGCCATCAAGGGCGGCGCCAAGTATCCGCTGTCGGTCACGAAGTCGGTGCGCACGCTCGACATCGCGATCGAGAACCGGCTGCCGGTGGTCTACCTCGTCGACAGCGCGGGCGCCTTCCTGCCGCTGCAATCCGAGATCTTCCCGGACAAGTACGACGGCGGGCGAAACTTCCGGAACCAGTGCGTGCTCTCGCGCCTGGGCTGCCAGCAGGTCGCAGTGGTGCTGGGCCATTGCACGGCGGGCGGCGCCTACGTCCCCGCGCTGTCCGACTACGCCATCATGGTGCGCGGCACGGGCGGCATCTTCCTGGGCGGGCCGCCGCTGGTGAAGGCGGCCACCGGCGAGGAGGTCACGGCCGAGGAGCTGGGCGGCGCCGACGTCCATACCTCGATCTCGGGCACCGCCGACTACCCCGCCGACAGCGAGGAGGAGGCGATCGCGCTGGCGCGCGAGATCGTCGGCACCTTCCCCGAGCCGAAGAAGATCGACGTCGACCGCGCCGAGCCCGAGCCGCCCCACTACGACCCCGAGGAGCTCTACGGCGTCATCCCCAAGGATCCCAAGACCCAGTTCGACATGCGCGAGGTGATCGCGCGCATGGTCGACGGCTCGCGCTTCCACGAGTACCAGCCCAACTACGGCACCACGCTGGTCACCGGCTTCGCGCGCATCTGGGGGACCAAGGTCGGGATCCTCGCCAACAACGGCGTGCTGTTCAACGACAGCTCGCTCAAGGCCGCGCATTTCATGATGATCTGCGAGAACACGCGCACCCCCGTGCTGTTCCTGCAGAACATCACCGGCTACATGGTCGGCAAGGCCTACGAGCATCAGGGCATCACCAAGGACGGCGCCAAGATGATCATGACGCAGTCCAACCTGACCGTGCCCAAGTTCACGGTGATCTGCGGCGGCTCGTTCGGCGCGGGCAATTACGGCATGTGCGGCCGCGCCTACGACGGCCGCTTCCTGTTCTCCTGGCCGATGTCGCAGATCTCGGTGATGGGCGCCGAGCAGGCGGCCAACACGCTGACCCAGATCCGCGTCGCCGCCATGGCCAAGCAGGGCAACAAGCCCAGCCCCGAGGAGATCGAGGCCATCCGCCGGCCGGTGCTCGAGCGCTACCAGCGCGAGCAGAGCGCCTACTACGCCACCTCGGAGGTCTGGGACGACGGCATCCTCGACCCGGTCGACACCCGCAACGCGCTGGGCATGGCCATCGAGGTCGCGCGCAATGCGCCCTTGGAGCAGCACGGCCTGGGCGTGATGCGGATGTAGCGCCGACCGCGCGCAGCGGCCCCTTGATCGAGCAACCGTCTCCCCCAAATGGCGGGGCAGGACCCTCGCGGCCGTGCGCGCCCAGAGGAGCCTGCGCGCTTGGCCGCCGAACCCGATTTCGGGAGCTCCGCGAGATGGCCAGGACCGACGAGCGCGAACCCCACTCCCCCGCACCCAGACGCGGCGTTGCCGGTGTGGTCGGCGGCGCCTTGCTGGCGCTGCTATTGGTCGCCGCCGCCGCAGCGGCCGGCGTCTGGTACGGCGCCACCGAGCTGACCCCGGACCGTCAGGCGCGCGCCCCCGCGGCCGAGGCCGCCGGGCAGACCACGGCGGATGCGGCGGACAACGCCGCAATGGACCAGCAGAGCGCCGCGCAGCGGTCGGCAACACAAATGCCCAGCCTCGCGCCGATGGTCGAGCGCGTGAGCCCTGCGGTAGTCAACATCGCCGCCCAGCGCGAGCCACAGAAGCAGCAGGCCCAGCGCGGCCAGGCCATGCCGCCCGGTATGGAGGGGTCGCCCTTCGAGGAGTTCTTCCGCCGCTTCTTCGGCGAAGGGGTCCCTGTGCCGTCGCCCAAGGGCCGCCCGATGACCTCGCTGGGATCGGGCTTCATCGTCGACCCTGAGGGCTATGTGGTGACCAACAACCACGTGATCGGCGACGCCGACCAGATCCAGGTCACACTTGCCGACGGTAGCCAGTTCGACGCCAAACTGGTCGGGCGCGACCCGGCCACCGACCTGGCGCTGCTAAAGGTCGAAGCCGACAGGAAACTGCCCAGCGTCGAATGGGGCCGATCGTCCAAGGTCAGGGCCGGCGACTGGGTGCTCGCCGTGGGCAGCCCTTTCGGATTGGGCGGCACGGTGACGGCCGGCATCGTCTCCGCGATGGGCCGTGACCTGCAGACCGGACCGTTCGACGACTTCCTGCAGATCGACGCGCCGATCAATCGCGGCAACTCGGGCGGCCCGGCATTCAACATGGCGGGGAAGGTGATCGGCGTGAACACGGCGATCTTTTCCCCTTCGGGCGGCAATATCGGCATCGGATTTGCCGTTCCCGCGGATCTCGCCAGCACGGTGGTCGCCGACCTCAAGGACGACGGCGAGGTCCAGCGCGGCTGGCTCGGCGTGCGCGTCCAGGCGGTGACGCCCCAGATTGCCGAGAGCATGGGCATGGAGGAGCCCAAGGGCGCGCTGGTCGCCGGTGTTGGCGAGGACACGCCCGCCAAGAAGGCCGGCATCCAGGAGGGCGACGTGATCGTCGAGTACCGCGGCGAGACGGTCGAGGAGATGCGCGACCTGCCGCGCCTGGTCGCGGCGTCCGATCCGGGCGAGACGGTCAAGGTCAGCGTGCTGCGTGACGGCGAGCGGCGCGACCTCGAGGTGACGCTTGGCGACATGGCCGAGCGCACCACGGCGTCGCTGGAGCAGAACGGCAGCCCCAAGGTCGCAGAACTCGAGAACTATGGCATGGCGGTCGGCGACCTCACCCCTGAGCTGCGTCGAAAGCTCGAGCTGCCCGAGAACGCGAGCGGCCCCGCCGTGGTCGCGCTCGACCCGACAGGCGTTGCGGCGCGCGCCGGCATGCGGCCTGGTGACATCATCGTGTCGGTGGCCGGCGAGGAGGTGAAGACGACCAAGAGCTTCGTCGACGCAATGGAAGCCGCGGTCGGCGGCCCGCGCTCCGCCGTGTTGATCCAGTTGGCGCGCGGCGGCACACGCCAGTTCGTCGGCCTGCCCGACCCTCAGGCCTAGTCCGGCAGTCCGATCTCGAATATCGGCAGCGACCGCCCGTCGACACTGTCCGACGGGCGGTCGGCGACCCGCACGCCGCCCATCGTGACGTAGAAGGCCGCAGCGTTGGGATCCGCCTGGACCACCATCAGCCGCGCCCCGTGCCGTCGCGCCTCCGCCTTGGCATGCTCCATCAGTGCGCGGCCGTGGCCGGCGCCGATGGCCTCGGGATCGACGTAGAGCAGGTCGAGCTCGATCCGCGCCGGGTCGTCCATCGGGTCGAGGCTGTACATCCCGGCGACCGTGCCTCGATCCACACGCACGAAGGTCATGTTGGAGGCGATCCGCCGCGGGGTGACCGTCAGCTCCGCCGCGCAGGCCGCCAGGAACCTCGCGTCGTAGCCCCAATACGCCTTGGACCGCAGGCACAACTCGGTCAGCAGCCTGGCCTCCTCCGGCCGTGCGGGGCGGATCGCCGCGGTCATTCGGCCGCGCGCGCCGTCGCCTCGTCCATGGCAGCCTCCAGGCCGCGGTGGTAGTCCTCGATGATCCATTCCATGCGCCCCAGCCGCAGCGCCGGCTGTGCGGCTGCAGCCAGGCCGCGCTGGATCGACTCGATCATCTCGAAATCCTCGTCGATGGCGTCGTAGAAGATGTCCTGGTTCCTGCGCCAGTAGGCACGCGCCTTGTCGGTCGCCGGCGGCTCCGGCACCAGCGTACCGCCCTGCACGACGGTGCGCCCCACCCCGTCGGGCCATACGGTCATGGTCGCGACATGGTCGGGCTGGACCAGCACGATGGTGTTGGGGAACACGGTGTAGAGCAGGTTGGAATGTGGGCGGATGTCCCAGCCGGCGGGGTCGGTCCCCTCGAGCTCGGTGATCGAGCGCTTGGGCAGCACCGCGCGGACGTTGGGCGGCAGCCAGTCGACCACCGTCAGGTTGTCGTGGAACATCGGCGCGATCGTGTCGCGGTGGGCGAACTGGAAGTGGTAGCCCTCGAGCGAGCTGTCGAAGAACAGTTTCCAGTTCATCGCCTTGGGAAACTCGCGCGGCTCGAAGCCGACATGGCCGGCCAGGCCGAAGCCGGCGAAGTCGTCGGCGATCTCGGCCCCCAGATGCGCGTCGAGGTCGAAGGCCGGCCCCGGCTCGGGGCGGACGAAGACCATGCCGTGGCGCTCCGCCACCGGCAACTCGACCAGGCCGTTGACCGCCTTGTCGAGCGTCGGGAAGGCGTCGGCGTGGGGCAGGCCCTTGAGCGCGCCGTCGGTGCCGTAGGTCCAGGCGTGGTAGGGGCAGACGAAGCTGCGCGCCGTGCCGCCGCCCGCCTCGACCAGGCAGGTGCCGCGGTGGCGGCATACATTGAGGAATGCCTTGAGCCCACCGTCCTTCTGGCGCACCACGAGGATCGGCACGCCCGAGAGCCGGTGGGTCACGAACGCGCCCGGCTGGTCGAGCTGGGAGGAGAAACCGACGAGGAGCGGCCAACGCCGGAACAGTGTCCCCTGCTCCCGCGCCAGCCGCGCGGGGTCCGTGTAGCGCTCGACCGGACTCCATTGCTCCTGTTCGCCCATGTCGGTGGTGCGGCCGGCGATGTTGGCCAGCACCCGCTCGATCAGCGCCACCTGCACGTCATGTCGCATCAGGCTCGTCCTCCTCGTCGTCGGGGTTTGCCAACAACGCACGGGCGACCATCGGCCAGGCCTGCTCGGCAAAGCGCACTTCGAGCGCCGCCTGCCGCTCGGACTCGCGCCGGGCGACGATCTTGTCCAGGCCC
>CAZMTC010000079.1:0-13688 GCA_964569105.1 uncultured Alphaproteobacteria bacterium | reverse complement strand
GCGGCGTCGAGATCGTGCGCCGGGCCCTGGAGGAGCCGGCGCGGCAGATCGCGATGAACGCCGGCGTCGACGGCTCGATCGTGGTCGGCAAGATCCTCGACAGCAAGGAAGACTATTTCGGCTACAACGCCCAGACCGGCGAGTACGGCGACATCGTCAAGGCCGGCGTGATCGATCCGACCAAGGTGGTGCGCACCGCGCTGCAGGACGCCGCGTCGATCGCCAGCCTCTTGATCACCACCGAGGCGATGGTGGCCGAAAAGCCGGAGAAGAAGAACGGCGGTGCCGGTGCCGGCATGCCCGACATGGGCGGCATGGACTTCTAGGTCCGGCCGATCCGTCGAAAGGCTTGGGGCCGCGCCCGAAGGCGCGGCCCCATTTCTTTGGCCAGTTCGGGCCGGCGCCGCTACCCGGCGCGGACCTGTTCGAGGAACCGGCTGACCTGGGCGTTGAGCTGCTCGCCCTGGGTGGCCAACTCGCCGGCCGCCGCCAGCACCTGGCTGGCCGCCGCGCCGGTGGCGCTCGACGCCTCGCTGACCTGACCGATGTTGGAGGTCACCTCCTGGGTGCCGCGCGCGGCCTCCTGGACGTTGCGGGCGATCTCGGTCGTGGTCGCGTTCTGCTCCTCCATTCCGCTGGCGATGCCCTGGGCGATCTCCGCCACCCGTGACACCGTCTCGCGGATGCCGCCGATCGCGTCGACCGCACCGCCGGTGGCGCTGCGCATCTGCTCGATCTGCGCCGAGATCTGCTCGGTCGCCTTGGCGGTCTGCCCGGCCAGGCTCTTGACCTCCTCGGCCACCACCGCGAAGCCCTTGCCCGCCGAACCGGCGCGCGCCGCCTCGATCGTGGCGTTGAGCGCCAGCAGGTTGGTCTGCTCCGCGATGTCCGAGATCAGCTCGACCACGTCGCCGATCGCCGACGCCGCCTCGTTGAGACCCTGGACCGTCTCGTTGGTGCGGTCGGTCTGCGCCACCGCATCGTCGACGATCTGGTTCGCCTCGCCGACCTGACGGCTGATCTCCCCGATCGAGGACGACATCTCCTCGGACGCCGAGGCGACGGTCTGCACGTTGCTCGCCGCCTGCTCGGACGCCGCCGCCACGGCCGAGGACTGGCGGTTGGTCTCCTCCGCCGTGCTCGCCATCGATTCGGCGGTGGTGTGCATCTCGGTCGCCGCGGAGGCTACCGTGTCGACCACGCCCTTGATCTCCTGCTCGAAGTCGTCGGCCAGCTTGAGCATCGCCGCCTTGCGCTCCTCGGCCGCGCGCGCCTCGGTCTCCTTCTGCTCCTCCTCGAGCCGCTTGACCTCCTCGGCGTTGCTCTTGAACACCTCGACGGTGCGGGCCATCTCGCCGACCTCGTCGCGGCGCCGGGTATCGGGCACGGCGACCGTGAGATCTCCGTCGGCGAGGGTCTGCATGACGCCGGTCAGGCGCCGGATGGGCTTCGCGAACCCGGACCCGACCCCGAAGCCGGCGGCCAGGATGAGCGCGCCGGCGACGGCGACGGCGATCAGAATGGTCGAGACGAGGCTGTTCCAGGACGCGAACGCCTCGTCGGCTGGAGCTCGCACCAAGGCCGACCATCCGAGGCCGGGGAAGTCGCCGGCACCGATGGAATGGGCATAGCCAGCAGCCTGCTCTACCTGCTTGCGCGTATGGAGCGACACCATCGCGCCGTGCTCGCCGCGAACCGCGGCCTGGGCCGCGGTGACGCCCGTCTCGGCGAGATTCAAATCGCCGATGACGTCGAAGTCGCGACGATACTCGCCCAGCCCTGAGATACCCTGCAGGGTGGGGTCGTAGTCCACGATCACCCGGCCCTCGGGATCGAGGATCGTCAGCTCAGCGGTCGGCTTGCCGTTGGCCGCCAAGTGATCGTAGAACGTGGCGACGACCTCCTCGACAAGGCCGAAATCCGCGAAATTGACCCAGACGCCTTTCAACCCGCCGAACTCGTCCCGCACCGGGGCGCTGAACGCCATCACATAGCCGTCGGTGCCGTTGATGTCCGCGACCAATGGCTCGCGGTAGGGTTGGGTGACGGCGGTCCCGGTCAGGCCGTTATCGCCCGTGAGGAACCGGCCTTCGGCCGCGTTCACGAACCAGGGGGCACTCTCGAAATTCCGTCCGTAAAGGCCGGCGGTGTCGATCGGCTCGCCCTCGGCGTCCACCGAGTTGACCGCAACCACGTTCCCCGACCGATCGAGCAGCATCGTCAGCGGGTAGACCCCGTAGCCGGTGGCATGCTCGTTCATCGCGGCGACCAACGGGTTGCGCCCCGAATTGTCGCCCCAATAGGGGGTGTTGGTGGCGGCCTGGTTGACGCCGAAAGCCTGAACGTCGCCGTAGCGCTCGAACAGGTTGCGGTCGATGACGTCGATCATCGCTTCCGCCGTGGCTGCGACGTCGGACATCGCCGCGTCCTTGAACACATCCTCGCGGCTCATCTGGATCCCGAAAAGGGTCAGGGCCGGCACCAGCCCGAAGACCAGAAGGATAGCGATGAGCTTGCCGCGCAAGCCCACACGGCCCGACGCGATTTCGCTTCGGTGTCGGTCGGCTCGGGTTCGTTCGACTGGTCGGTGGTCATGGCACCGTCGATCCTCAATCTGTGGTCCCCCGCCGTTTGCCCGCAACGGCACACCTGCGCGCCCATGCGGCCAAAATGAAGCCGGGATTCATTTTCCGGCGTTCGCCAGTCCCTATGAGCCGGCAAAACGAAAGGAAGAGTTGACGCAATGGATTGGCATGAAAATTTTTGGCTGCGACCCGGCGTCGCGGCTCCGCCCGCGGCGAAAATCAGCACGCGGGTTCAGGCCGCTGACGAGAGGACCGCCTTGGATGAGACGGAGCCGCGCGCTTCTCGGTCCTCGACGCCCTCACGCGGCGCGGATGGTGCGCAGGAAGGTCTCGACCTCGTCCGACAGGCGCTGCGACTGGTCGGACAGCTCCTCCGCGGCGCCCAGCGCCGTGTTGGCGGCGGCGCCGGCCTCCTCGGCCGAGGCGCTGACCTGGCCGACATTGTCGACCACCGCGCGCGTCTGCTCGGCGGCGCTCTGGGTGTTGCGGGCGATGTCCTGGGTCACCGCCGCCTGCTCCTCGACCGCCGCGGCGATCGCGGCCGCGGCCTCGTCGATGGAGCCGATCGAAGCCGCGATCGATCGGATCGCCTCGGCGGCGCCGCCGGTCTCGTCCTGGATCGCGCGCACCTGGGCGGCGATCTCCTCGGTCGCCTGCGCGGTCTGGGTGGCGAGCGCCTTGACCTCGCCGGCCACCACCGCGAAGCCCTTGCCCGCCTCGCCCGCGCGCGCGGCCTCGATGGTCGCATTGAGCGCCAGCAGATTGGTCTGCTCGGCGATGTCGGAGATCATCCCGACCACCTCGCCGATGCGCTCGGCGGCGGCGGTCAGGTCGCCGACCTTGCTGTTGGTGCGGTTGGCCTCGTCGACCGCGCTCGTCGCCATCTCGGCCGAGCGCGAGACCTGGCGGCTGATCTCCTCGAGCGACGCGGCCATCTCCTCGGCAGCGGCCGCGACGGTCTGGACATCGGAATTGGCGCGCTCGGACGCGTCCGCCGCCGCGGTGCCGCGGCTGCGGTTGTGTTCGGCGCGGCCGGCGATGCCCTGCGCCGTTTCGCGCATCTGGCCGGCGGCGGCGGTGACCTTCTCGACCACGCCCTTGACCTGCGCCTCGAAGCTCCGCGCGACATCGTCGAGCGACGCGCGCCGCTTGGCCTCCGCCTCGGCCTCCATCTCGCGCTGCTGCGCCTCGAGGCGTTTCATCTCGCGGCTGTTGGCCTGGAACACGCGAACCGCCTCGGCCATCTCGGCGATCTCGTCGCCGCCACGCACCGGCACCTCGGCCTCCAGGTCGCCCTCGGCGACGGCTCGGGTGGCACGTACCAGCCCGACCAGACGCCGGACCAGGCCGCGGTGAACCAGCAGCCACGACACGGCGAGTGCGCCGATCAAGGTGGAACCGAGCGTGAGCAGGAGCGCGGTCCGACTGTCGGCGATAGAGGACGCGGTCGTGGCCGTCGCCTGCGCGGTGCCGTCGACCGAGGCATCGACCACGGCAGCGGCCTGACGGCGCAGTTCGGCGGACAGCTCGGCGTTGCCGTCGAGGATCGACTGCTCCTCGGCGGCGAGTTCCAACTCCCGGGCGCGCAGCGCGAAGACGTTGCGCTCCTCGAGCCCCAGCGCGCCGAAGGCCGCCGCAGCCTCGGCGACGGCGTCGATGTCGTCGACGCCCTGGATGAACCGGACGCGGTCCATCCGCAGCGCCGCGATCTCGAACCGCCGCGCCAGCTCGTCCAGCGCCTCGGCGGAGGTCACGCCGGCCGCCTGGGCGAGCAGGCCGATGGCGAGGTTGGCGTCGGCGCGCACCTGGGCAATGACTTGAAGCGTGCCGATGTCGTTGTCGACCAGATCGGTGATCGCCGCGCCCATCTCAGCCGGGTTGTCGATCTGGGGGATGAGCTGGCTGTTCGCGCTCATCTCTATCGCGACGCCCTGCTCCACCGGATCGAGCGCCGCCAGGAACGCGGCATGCGCCTCGGCGGCACGGGCAACCATGGGCTTGAGCTCGGCCCTAACCGCGAGACGGTTGGCCACGGCGGCGTCGAGCGCCTCGAGGTTCTCGGCGATCGCGACGCTGGCGCGATCGAGCCGGTCCAGGATCCCGGGCGCCACCCGTCCGTTGCGCAGCCCGTCCATGGCCCGCGCCAGATTGGCCTGCAGCTCGTCCAGCTGCGCGGCGGCGTCGGCGCGTTCGGCGTCGTCACGGGCGCCGCTCAGCGCCGGCGCGGCGGCGGCGACCTCCGCGCTGCTCTCGGTCGTGCGCATGGCGGCGGCCATGACGGGCAGGCTCTCGCCGGTGACCTGATTGAAAGTGGCCTCGACACGGTCGAACGAGACCCAGGCGACCCCGCTCGCCACCGCCACCATCGCCACCGACCCGGCGACCATGCCGTAGAGCCTGCCGCGGACACCCACCGTGATTCGGGGGAGGCGCCGACGGCGCGAGGAACGGGTGTCGGTCATGGCTTCGGTCTCTTTCGGTCCACGGGCGGGCAGGGTAATCGGACGGCGAGGCTAGCCGCCAGCGGTGAACGACCGGTTAATCGGGGCGGGCGATCCCTCGGGCCCGTGCCGACTACAGGGCTCGCCAAGCCCTGCCCTCGTGGCCGAAGTCGAATCGCTGGGGATGGAGGATCTCGGCGAGTATTTCGAGCGATTCCGCGATGCGCGGCCCGGGACGGTTGAAATATTGATGGCCGTCCGCCACTGCCACGCGCCCCTCGCGCACCGCCTTGAGCCGCGGCCATTCCGGCCGTCCGGAGAGCACCGGCAGGTCGGCCATTGACTGTGCGATGTCGAAGCCGCAGGGCATGACCAGGATCACGTCGGGATCGGCGGCCACGAGGTCTTGCCATTCGATCCAGTGCGAGTGCTCGCCCGCGCGGCCGAACACCTCTTCGCCGCCGGCCATGGCGATCAGCTCGGGCATCCAGTTGCCGCCGGCCATCAACGGCTCGATCCACTCGACGGTCGCCACCCGCGGCCGCCCGGACAGCGCCTCCGCCGCCCGAGCGACGCGCTGCATCCGGGCCTCGATCTCGCGCCGGAAATTGTCGCCCCGCTCGGGCTCGCCCATGGCCGCGGCGACGCGCTCGAAGTCGGCCAGGATGTCCTCGAGCGCGTTGGGCTCGAGCGAGACGATCGACGCCGCGTGATCGGTCCAGTCACACACCGCGGCCTCGACGTCGGCGAGGCTGACGGCACAGACCTCGCATTGGCTCTGGGTCACGATCACGTCGGGGCGCAGCGAGCGCAGCAGGTCGCCGTCGACCCGGTAGACCGACAGGCCCTCCTGGATCACCGCGCGCAGCTTCTGGTCGATCTCGTAACTGGTGCCCTCGGCACCGTACTTGACCGAAGTGCAGGCCGGCAGCCCGCCGACTTCGGCCGGATGGTCGCACTCGTGCGAGCGGCCGACCAGGCGGTCGCCGTAGCCCAGCGCGCAGACGATCTCGGTGGCGCTGGGCAGGAGCGAGACGATGCGGCGATGCGGTGCGGTCACGCCAGCCTCCGGAAATGGTCTCCGGGTTCGAGGCTACCCGTGGATCGCACCGTCATCAACTCGTCGCAAATATTCGCGAGCAGCACTCAGCATTTCGCCCGCCTCGACCGAAATCTGATGCAGGGCGGGGTCCAAAGCCGCCCAAGATGGTGAGAAAAATTCAATCAAATCGCGGGGAACGCCACCATGATTCGCCAGTTTCTCCTGTTCGCGCTCGTCGCCGTGGCGGTCGGCGCATGCCGCAATCCGATGATCCCCGAGGATGCGTCCGACGCCTACTCCGACGGTTGGGCCGCGGGATGCGACACCGGTCACGACGACATGCACCGTGAGGACCGTATCGGCCTCGGGCGCAAGGACGTCGTCCGATACCAGACCGAGCCCGACTACACCGACGGTTGGGACGATGGCTACGTCTATTGCGCCGACGAGCAGTACCGAAGGCCGTTTCTCGACCACGGGGCCTGATCGCCGCTCGGCCTCACGATCCGGCAGAGCGCCCAGGGCGGACCGGAGCGTCACGCGTCGCCCACGCCGCCGGTTGACGGGACGCGGCGGTGAACGAGGCGCTGGGCGGTTGACCCGCGGTCCGCGCGGGCTCTGGTCAAGCGGGACCGCCGGATGCATGCTTATGGTCATGCACGCGTTTCGCCTCGGCCTCGCCGCCCTGATCCTGATCTCCGCACCCACGGCCGGGGCGGAGCAAAACGGGCGCGCCGAGGAGCGTGCCGCGATGGTCGAGGCGATCCGCATCCAGATCGAGACGCTGGCGCCCGAGACCGGCATCGCCGAAATCGACGAACGCATTCTCGGCGTGATGGGTACGTTGCGGCGCCACGACTTCGTGCCCGAGCCGGTGCGCGCGTTCGCCTACGGCAACCACCCGCTGCCGGTGAGCCCCGAGCAGAACATCGCCCAGCCGCTGATCGTCGCGCTCATGACCCAGATGGCGGCGGTCGAGCCCGGCGACCGGGTGTACGAGACCGGCACCGGCGCCGGCTATCACGCCGCCGTCCTGGCGTCGCTGGGCGCCGAGGTGGCGAGTGTGGAGTTCATCGAGCCGCTGGCACGGCGCGCGGCCGAGACGCTCGCCCGGATGGGCTTCGACACGGTCGAGGTGCGGGTGGGCGACGGCTACGAGGGCTGGCCCGAGCGAGCGCCGTTCGACGCCATCATCGTCAAGGAATCGATCGACCACATCCCGGCGGGGCTGATGGCGCAGCTCAAGCCCGGCGGACGGATGGTGCTGCCGCTCGGCCCCGACGGCGGCGCGCAGATGCTGAGTGTCGTCACCAAGGGGGAGAACGGCGAAGCGAGCGTGCGCGAGGTGCTGCCGGTGCGCTTCTCGCCGTTCCAGGGCGGCGACCGGATATAGTACCCACTTTCACGGAAGGGCGATCGAATGCACGATGTGGACATCCCCGAGCATGCGCTCGCGCGCGCCCTGCGCCGCCGCGGCGGCCGGCGGCATGCGCACGAGCGGATCGACGCCGTGCGAACGGCACTGCTGGTGATCGACATGCAGGACGGCTTTCTGGGCGAAGACGCCGGGGTACCGGCGCCGGCGGCGCGGGCCATCGTGCCCACGATCAACCGGCTGGCCGCGGCCCTGCGCGCGGCGGGCAGCACGGTGGTCTGGGTGACCATCGAGCTGCCGGTGGACGCACGGGAGACATGGTCGTCCTTTCTGGGCAATTTCTTCGACGAGGCCGGGCGCGCGGCGCTGATGGAAAGCCTCGGTCCGGGCGGCTCGGGACTGGCCCTGTGGCCGGAGCTCGAGCCGCGCGAGGGTGACTGGCACGTGGTCAAGTCGCGCTTCAGCCCCTTCATCGAAGGCGCCTCGGACCTCGAGCCGCGGCTGCGCGCCGCGGGGATCGACACCGTGGCGATTGCCGGCACGCTGAGCCACGTGTGCTGCGAGGCCACGGCGCGCGACGCCATGATGCGCAACTTCGACGTCGTCTTCGTCGCCGACGCCAACGCCGCGCCGACCGACGAGGACCACCGTGCCGCGCTGTCCAACGTGGTCCAGATCGCGGGCGACGTGATGACCGCCGAGGAAGTGGTCGCCCGGCTCGAACCTGCCGGCGCCCGTGCCGCGGAGTAGCGGGACGTACGGTACGGCGCCGACTTTGTCCCCGCCGGCAGCGCGTGCCATACCCCGCCCGGTTCCACACTCCCACGGAGCATGCCATGGCCGAAGGCGTCCATGTCGTCGAACACCCGCTGATCCAGCACAAGCTCACGCATATGCGCCGCGTGCAGACGCCGAGCGCGGATTTCCGCCGCCTGCTGCGCGAGATCTCGGTGCTCCTGGCCTACGAGCTGACGCGCGACCTGCCGCTCGCCACCGAGCGCATCGAAACGCCAGTCGGTCCGATGGACGCGCCGGTGCTGGCGGGCAAGAAGCTGTGCCTGATGTCGATCCTGCGCGCCGGCAACGGGCTGCTCGACGGCATGCTGGACCTGATGCCCGACGCGCGGGTGGCGCATATCGGGCTTTATCGCGACCCCGAGACGCTCGAGCCGGTCGAGTACTACTTCAAGGCACCCGAGGACCTGCACGACCGGCTGGTGATCGTGGTCGACCCGATGCTGGCCACGGGCAACTCGGCCGCGGCGGCGATCGAGCGGGTCAAGGACGCCGGTGCCGACCACCTCGAGTTCTGCTGCCTGCTCGCCGCGCCCGAGGGCGTCGAGACGCTGCGCCGCGAGCACCCCGACGTGCCGATCTACACAGCGGCGATCGACGAGCGGCTCAACGAGCAGGGCTATATCGTCCCGGGCCTGGGCGACGCCGGCGACCGGATGTTCGGGACCAAATAGCGGCGCGGCGCGGGCTCTGAACGGGCGGTGCCGACCCTTTTGAGCTTGTCGAAAGGCTCACTCCTCCGCCGCCTCGCCGATGTCGTGCCGGTAGACGTGCATGTCGCGTTGCGGGAACGGGATGCTGAGCCCGGCGGCCTCGATCCGGCTCTTGGCCTCGCGGGTGAAGTCCCATTTCAGGCCCCAGAAGTCGCCCGTGTTCGTCCATACTCGCAGGGTCAGGGCGACGGCGTTGTCGCCCAGCTCCGTGACCATGACCTGCGGCTCGGGCTCCGCCAGGACGCGCGCATCGCCGGCCGCCAGGTCGCGCAGCACCTCCAGCCCCTTGTCGATGTCGTCGCCGTAGGACACGCCCACGGCCGCGTCGAGCCGGCGCGTCGCGTTGCGCGAGTAGTTGGTGATGGTGCTGCTCCACAGCGTGCTGTTGGGAACCATGCGGTAGACGCCGTCGGCGGCCTGCAGCTCGGTGGTCAGCAGCCCGATCTCCCGCACCGTGCCGTCGGTCCCGCCGGCGTCGATGTACTCGCCGACATGGAACGGGCGCACGACCAGGAGCATGATGCCCGCGGCCAGGTTGGACAGGGTGCCCTGGAGAGCCAAGCCGATGGCCAGGCCGGCGGCACCCAGCGCGGCGATGATGCTGGCGGTCTGGACGCCGAACTGAGCCAGCACCGCGGCCAGCACGACGATCAGGATGGCGTATCGCGCGGCACTGCCGAGCACCAGGCCCACCGTCTCGTCGAGGCGCGACGACCGGCGGGTGTGCCGGACGATAGAGCGCCGCGCCCATCCGGCGACAACCCAGCCGCCGATGAGCAGCAGAACCGCCGCCACGACGTCGAGCGCATAGCGCAGGATCACGTCCGCGGATTCGGTGAGGAGTGCGAGGATCTGCCGGTCGAACGTGTCCATGTCCGTCCCCTTTGGTTGCGTTCCGGGTTCGGACTATGGCCGGGGGGTGTGGTGGAAACCACCCCTGGGCCGGCAATGCCGCCGTCAGTCGGGACGGCGCTCTTTCTCCTCCTCGTTCCCGTCCTCGTCGAACAGGATGCGCTCCGCCGCGCCGTCGAGGTCGTCGAACTGGCCCGAGCGCACCGCCCACAGGAAGGCCGCGAGGCCAAGCAGGCCGAGGAACAGCGCGAGCGGGATCAGGTAGACGAGCGCGCTCATGTCCCGCGCCGCCCGCGCGCGAGCCGCAGCGAGTTGCCGACCACCACCAACGAGGAGGACGACATGGCGACGGCGGCGATCAGCGGGGTGACGAAACCGGCCACCGCCAGCGGCACGGCCACGGCGTTGTAGGCCACGGCCAGCCCCAGATTCTGGCGCACCAGCCGGCCCGAGCGCCGCGCGGTCGCCAGCGTGTCGGTCACGGGCGCCAACCGCTCGCCCTGGAACACGGCGTCGGCGGCGTTCTGCGCGATGTCGGCGGCCGAGGACGGCGACAGCGAGACATGCGCCGCGGCCAGCGCCGGGGCGTCGTTGAGCCCGTCGCCGACCATCAGGACCCGGCTTCCCGCGGCGGCAAGCGCCTCGAGCCGCGCGGTCTTGTCGGCCGGGGTACAGCCGCCGGCCCACTCGGCGATGCCCGCCTGTTCCGCCGCCCGGCGTACCACCTCGGGCCGGTCGCCCGAGAGCAGCATGACCCGATAGCCCGCGCGCGCCAGCCGCGCGACGGTCTCGGCGGCGTCGGGGCGCAGCGTGTCGTCGAAGGCGAAGCGCGCGGGCTCGCGCCCGGGCCGCGCCAGCCACAGCTCGGGCCCCGCCGCCTCACCTGCCGGAGCGCCGCACCAGTCGCGGCTGCCCAGCCGCACCGTGCCGTCCGGCGCGTCGAGCTCGAGCCCGCGGCCGGGTACCTCGCGCACGCCTTCGGGCACCGGCTGGCCCGGGCAGGCGCGGACGAGCGCGCGCGCCAGCGGATGGCGGCTGGCGCCGGCGATGCCGGCGGCCATGCGCAGCGCGGCCTCGTCCCCGACACCCGCACGGTCGAGCTCGGGCACGCCCAGGGTCAGGGTCCCGGTCTTGTCGAACACCACCGTATCGGCCTCCGCCAGCCGCTCGAGCGCGGTGGCGGACTTGAGCAGCACGCCGCGGCGCAACAGGCGGCCGCTGGCGATCACCTGCACCGCGGGCACCGCCAGACCCAGCGCGCAGGGACAGGTCACGATCAGCACCGCCACGGCGATCAGCAGCGCCGGCTGCCAGCCGATACCGGCCAGCGCGACCCAGCCGACGAAGGTCAGCAAGGCGAGCGCGTGGACGAAGGGCGCGTAAAGCCGCGCCACCCGGTCGGCCAGCGCCACGTAGCGCCCGCGGCGCTGCTCGGCCAGCTCCATCAGCCGCACGATCTCGGCCAGCAGCGTGTCCTCGCCCGCCGCGGTAACGCGCAGGCGCAGCGGCGCGGAAAGGTTGGTCGTGCCGGCATAGACCCGGTCGCCGGGCTCCACGGCCTGCGGCAGGGTTTCGCCGGTGATCAGCGCGGTGTCGACCTCCGAGCGGCCGCCGAGCACGGTGGCGTCGAGCGCGATACGCTCGCCCGCGGCGGCCAGCACGGTAGCCCCGGGGCCGACGGTTTCGGCCGGAACGGCGCGGCTGCTGCCGTCGGGTTCGACTATCGTGACCGCCTCGGCGCGCAGTCCGAGGAGCTGCTCGGCGGCGCCGCGCGCCCGGCCGCGCGCGCGCTTGTCGAGATAGCGGCCGACCAGCAGGAAGAACAGCAGCGTGATGGCGCTGTCGAAATAGACGTGCTCGGCGCCGCGGATCGTCTCGGCCAGGCTCATCGCGGTGGCCAGCAGCACGGCGAGCGAGATCGGCACGTCCATGTTGGTGCGGCCGCGGCGCAGCACGCCCAGTGCCGAGGCGAAGAACGGCCGTCCGGCATAGGCCACGGCCGGCAGCACGATCAGCGCCGAGAACCAGTGGAACAGCGAGCGCGTCGCCTCGCCCATGCCCTCGACATGCCCGGCCCAGACCGAGACCGAGAGCAGCATGACGTTGGCCGCGGCGAACCCGGCCACCGCCATGGCGCGCAGCAGCCGACGCTCCTCGGCCCGGTCGGCGGTGTTCAGCGCGTCGGGGTCGTAGGGCGCGGTGCGGTAACCGAGCGCGTCGACCGCGGCGGCCAGCGCGCCGCCGCGCGCCGCGGCGCCGTGCCAGCCGATCACCAGGCGCCGGGTCGAGAGGTTGACGCGCGCGTGTCGCACGTCGGGCTCGGCGGCCAGCGCGCGCTCGATCTTACGCACGCAGCCGCCGCAACTGACCCCGTCGACCATCAAATGCAGGACGCGATCCCCGCCCTCGCCCCGGACATAGGCGGACACGTCCGGGACGCCGATCTCGGAAGCGGTAGACCGCGCCTGGCCGCCGTCGGGGCTCATCGCAGGTCGACCCGCACGGCCTCGCGCCAGCGCGTGCCGTGCGTCTCGGCGATCACATGGACCTCCCACAGCCCGCGCATCGGCAGCTCGACCTCGGCGCCGTAGCTGCCGTCGCCGAGCCAGCCCAGCGCCGTCTCGAAGTCGGCGCCGCCATGGGTCGGGCGATGGAACCGGGCCACGACATCGGCGCGGTTCATCGGCGTGCCGTCATGGTCGGCCAGCGTGAGCCGGACCTGCGCGCGACCGTCGCCGGCCTCGGCGATCGCGACGTCGCCCTTCCAGCCGAGCGCGCGCTGGCGGTCCTCGGCGGCCAGCGTGTCGTTGTAGGCGAGGCCGTCCTCGTAGGCGTTCGCGCGGTCGATGCCGGTCCAGCTGTCCAGGGCGAAGAACACCATGATCAGGTTGGCGGCAAGGACCACGGCGAAGCCGCCGACGAAGGCCCAGGGGATCCACCACGAGCGCTGCCGGCTCATTGGTCGGGCCCCCGGAACACGGTCTCGGCGGTGGCGGTCTCGTTGGTCGTCATGTCGTTCAGGCGGAACTCGAGCGGCATCGCACTGCCGTCCAGAGCGTCGGCGGGCAGCTCGATGTGTACGCGGTAGCTGGTCACCGCATCGGGCTGCGCGGACAACAGCGCCACGGGCCCGGCCTCATACTCCTCGCCCACGATGGTCATGTCGGCACCCGAGGGCAGCCCGTCGACCTCGAACGCGAAGGTCCGCGTCTCGCGCGCCATGTTGGCGATCTTGATGGTGTACGAGTTGCGCACGCCGCCGTCCGAGAGCTGGACGAACAGCGGCGCACGCTCGTGCAGCACGTTGAACTCGATCGTCGCGCGCGCGGCCAGCGACCACAGCATCGCCGCGGCGACCGCGATCAGCAGCCCGCCATAGATCACCGTGCGCGGCCGGATCAGCCGGTACTGGAGCGGTTTCCCCTCGCCGCGCAGTTGCGCGTTGCGCGCCGTGTCGTGCTTGATCAACCCGCGCGGCAGGTCGAGCTTGTCCATCACCGAGTTGCAGGCGTCGACGCACAGCGCGCAGCCGATGCACTCGAGTTGCTGGCCGTCGCGGATGTCGATGCCGGTGGGGCACACGGCCACGCATTGGTTGCAGTCGACGCAATGGCCGCGGCCTTCCCAGCTCTCGCCCTTGCGGTGCCGCCCGCGCGGCTCGCCGCGCCACTCCTGGTAGGTGACCACGAGCGTATCGTCGTCGTACATCGCCGACTGGAAGCGCGGCCACGGGCACATGTAGGTACACACCTGCTCGCGCGCCCAGCCTGCCAGCAGATACGTCGTGGCGGTGAACAGCGCGAAGAAGAAGTAGCTGCCCGACGTAGCCTCGCCGACGAAGAAGTCCTGCGCCAGGGTCGGCGCGTCCTGGAAGTACATGATCCA
>CAZMTC010000078.1:12831-13755 GCA_964569105.1 uncultured Alphaproteobacteria bacterium | reverse complement strand
AGTTCGAGTACCGCCGCGGCTACAAGTTCTCGACCTACGCCACCTGGTGGATCCGCCAGGCGATCACCCGCTCGATCGCCGACCAGGCGCGCACCATCCGCATCCCGGTGCACATGATCGAGACGATCAACAAGCTGGTCCGCACCTCACGCCAGATGCTGCACGAGATCGGCCGCGAGCCGACGCCCGAGGAGCTGGCGGTTAAGCTCGGCATGCCGCTCGAGAAGGTGCGCAAGGTGCTCAAGATCGCCAAGGAGCCGATCTCGCTCGAGACGCCCATCGGCGACGAGGAGGACAGCCACCTCGGCGACTTCATCGAGGACAAGAACGCCGTCGTGCCGCTCGACGCCGCGATCCAGTCCAACCTGCGCGAGACCACCACGCGCGTGCTCTCGACGCTGACCCCGCGCGAGGAGCGCGTGCTGCGCATGCGCTTCGGCATCGGCATGAACACCGACCACACGCTCGAGGAGGTCGGCCAGCAATTCTCGGTCACCCGCGAGCGCATCCGCCAGATCGAGGCCAAGGCCCTGCGCAAGCTCAAGCACCCGAGCCGCTCGCGCAAGCTGCGCAGCTTCCTGGATACGTGAGAGGCTCCGTGGCCGGGAACGCACTCCGTTGACGGCAACCCGGGCTTCGTCTTATGGCGCGCCCGAAAAGAGGACCCGACACCGGCGCGGCGACGAGACGACCCGTCAACGCCGTCTTTGCGAGCCGGCGTAGCCAGCGCGGCAATCCAGGGCCTTGACCGATAGACCGGGACGCCGCCCTGGATCGCTGCGTCGCTTCGCCCCTCGCGAAGACGGCCGACTGTCTCGCGTCATGAACTCGCCGGCATCGCTCGCGCTTGACGCCGAGAGGCTCGGGCCGCACAAGATGCGCCCGCCCATGCCCGCGTCATGCGTCGGGCCCGTAGCTCAACTG
>CAZMTC010000078.1:0-12821 GCA_964569105.1 uncultured Alphaproteobacteria bacterium | reverse complement strand
TGGTTAGAGCTGGCCGCTCATAACGGTCTGGTTGCAGGTTCGAGTCCTGCCGGGCCCACCACACGCCATAGTGTGCGGGCGCGATCACGTCGGCTGTGCCGCAAACGCCCCGAACCTGGGGCGTTTGCGGCACCGGTCGGGCGCCGGAGACGCAGGGCGGGGCGTGTCTCTGCGCACTTCGGCCAAAAGTCTCTCGCGCCAATTTCCGCGATCGATCCGTCGCCCGGGTCCGCCTGTGTTCCAGGGAGGAGGGATCAGACCTCGAATCCGCGGCGCGCCTTCTGTGCCGACCAGTCCGTGGGCAGGTCCGAGATCGGGTGCAGTTGGCGCGCGGTCAGCTCGGCGGGCTGACGCCCTGCGAGGATAGCCTCGACAATGTCGGGGGCGAGGAATGCCAGCGGCAGGGTGCGGCTGGCAACGCCGGCATCGCGTCCGACGCGCTCGGCGAGGTCGTTCCCCGTGAACAACGCCCAAGTGTCTGAGGCGGAATCGGTTTTCGGGCGGGGGAAGTAATCGGCATCGCGGGTTTGCCGTGTTTCGGGCGGCGTCCGTGATTCCTTTCCGTCAGGATAAGGAGGCACGGATGCGGCCATCGAAGAAGGAGCCGATCGACTCTGGCGACCTGTTCCGGGCGCGGCTCGACCAGATCATCGACATGCGCCATGAGCTGGTGCGGCTCGCCGACGCGATCGACTGGGCGTGGATCGACGACGAGCTGTCGGTCTTCTACCGGAGGACCGGCCGTCCCGCCGTGCCGACCCGCTTCATGGTCGGCCTGTTGTTGCTGAAGCACATCTACGGGCTCTCCGACGAGGGCGTGTGCGAGCGCTGGGTGCACGACCCCTACTTCCAGTCCTTCACCGGCGAGACGTTCTTTCAGCACGAGCTGCCGCACGAGCGCTCGGGGCTCTCGCACTGGCGCAAGCGGATCGGCGACAAGCTCGAGGTGCTGCTGGCGGAGAGCCTGCGCGTGGCGCACGACACGGGGGCGTTGAAGACGGACGACCTGGCGCGGATCACGGTCGACACCACGGTGCAGCCGAAGAACGCCACCCACCCCGCGGACGCCAAGCTGATGCTCACTGCTATCCGTCAACTGGACGATCAGACGCTGGCGGCGTAACTCACACCAAACGGCCTCCGGCAATCCCGGCGCGGTTCAATGTCCTCGGCATCAATGAGCCATCAGCACGGGCACGGAGGCGTGCTCGAGAATATGGCGTGTCGGCCCGCCGAAGATCATCTGGCGCAGGCGACTGTGCGTATAGGCTCCCTTGACCAGCATGTCGGCGCCCAGGCCCTCGCTCTCCTCGATGATCGCCTGTCCCGCGGGCACGCGATTGGGATACACGTGCTTGGCCTCGCTCTCGATCCCCTGATGGGCCAGGTAATCCGCCACCTGATCGACATGCGGGCCGGGCACCGTCGCCCCTTCGACCGACAGCACGAAAACGCTGCGCGCCTTGCGCAGAAAGGGCATCGCGAACACCAGCGCCCGAACGCTCTCGTCGCTCCCGTTCCAGACAATGACCACGTTGTCCCCGAATTCGCGGATCTCGGATGGCGGTATCGCCAGGACCGGCCTGCCGGTTTCGAACAGGGCCGCGTCGAACACGGCGCTCGCAAAGTGATCTTCGGTCGGCGCTCCGCCCGCGACGATGACGAGATCGAACAACCGCGCCCGGAGGGTGACGTAGCGGTAGCCGCCCTCGACCTCGTCCACCCAGCGCGCGCCCCCTTGGCCCGGTTTCGACCGGCTTGTGACCTTTGAGATACCTTCGGCTTTCAGACGGTCGAAGAACCGCTCGCGAAGGCTCGCCGCTTGCGCGCGATACTCCTGTTCGAATCGCTCTTCGATCGCGGGCGATCCCGCCTCGAAATAGGCGGTTGCGAGATAGGTGGGCTTGAAACAGAAACCTTCGATCAACGAGTCGAATTTTCTGCCGACCGCAGCCGCGGCCGAAACGAGCGGCGCCGTGTCCTCGGAGCCGAGCAACGGTACCAGAACAGTCTTCATTGGCCTCGTGTCCATGCGCGCCGGATGAACAAGTCTAACACGGTTCGTCCGGAAATCGGTCGCTCGCATCCCGGCGCCGGTGCGCGGGGCCGGCATCTCAGCGTGTGTCAATCGTCGCTCCGTGCCAAGAATGGGTTGAAACTCCGACCAACCGACGCCACGGGTGTACCCATGCCGACCGAGCGGTCTCGCTTCCTCCTCATGCCGCTGATCATAATCTTCGTCGCGGTGAGCCTGGTGGGGGCGGCTATGTACACGCCGTCGTTGCCGGCCATCGCAAGCGACCTCGGCGCGCGGTCGGCCACCGTTCAGCTCACGATCACGGTCTATCTGGTTGGGTTCGCCATCGCCCAGCTGTTCGTGGGCCCGCTGTCCGACCGGTTCGGGCGCAAACCCGTTCTCGCAGGCGGCTTTTTATTGTTCGTGGCATCCAGCGCGGCATGCGCCCTGGCCGGAAATGTAGCCTTCCTCATCGCGGCTCGCGCGTTTCAGGCGCTCGGGGCGTCGGTGGGCCTCGTGCTCAGCCGCGCCATCATCGGCGATCGCTTCGGCTACACTCAGAGCGTCCGCTACATGGCCTATCTCGGTATGGCGGCCGGCCTCACCCCGGCGCTGTCGCCGATACTGGGCGGGCTCTTGGAGGTGGTGGTCAGCTGGCGCGGCGTCTTCTACACGATGGCGGGCCTGGGCGTCGTGGCGCTGCTGGCTGCGCTGTTCGTGCTCGGCGAGAGCCATCCTCCGCATAAACGCATCGCGCCCGGGCCGCGGGTCATGATCGCCGGCTTCGTGCTCCTCGTCCGCAACCGCAACTTTCTGGCCTACACGGTCATGGCGGGCACCTCGACGTCGATGTTCTTCGTCTTCCTGGGCGCCGGGCCCATCGTCATGATCGGCCGCGACGGCGTCACCCCCGATATCTACGGCCTGTATGCCGCCAGCATGCCCGTCGGCTACATAGCCGGCAATTTCCTGTCCAGCCGAGCTCTGCCCCGGATCGGGATCGACCGCGGGGTCACCATCGGGGTCCTGATCGGGCTCGCCGGCGCATCCGCCATGGCATTGGCCGGCCTCACCGGGCATTTCAGTCCGGCGGCCTTCGCCCTGCCGCTGGCGACGATCGGCTTTGGTCACGGCATACTGGTCCCCGCGGTCTATTCCGGCGTCGTCTCCACCGAGCCGCATATAGCCGGTACCGCGTCCGGCTTCGCCGGCTTCCTGCAGTTCGCTATCGCGGCCGCCTTGAGCCCGCTGTCCGCAGTTGCGCGGCACGGCTCCCTGGTCGAGATGGGCGGATTGCTGGTCGGCCTCGCGCTTGCCGGCGGGTTCGCCTATCGCATGCTCCGCCGCGATGGCGAGGGCGCGATCCCCGATACCGCCAGGTGAATGACGCCGACGCGAACGCGCTCCGCTGCGCTTCCGAAACATCCCCGAGCACGATCACCGACGCTTCACACTGCCGCTGGTGAACGATTGGGGGCAGCATGCGCTTCCCGGCGCGCTACGCGGCAGCATGCACCGCCAGAGTCGCTCGGCTGGCCGAACTCCGGTGAAAAGCATCGAGCGAGTGCGGGAGTGCGTCTTATCCCGTCCAGGGCCGCCGGCTCACCAGCGCAAGGTCTCCAAATGGTCAAAGGCCCGACCGCCGCCTTTGACGCCGCACAGCAGCGGATCGTCGGCAATGAACACCGGCATGCCCAGACTGCCCTTGAGGAATTCGTCCATGCGGGAGAGCAGCGCGCCGCCGCCCGTGAGCCAAATCCCGCGGTCGAGGATGTCTCCGGCCAACTCCGGCGGCGTATCGCGCCAGACCGTGAACAGTCCCTCGAGGATTGCCTCAAGCGGATCCGCGAGCCACCCGGCAACCTCGCGCTCGGTCAGCGCTACGGTTTGGGGTCTTCCCGAGGCGACATGGATCCCCTTGATTTCAATCGTTCGGCCGTCGCCGTCATCGGGCGGCAACGCGGCACCGATCCCGATTTTTATCCGTTCCGCGGTTTCTTCCCCTATGGCGATGCCGTGATTGCGGCGCATCGCCTGCAGGATCGTCTCGTCGAGATCAAACCCGCCGACACCACAGTTCGCCGCGCTCACGATGTCGCCAACGCTGATCAGCGCCACTTCCGTGGTGCCGCCTCCGCTGTCAACCACCATGCTCGCGTACGGTGTGTCGACTGGCAGCCCTGCGCCGATCGCCGCGGCCACCGGTTCCCTGATCAGGAACACCCGGCGCGCGCCTGCTGCTTCCGCCGCCTCCTGCACGGCGCGCCGCTCCACCGGGGTCGCCCCGTTGGGACAGGACAGAACGACGTTGGGCCGGCCGAAACGCGTGCTCCGGGAACGCTTGATAAAATAGGCGATCATCGCCTGCGTAGCGCCAAAATCGCTGATGACGCCGCTGCGCAGCGGACGGATCGCCCGGATGATTTCGGGTGTCCGCCCCACCATACGCCGGGCCTCCTCGCCCACGGCGAGAACCTCGTTCCGCCCCTTGCGCCGCGTTATGCAGACCACGGAGGGCTCGTTGACCACAACGCCTCGGCCCCTGACGAACACGAGTGTGTTCGCAGTCCCCAAGTCGATTGCCAGGTCTCCCTGGCCGCCGCCGCCGAACCAACCGCGCATGGCTTCTACACTGATAAGAGTTAGTGTTACTGCGTCATAAAGCGCTATGCCCGTTCTTCGGGCGGCTCCGAGTCGAGCACGGTTTCGCCGGCGGCTACACCATCGTCAAGGACTATGTCCGTGAGCGGCGTCTGACGACGCAGGAAGGCCTTCAGCGAGAGACCCTGCGTCTCGCAATATTCCCGCTGATTCAAGCGCTGCGCTTTTACGATGCGTGACGCGCCCGCCAGAACGCCGCGCCGTATCGCGCCCGCAGCGCAGCGTCGTCCACCATCTCGATCTGCTCTCGTTCGAAAACGACAAGGAGAATAGATCGAAATCGCCCAGCCCGGGCCAAGTGTGCATTCCCTGTACGTGTGTGGACGCCGCCGTGAATGCAAGCACTTCTTCGGTCGGCTCAGGCATGTGGTCAGGTGCAGTCGTGTGTCCGGCCTCATGATGCGGCCTTTCACGCGCCGCGGGCCTGTATGGAGATGCGCGGACCGGGTCCAAAACGCTTACGCGTGCTTTATAGCGCGTCGTACGAGCACTGGTTTTCCCGATCCCGTCTCGTTGACCGTTTGCCCTTACCTTCCTCCGACCTGCTCACATCCCGACGTCACCGGCGTCGCCGCTCCTTCATGCAACAACCGCCGGAGCTCGGTAAACTCCACCCTTCACCGTCAGTGCCCAGACGATGCGGGCCATCTTGTTGGCCAGCGCCACCGCCACCAGCATGCGCGGCTTCCGCTGCAGCATCCGGGCGAGCCAGGGGTCATCCGTGCCGCGCCGCGTCGCCCAATGCACGACCGCCATGGCGCCGGTGATCAACAACCGCCGGATATCACGCTGCCCCATCTTCGACATGCCGCCCAAGATGTTCTTGCCGCCGGTGGAGTGTTGGCGGGGCGCCAGGCCCAGCCAAGCGGCGAAGTCTCGTCCTCTGCGGAAGCCTTCCATAGGCGGTGCGAACGATTCGATGGCCGCCGCGCAGATCGGCCCCACGCCAGGGATCGTCGTCAGCCGCGCCGCCCTCTCATCCTCTGGGACGCGCCTGCGGATCCTGATCTCGAGAGCGGTGATCTTCTCTTGCAGCACCTCGATCTGTGCCAGCAGCATGCTCGCGATCTCGACCACCTCCGGCGGTAACGCCGTCGACGTGTCCTCCAGCGCTCGCCTGAGGCGGTTCACATGTGCTGCCCCCTTGGGAGCGATGATCCCGAACTCCGCAAGGTGGCCCCGCAGCGCGTTGATCGTCTGGGTGCGCTGCCGGACGAGCAGATCCCGCGCCCGGAAACTCATCCCCAGCGCCTGCTTCTCCTCGCTCTTAACCGCCACGAACCGCATCGTCGGCCGACCGGCCGCCTCGGCGATGGCTTCGGCATCGGCAGCGTCGTTCTTCTGCCGCTTCACGAACGGCTTCACGTAGATCGGCGGGATCAGTTTTACCTGATGACCCAGCCCCTCGATCTCACGCGCCCAGTAGTGGGCACTCGCGCAGGCCTCCATCGCCACAACACAACGCGGCTGACCGGTCAGAAACGGCAGTACCTTGCTGCGCGCCAGCTTCTTCCTGAAGAGCACCTCGCCATCCACCCCGGCGCCGTGCAGCTGAAACGAGTTCTTCGCCAAGTCCAGCCCGATGATGCTAACCTCTTCCATGGACGCTCCCTCCTCTATAGCGGTTACGACACCACTATCCTGGCACACTGATGCCGCCGGAGGGGGCGTCCACCCCATCGCTTACGTCGGATCCCTGTTCCGCTGAAATAATTCCCTGTTCCGTCGCGCAGGAAATTTCTTAGAGAAATGCTTATAAAACAGCCACTTATAGGGTTCGATGGGCCCGGCTGAGCGCTTGAATCGCGAAAATTCCCTGGTCTTTCCCTGCTAAACAGGGAAATCATCCCGGAGACGGGTTGGCGCACGACTGCCCGCACCACCACCCGCCCGGCCGTGCCGCCTAATCGGGCAGCACCGCCGTCGCCTCCAGTTCGATCAGGCCGGGGCTGTCGAGCAGGTCGGCGACGAAGATCATGCTCATCGCCGGGAAGTGCTTGCCCATGTGCCGTCGCCAGATTTCGCCCAGCTTGGGGCGTGCCGCCAGATAGGCGGGCTTGTCGATGCAGAAGGCGGTCATGCGGCAGATGTGTTCGGGCCGGCCGCCGGCGTTCTCGATCACCGCGAGAACGTTGGCCAGCGCCCGGTCGAACTGCGGCGACAGCTCCTCCGAGCGGAACACCTGCTGCTCGTCCCAGCCCACCTGGCCGGCGATGAACAGGATGCGCCCGGCGGGCACGACGACGCCGTTGGAATAGCCGATCGGCTTCGACCAGCCGTCGGGTTGGATGACGGTCATGGCATTCTCCTCTTGCTACTCCGACCAAACCGGCGGATCCGGATCCTCGGCCCAGCCGGTCTCGGGCGCCGGGTGCTGCGCCAGCCAGTCCTTGATCAGCGCCACATGCCGCGCCTCGTCGGCGGCGAACTCCTGCGCCATCGCCTCGACCTCCGGGTCGCCCGCCGTCGCGGCTGCATGCTCGAAGAAGCGCAGCGCGCGCTCCTCGCCGGCCAGCGCCATCGTGAGCGCGTGATGCGGTGTCATGCGATAGTGCGCCTCGTCGATCGCCGCCGTCTCCGGCGCCTCGACGTCGGGCCAGTCGTACTCCCAAGGGCTCAGCCGGGCGATCTCGGTGCCTTGCGTGCGCGCCTCGTCCTCGATCTGGGCGGCGTGCTTGGCCTCGATGCGCGCCAGCTTGCGGAACAGGGCCGAGACCTCGGGGTTGTTGTGCACCTCCATCTGATCGGCCAGCAGCTCGTAGCGTTCGACCGCCTCGGTCTCGATGGCATGGGCGTGCGACAGCAGCCCCGCCATCGTCGCGATCGCGCGGCTCATAGCGCGAACTCCGCGTCCAGGCTGGCCAGCGCCGTGTCGCCACCGCCCTCGGGCGTGGGGTAGGGCGCGCGGGCGCCGCGGTACAGGACGCCGACGTTGAAGCCGTCGTCGGTCATGATCCGCCGCGCGGCGCGCGCCGGGTCGTCGGTCGGCTCCACCGGCGCCGGGTGCACCATGCCCTTCCACTCCTTCTCGTCGGGCCGGAAGGTGACGCACGGGCTCAGCACCTGGACGAAGGAAAAGCCCGGATGACGCACCGCCTCGACGATGGTGCGCGCGGTGCCGTTGGGGTCGCCCGAGAAGCAGCGCGCCACGAAGTTGGCGCCCGAGGCCAGCGCGATCACCAGCGGATGGAACGGCGACAGCCCGGTGCCGCCCGGCGACAGCGCGTTGTCCCAGTCGGGCTCGGTGGTCGGCGAGGCCTGCCCCTTGGTCATGCCGTAGACGCGGTTGTCCATGACCACATAGGTCAGGTCGATGTTGCGCCGGCAGGCGTGCAGGAAATGGTTGCCGCCGATCGAGAAGCCGTCGCCGTCGCCGCCGGCGACGATCACCGTGATGTCCGGCCGCGCGACCTTCAGCCCCGTGCCCAGCGCCAGCGCCCGCCCGTGCACCCCGTGGAAGCCGTAGCAGTTGGTGTAGGCGGGGATGCGCGACGAGCAGCCGATGCCCGACACCACCGCCGCGTCCTCGGGGGCCAGCCCCAGCTCGGCCATCGCCTTGGTGAAGGACAGCAGCACGTGGTAGTCGCCGCAGCCCGGGCACCAGACCGGCTTGATGTCCGACTTGAAGTCGCCCGCGGGGCGCTTCGCCGCAACCTGGTCCATGATCACCTCCACTCGATAAGGGCGCGGGCCAGCTCGCCCGCGCCGATGGTCAGCGGCCCGGCGCGGTGGAAGAACCGCACCTCGCCCGGCAGCTCGTAATGCGCGCGCAGATAGCGGCCGAACTGGCCCGACTCGGTCTGCTCGACCACCAGCACGCGCTCGGCGCCGTCGAGCGCGCGGGCCATCCGCTCCGGCTGCGCCGGCGCGATCAGCCGCACCGAGACCAGCCGGGCGTCGACGCCTTCGGCCGCGGCGCGGGCGATCGCCTCGCGCGCCGCGCCGGTGGGCGAGCCCCAGGTCAGCACGGCCAGCTTCCCGTCGCCCTCCACGGTTGCCCAGTGGTCGCCATAGTCGAACGCCTCGACCTTGCGCCGCCGCTTGTCGAGCTGCGCCGCATGGTCCTCGGCGCGACTCGAGGGCGTGCCGCGCGGGTTGTGCTCCAGGCCGTCGGCGGTGTACTGGCCGCCAGCGGTGCCCGGCAGCGCCATGGGCGAGATGCCCGAAGCAGTGACGGCGTAGCGTTGGTAGCCCTCGGCCGGCGCAGCCTCGACGGCGCGCGCCGCCAGGAATGCCACGTCGGCGGGCCGGTCGATCACGGCCTTCGCCTGGCCCAGGAACTGGTCCGACAGCATGATCGCCGGCACCTGCATCGCCTCGGCCAGGTGCACCGCCCACTGCGCGGTGAGCAGGCAGTCGGCGATCGAGTTGGGCGCCACCACCACGTGCGGCGCGTCGCCGTGCAGGCCGTAGACCGCGATGTTCAGGTCCGACTGCTCGGACTTGGTCGGGATGCCGGTCGACGGGCCGCCGCGCATGACGTCGACCACCACAAGCGGCACCTCGGACGCGGTGGCCAGCCCGATCGATTCGGTCATCAGCGCCAGCCCGGGCCCCGAGGTCGCGGTGATCGCCGGCTTGCCGCCGTAGGACGCGCCGATCGCCATGTTGATCGAGGCCAGCTCGTCCTCGGCCTGGACCAGCGCGCCGCCCACCTTGGGCAGGGCCGGGGCCAGCCATTCCAGGATCTCGGTCGCCGGCGTGATCGGGTAGGCGGCGGCGAAGCGCACGCCGCCGCGCACCGCGCCCAGCCCGGTGGCCTCGTTGCCGGAGATAAGCCAGCGGCCCGCGGCCTCGCCTTCGGGCGCCGCCAGCGGGGCGGGGCGGCCGTCCAGGCCCGCGGCGGCCTCTATCCCCGCGTCCAGCGCCGCCAGGCTCGCCGCCACCGCCTCGGCGCCCTTGGCCGCCAGCGTGCTCTCGACCGTGGCCGCGATGGGCTCGCGCGGAACGCCGGCCAGTGCGGCGGCGATGCCCAGCGCGACCATGTTGACCCGGCCGCCGGGGACCGCCTCGGCCAACTCCTTGATCGGCAGTTCCGCCAGCCGCGCGCCGCTGCCCGCAATGGCCTCGGGCACCGGCCCGGCGGCCGGGTCGCCGATCACCAGGCTGGCGGCGTCCAGCGGGATCTCCGCCGAGAAGCGGTCGACGTTCATCCAGTCGACCGCGATCATCACGTCGAAGCGGTCGTCGTGGATCGCCACCGGACCGACGCCCAGCCGGATCAGCGCCGCGGCTTCGCCGCCGCGGATCTGGGGGCCGACCGCCCGGGTCTGCAGCCCGTACCAGCCGTGCCGGGCGGCGCCGTCCAGCAGCAGCCCGCCGGCGGTCATCACGCCCGCGCCGCCGCTGCCGACGATCGCGGCGGAGAAGCTGCGCGTCACGTCCTTGCCGATCGAACCCATCTCCGTTCCTTTCCCGTCGACCGCGTGCTGCCGTCCTTTGGTAAATGCAGCCCGCCTCGGGGCGCTCGGCCCCTCGGTGGCGGCGGCGGCGCGATGCGACGTTTTGTCCTCTTTGCCTCAAACCAGTAATCAAGTACCATTATTCCACAATACTCAAACGGGCGGCTTTGTCAATCACGAGATGCGACGGCGGGCCGCGGTGACGCAGACGGAGGACGACAGGATGACCGGCAACGGACAGGCGCATCGGTGGATGATGGTCGAGCCCGGCAAGCCGCTGGTGCGGGAGGAGTTCGACCCGTTCCCGCCAGGGTCCGGCGAGGTGGTGATCGACGTCGCCGGCTGCGGCGTCTGCCACACCGATCTGGGCTACTACTACGACGGCGTGCGCACGACGCACCCGCTGCCGCTGGCGCTGGGTCACGAGATCAGCGGCGAGGTGGTGGGCGCCGGCGAAGGCGCCGAGCGCTGGCTGGGCAAGACCGTGATCGTCCCGGCGGTGATCCCGTGCGGCAAGTGCGACTACTGCAAGCGCGGCCGCGGCACGATCTGCCTCAACCAGGTCATGCCTGGCTACGACATCCAGGGCGGCTTCGGCACCATGGTGAAGGTGCCGGCCTCGGGCCTGTGCGAGGTCGACCTGAAGCGGCTGGCCGCTGCCGGGCTCGAGCTATCGGACGTCTCGGTCATCGCCGACGCGGTGACCACGCCCTACCAGGCCGCGGTCCAGGCCGAGGTCGGCCCCGGCTGCTTCGCCGTGGTCAACGGCGTGGGCGGCGTCGGCGGCTACATGGCCCAGGTCGCGGGCGCGCTCGGCGCCCATGTGGTCGCGATCGACGTCGACCAGGCCAAGCTCGACAACATCGCCCAATACGGCGCGCGCGCCACCTTCAACGCGCGCGACTTCGACGACCCGCGCAAGCTGCGCAAGGCGATCCAGGAATACGCCGCCGCCGAGGGCCAGCGCGAGGCCGAGTGGCACGTCTTCGAGTGCTCGGGCACCGCCGCCGGCCAGACCGCGGCGTTCGGCCTGCTCAACCGCGGCGCCACGCTCGCCGTGGTCGGCTTCACCATGGACAAGGTGGAGTTGCGGCTGTCCAACCTGATGGCCTTTCACGCCCGCGCGCTGGGCAACTGGGGCTGCCCGCCCGAGCTGTATCCCGGCGCGCTCGACCTGGTCCTCGACGGCAAGGTCCAGGTCAAGCCGTTCGTCGAGCACCACCCGCTCGACGCCATCAACGAGATCTTCGAGGCGGTCCACGCCGGCCAGCTCAAGCGCCGCGCGATCCTGGTGCCGTGACCGCAGACGCCCCGCAAAAGAGGGAGACACCCGCCATGACCAGCCCGACCGACGCCATCATCCAGCGTGACGCCCCGGCCAATCTGATCGACCACAACCTGGTCGACACCGAGGTCGAGATGCTGGCCGACGGCATGGTGCTCTACGAGAAGCAACCGGCCACCCGGCTCGACGGCTCCGAGGCCACCGGCCTCTACAACGCCTGGATCTGGTTCAACAATCCCAAGCAGTACAACTCCTACACCACCGACATGGTGAAGGCGACGATCCTCGCCTTCCGCCGCGCCTCGATGGACCGCGAGGTCGCCACGGTCGTGTTCACGGCGGCCGGCGACAAGGCGTTCTGCTCGGGCGGCAACACCAAGGAGTATGCCGAGTACTACGCCGGCAACCCGCAGGAGTACCGGCAGTATCTGCGCCTGTTCAACGACATGGTCTCGGCCATCCTGGGCTGCGACAAGCCGGTGATCTGCCGCGTCAACGGCATGCGCATCGGCGGCGGCCAGGAGATCGGCATGGCCTGCGACTTCACCATCGCGCAGGACCTCGCCAATTTCGGCCAGGCCGGCCCCAAGCACGGCTCGGCCGCGATCGGCGGCGCCACCGACTTCCTGCCCGTGATGATCGGCGCCGAGCAGGCGATGGTTTCGGGCACGCTGTGCGAGCCCTTCTCGGCCCACAAGGCCTATCGCCTGGGCATCGCCATGCACGTCGAGCCGGCGCTCAAGGTCGACGGCGACTTCGTCGCCAACCCCACCGTGGTCATCGACCGCTTCCTCGACGAATACGGCCGCGTCGTCCACGGCGAGTTCAAGACCGGCGACGCGCTGGCCGAGGGCAAGGCCCGGATCAAGGCGGGCGAGATCGACCTCTCGCGGCTCGACGCGGCGGTCGAGGCCCAGTGCGCCAAGCTGATCGAAACCTTCCCCGAGTGCCTGACCAAGAGCCTCGAGGAGCTGCGCCGGCCCAAGCTCGAGGCCTGGAACCGCAACAAGGAGGCGTCGCGCTCCTGGCTCGCGCTCAACATGATGAACGAGGCCCGCGCCGGCTTCCGCGCCTTCAACGAGGGCTCCAAGGAGACCGGCCGCGAGATCGACTTCGTCGCGCTGCGCCGGGCGCTGGCCAAGGGCACGCCCTGGACCGAGGACCTGATCGACAGCCTGATGCCGGGCGCCGCCCACAAGGAGGCCGCCGAATGACGGGCTCGCCGCTCAAAGTCTGGCTCGACCGCGAGGGGCGCCTCCTGCGCCTGCGCCTCGACCGGCCCAAGGCAAACATCGTCGACGCCGCCATGGTCGCGGCCCTCGATACGGCACTGGCCGAGCACGCCTCGGTGTCCGGCCTCCACGCCGTGCTGGTCGACGCCGAGGGACCCAATTTCTCCTTCGGCGCCAGCATCGAGGAGCACCTGCCCGACCAGTGCGGTCCGATGCTCGAGGCG
>CAZMTC010000077.1:0-13778 GCA_964569105.1 uncultured Alphaproteobacteria bacterium | reverse complement strand
GGCGCGCCGGAACCTCCGCATCGCCGGCGCGCGCGGGATCGCTGCCGGTACCGATCTCGACCGGGCCCGCGGGCGTGGCCGCGCGCGCGGCGACGGCCCAGCCGGCTCCGACCCCGGCGCCGAAGCGCGGCAGTTCGGTCAGCTTCGCCCGGCGCAGGCCGCGGCCCGGCGCCAGCAGCGACAGCGCCTCGAGCAGGTTGGTCTTGCCCGCGCCGTTGGCGCCGCACAGCACCACGACCCCCGGCGCGGCGTCGACCGCGAGGGCGGCGTAGGAACGATAGTCGGTCAGCCGCAGCCGCGTCACCGCGAAAGAATCCCGGCCGCGGGCCGCGGGCGCCTCGGGGGCGCGGATGGCCTGTCGGCTGCTCAGAACGGCGGTCCCTCAAACACGCATGGGCATCAGCACGTAGAGGGCGGTGACGTCGGTGGTGTCGCGAATCAGCGTCGGCGACCCGGCGTCGGCCAGGGTGAACTGGGCCTCGTCGCCCTCGATCTGCTGCGTGATGTCCAGGAGGTAACGCGCGTTGAAGCCGATTTCCATGGGATCGGCGTCGTAGGACGCCTCAAGCTCCTCGGTCGCGCTGCCGGCCTCGGGGCTCGAGGCGGACAGCGTGACGGCGTTCTTGTCGAGGCTCAGCTTCACCGCGCGCGACTTCTCGGTCGAGATGGTCGAGACCCGGTCGACCGCCTCCGAGAACGGCTTGCGCTCCACCGACAGCAGCTTGTTGTTGCCGGTGGGAATCACCCGCTCGTAGTCGGGAAAAGTGCCGTCGATCAGCTTCGAGGTCAGGATCACCGAGTCGAAGCTGAAGCGGACCTTGGCGTCGGACAGCCCGACGCTGACGCTCTCGGCGGTCTCGTCGACCAGCTTGCGCAGCTCGTTGACCGCCTTGCGCGGCACGATGACCCCGGGCATGCCGGCGGCGCCGTCGGGCAGCGCGGTTTCGAAGCGTGCCAGGCGGTGGCCGTCGGTGGCGACCGCGCGCAGCACCGGGTTCCCTTCCGCCTCGGCGGCGTGCCAGTAGATACCGTTGAGGTAGTAGCGCGTCTCCTCGGTCGAGATGGCGAAGCGGGTGCGGTCCACCAGGTTGCGCAGCATCTCGGCCGACAGAGCGAAATTGTGCGCCAGCTCGCCACCCGCCATCGACGGGAACTCGTCCTTGGCGAGCACCGGCAGCGTGAAGCGCGAGCGACCCGCCGACAGCACGAGCTGCCCGTCGCCGCCGGCCAGCTCGAGCGCGATCTGCGAGCCTTCGGGCAGCTTGCGGACGATGTCGTAGAGCGTGTGGACGGGCGCGGTCGTGGCGCCCTCCTGCCCGACCTCGCATTCCACCGTCTCGACGATGGCGATGTCCATGTCGGTGGTGGTCAGGCTGAGCTTCCCGGCCGACGCCTCGAGCAGCACGTTGGAGAGGATGGCGATGGCGTTGCGCCGCTCGACCACACTCTGCACATGCGCCAGCGACTTGAGGAGCTGCGCGCGTTCGATGACGATCTTCATGATGGGGCTATGTCGCGGATGGCCAAGAGAATGACATGAAAGCCGAGGTTCGGGCCCGCTTCCGGACCCTCAACGTACGGCGGCGCCGAAGCGCCGACGCCGACCCCCGCAGCATAGCCGGATTCGACCGCGCGCGGGAGCCGCAGAGTACAGCACAACCCCTTTGATTCCAAACAATTCCGGGGCTCTTGGAGCTGTTTCGTCCCCGACCGACTCGGCACCGGCGCGCCCCGCCGCCTGTCGATGGCCTGCTGGGTTCCGTCGGCCGGCTCGGGGGCGAGCCTACTCCGTGTGTGTCCTCACGTCTCCAGCGTGCGGCGGAGCATGTCGACGTCCTCGTCGAGCTGGCCGTCGACCATGCGCAGCTCGTCGATGCGCTTGATGGCATGCATCACCGTGGTGTGGTCGCGGCCGCCGAACTTGCGCCCGATTTCGGGCAGCGAGCGGGTCGTCAGGTGCTTGCACAGATACATCGCGACCTGACGCGGACGGGCGACCGAGATGGCGCGGCGCGCGGTGTGCATGTCGGCCAGGCGGATGTTGTAGTGGTCGGCGACCTTGCGCTGGATCTCCTCGATGGTGATGCGCCGGTCGTTGGCCTTGAGGATGTCGTGCAGGCATTCCTGCACCAGCTCGATGGTGACATCGCGCCCGACCAGCGCCTGGTGCGCGGCGATGCGCTGCAGCGCGCCCTCGAGCTCGCGCACATTGGCCGAGACCTTGTGGGCGACGAACTCGAGCACCCGCGCGGGGATGTCGAGGCCCATCGCCTCGGCCTTGGCCGTGAGGATGCTCAGCCGCAACTCGTAGGTGGTCGGGTGGATGTCGGCGGTCAGACCCCAGGTCAGGCGAGAACGCAGACGCTCCTCGATCCCCATCAGCTCGGTCGGCGACTTGTCCGAGGTCAGCACCACCTGCTTGTTCTGGTCCATCAGCGCGTTGAAGGTGTGAAAGAATTCCTCCTGGGTGGAGTCCTTGCCGGCGATGAACTGGATGTCGTCGACCATCAGGACGTCGACCGCACGGAGCTGCTCCTTGAACGCCATGGTGTCGCGCTGCCGGACCGCGCGGATGAACTGGTACATGAAGGTCTCGGCCGTCATGTAGACCAGGCGGCGCTCGGGGTCGCGTTCGCGCAGGCGCCAGCCGATGGCGTGCAGAAGGTGGGTCTTGCCCAGCCCGGTACCGCCGTAGAGCACCAGAGGGTTGAACGGCACGGTGTCGGCCTCGGCGACCCGGCGCGCGGCGGCGTGAGCCAGCTCGTTGGGCTTGCCGACGACGAAGCTGTCGAAGGTGAACTTGGGCAGAAGCGGCACGCTGATCGCGTCGGCCGCGGCCGCGGCGGCGCCGTTGTGCCGGTCGGCCTTGGCCTCGGCCGGGGCCGCGGGTGGCACCACGGCGGCCGCATCCGGACCGGCGCCGCACGGCGCCTCTTCCGTCAGCACCTCGACCGCGCGCAGCGCACCCTCCTCCTTGCGCCACAGCCTCTCGATTGTGGGCAGGTAATGCTGGACCAGCCAGTCGCGCAGGAAGCGGGTCGGGACACTGAGCCGCACGACGCCGTCTTCGGCCGAATGCAGCGAGACGGGCTTGAGCCAGCTCTTGAACGCGGCGTCGCCGACGTCCTTGCGCAGCTGGCCGCGAACCCGCGCCCAGACCGACGCGGCCGAACCCACCACGGCGAGGTCGCTCCGATCCTCGTCCTGCTGCGCCGCCGACCGGCCGTGACCGGGCTTGGACCCGCTCTCCTGCATCATGCCCTCCTTCACTGCGCTGTTCCCCCTCGTCGCGGGCGTATTGCCCAAACTAACGTTCAGTGACCATGCGGTCCGCCATCCAGTCGGCGTGAAATACGGTCGACGGACGACCGGCGGCCGAACGGGGCGAGCCCCGTCGCATCAAGTCGTCATCAAACTTTCGCGTGCATCCGCGATGCCGACGCCCCGGCCGCAAATACAATGGAACCGGCGACCCCCTTCGACAGACGGCGAGAAAGGGAAAGCGTCAACTCATTCACCTTCCAATAGGACCGCATTGCCCAAGACGCCCTGCCCAGACCGTGTAGCCCCAGCAAAACGCTGGGCAGGACAAGTATTATATACTACGGGCGAGCAATTCTGATGATCTGAGAGCTACGATCCCAGACCAAGACAACTCGCGACAGCCGTTCCGCAAGACATTTATTTCAAGATTTTATAGTCTGGTCTACGGCTCGACTGCTCCCTCCCACAAGGAGCGAGCACTGTACAGAGGGGAGCTCTTGCGCGCAACAGCGAATCTATGGAACATAATGTGAATCTTTGGCCGTCCATCGCCGACCGGTCCTCGAGCGACAAAGCGCACATCGTGCGGTTTTTCAAAAACGCCCCCGAAGTCTCTGATTCGTAACAATTAGCCTTCGTCGCGTTTTAGTTTATCGAGATATTCGCGTGACAGTTGTGACGCCCTGGAGTCGGGGGCGACCGCCTGCACCCGCTTCCAGTCGGCGTGGGCGGCCTTCGCATCGCCGGCCACGGCATGAACCAGGCCGCGCTCGAGCAACGCGTCGGGATGATCGGGATCGAGGCGCAGCACACGGCTCAGGTCGTCCAGCGCGAGTTCGGGACTCTCCAGTCGGCGGTAGGTGCTGGCGCGCAACACCAACGCATCGACGTTCTCGGGATTCCGGTCGAGCACGGCGTTGAAGTCGTCCAGCGCCTCGAAATGGGCGCCGGTCAATGCCCGCATGAGCCCGCGGCGCAGGCGCAGCGCGGGGTCGTCGGGCGCGTAGGACAGCGCGCGGTCCATCGAGGCGAGCCCCCGTTCCGCGTCACCCGTGGCCTGCCATCCGCGGCTGGCCTGATAGGCGATGCGTGCCGCTACCGGCGGTGCCTGGGGCGCCATCCGCTCGGCCAGGCCGTCGAGCAGGGTCGCCCCCTCCTCGAAGCGCTGAAGGGTAAGCAGCGCGCTGCCCTTGCAGTGACCGGCCAACGGTCCGCCGCCCTCCGCGGCCCAGGCCTCGGCCGCCTGCAAAGCCGCCTGCGGATCGGCGCCGACCTTCTCCATGCAGGCGCGGTAGCGGGCGTCGGGATCGGCCTGAGCGAGCAGCGTCGTGGCCAGCAGCAGGATCGCGGTCTTCATGGTCGGCAAGCCGTGCGATGGGTTCGGCGTTGAGGGTCGCCCATGGAGCGTGCTAACCGCAAGCCCGGTTCTCGGCCACAAGTGAGGAAATCCGGTGAACGGCACACTGTTCTGCTTCGGTCTGGGCTACACCGCGTGCGCGCTGGCACGCGCCCTGGCGACGGAGGGCTGGCGCGTGGGCGGCACCTGCCGCGATCCCGCACGCGCCGAGGCACTGCGCGGCGAGGGCATCGAGGCGCACCCGTTCGACGGCGCCGAGCCGCTGGACCCGGCGGTGTTCGCCGGGGCGGACCACCTGCTGTCCTCGGTGCCGCCCGGCCCGGGCGGCGATCCGGTGCTGCGCCATCACGCCGCCGACATCGCGGCGATGGCGGGGCTGCGCTGGATCGGCTACCTGTCGACGACCGGCGTCTACGGCACGCGTGACGGCGGCTGGGTCGACGAGGGCTCGGCGCGCGAGCCTACGGGCCAGCGCGGCGCGCGCCGGGTCGCCGCGGAGGACGGCTGGCTCGAGCTGTGGACGCTGTACGGCCGGCCGGTGCACCTGTTCCGTCTGGCCGGCATCTACGGTCCCGGACGCAGCGCGCTGGACGCACTGCGCGAGGGGCGGGCCCGGCGCATCGACAAGCCCGGGCAGGTGTTCTCGCGCATCCACCGCGACGATATCGTGCAGGTGCTGCGCGCCTCGATTGCCAAGCCCGACCCGGGCGCGGCCTACAATGTCTGCGACGACGCGCCGGCGGCGCCGTCGGAGGTGGTGGAATACGCGGCCGCGCTGCTGGGGATCGAGCCGCCCCCGCCGGTCCCGATCGAGGAGGCCGAGCTCAGCCCGATGGCGCGGAGCTTCTTCGACGACAACAAGCGGGTACGCAACGAGCGCATCAAGACGGAGCTGGGCGTGCGGCTGCGATATCCCGGCTACCGCGCCGGGCTGGACGCGATCTTCAGGAGCGAACCCGGTCGGTGAGCACGGCCACCGTACGCTCCAGCCGGGCGATGTCGTGCGGCTCCGACAGGCGGTGATCGCCGGCCTTGACCAGGATGAGCTCAACGTCCTCCGAACCCAGTGCCTCGGCGAGGCGCGTCGATACCTCCCAGGGCACGTCGGGGTCGCGCATGCCGTGGATGAGCCGCACCGGCATCTCGAGCGGGATGGGTCCGTCGCGCAACAGCAGGTGGTTCCGCCCGTCCTCGATCAGCTTCATGGTGATGGCGGTGGGCTCCTCGTCATACGCGGACGGCTCGTAGATCGCCCCCTCGCGCTCGAGCTCGGCGCGCTGTTCCGGCGCCATGCGGGCCCACATCAGGTCCTCGGTGAAGTCCGGTGCGGCGGCGATGCCGACCAGTCCGGCGACCCGCTCGCGCCGCTCCAGCGCGACCAGCAGCATCAGCCAGCCGCCCATCGACGAGCCGACCAGGATCAGCGGTCCCTCGGTGACCCGGTCGAGCAGGAAAAGCGTGTCGTCGCGCCATCGGGTCATGGTCCCGTCCTCGAAGCGGCCCGAGGACGCGCCGTGGCCGGTGCAGTCGAAGCGCAGGAAGGCCTGGCCGCGGGCGCGGCAGGCGGCTTCGAGCGCGACCGCCTTGGTGCCGGTCATGTCCGACCGCAGGCCGTGGAGGAACACGACCGTGGGACCGCGGCCCGGAGTCGTGCGATAGGCGATGGACGCGCCGTCGGGGCATGTTACAGTCGGCGCCGCCGAGGCCGTTTCGTCGGTCACGGTGGACCCCCTCTTCGGATTCGGTGGCGATGAACAAACCACCCGCAATGGCCGCTGGCAAGCCGCGCCGGGCGGCGGACCACGGCACGGCGCCCGCCGTGCTGCAGGTGCTGCCGCGGCTCGTCTCGGGCGGCGTGGAGCGCGGCTGCATCGACGTGGCCGCGGCACTGGCCAACGCCGGGCGGCGCGGCGCCGTCGCGTCGGCGGGCGGGCCGATGGTGCGCGAGCTGGAGCGTGCGGGAGTGGAGCATTTCACCCTGCCGCTGGCTTCCAAGAACGCCTGGACGATGTGGCGCAACGCCGGCCGCGTCGCGGGGCTGGCGCGTACGCTGGGTGTTGGCCTGATCCACGCACGTTCGCGCGCGCCGGCGCACAGCGCGCGCCTGGCGGCACGGCGCCTTGGCCTGCCGTTCGTCACCACCTTCCACGGCACCTACAATTTCCGGGGCGGGCCGAAACGCTTCTACAATTCGGTGATGGTGTCGGGCGACCGGGTGATCGCGATCTCCGAGTTCATCGGCGAACATATCCGCGCCAACTACGCGGTCGAGCCGGAGCGCGTCGTGGTGATCCCGCGCGGCATCGACCTGGACGTGTTCGACCCGCACGCGGTGCCGGCGCCCAGGATAATCCAGCTCTCGCAGCGCTGGCGTCTGCCCGACGGCGCGCCGGTGGTCATGCTGCCCGGACGGCTCACCCGCTGGAAGGGGCAGACGATATTCCTCGACGCGATCGCGCGTCTGGAAACCGAGGTGTGCGCGGTGCTGGTCGGCGGTCACGAGGGGCGCGAGGACTTCCGTGCCGAACTGGAGGAGCGGGCGCGCCGGCTGGGCATCGCCGGCCGAGTGCGCTTCGCCGGCCACTGCGACGACATGCCGGCAGCGCTGATGCTGGCCGATGTGGTGGTCTCCGCCTCGACCGACCCTGAAGCATTCGGCCGCGTGCCGGTGGAGGCACAGGCGATGGGCCGGCCTGTCGTGGCGACCGATCACGGTGGCGCGCGCGAGACGGTGCTGGAGGGCGCCACCGGCTGGCTGGTGCCCCCGGGCGACGCCGGCGCGCTGGCCAGCGGGATCGAGCGCGCGCTGGCGCTCGATCCGGAGAGCCGCGACGCGCTCGCCGAGCGCGCCGGCGCCCATGCGCGCAGCAAGTATGGGAAGGCGCTGATGTGCGCGCGGACGCTGGCGCTTTACGACGAAGTGCTGGCCGAGGCCGGCGCGGGCTGAGCGGGCGGTGGATCGCATCCTCGTCATCCGCCTGGGCGCGCTGGGCGATTTCGTGCTCTCGACCGGGCCGTTCGCGGCGATCCGCCGGCACCATCGAGACGCGTACATCGTCCTGCTGACGACCGGGCCCTATGCCGATTTCGCGGGCCGGTCGCCGTGGTTCGACGAGGTGTGGATCGACAGGCGCCCCGAATGGTGGGACCTGCCCGGCTGGTGGGCCCTGCGGCGGCGGCTGCGCGGCGGAGGATTCGCGCGCGTCTACGACCTGCAGACCTCGGACCGATCGAGCTTCTACTACCGATTGATGGGGCCGGGGCGGCCCGAATGGTCGGGCGTCGCGCGCGGCGCCTCGCACCCCGACGACAATCCCGAGCGGCGGCGCATGCACACGGTCGAGCGGCAGGTGGAGCAGCTGCGCAGGGCGGGAATCGCCGAGGTACCGGCGCCGGACCTGTCCTGGGTCGAGGCCGACACGGCGCGCTTCGGCATCGCCGAGCCTTATGTCCTGTTCGTCCCGGGTGGCGCACCGCATCGGCCGGAGAAGCGCTGGCCGGCGCGCGCCTACCGGGCGCTGGCGAAGGAGCTGATCGCGCGCGGTCACACGCCGGTGGTGCTGGGCACCGGCTCCGAGTCCGAGGCCGCGGCTACGATCCAGCGTACGGTGCCCAAGGTGCGCTCGCTGGTCGGACGCACCGACTTCGCCGATGTCGTGGCGCTGGCGCGCGGCGCGGCGGCGGCGGTGGGCAACGACACCGGGCCGATGCACCTGATCGCGGCGACGGGCTGCCCCTCGGTGGTGCTGTTCTCGGGCGCGTCCAATCCCGTGCGCACGGCGCCGCGTCCACCGGCGGACGCGCCGCCCGTGCTGGTGCTGCGCAGGCGGTCGCTGAGCCAGCTTCCCGTGCCCGAGGTGGTCGCCGCGCTTGAAACGCGGTTGACGCCGCGTTAGCAACCTGTCGGTTACCGTCGCGCGCCGCGCTCCCTATAATATAGGGAGCTTGCGCCGGCGCAGACATTTCCAGTGGGAAGAGCAGGTGAACGACCAGGCCGCCGCGGCCGACAGCCGCACCATCCGCATCACGCTGCCCGACGGCAGTACGAAGGAGTTCGAGGGCGCGCCCACGGGGGCGGACGTCGCCGCCGCGATCGGGCCGGGTCTGTCCAAGGCCGCGCTGGCGGTGCGCGTCGACGGCGAGTTGCGCGACCTGAGCCGGCCGATCGAGCGTGACGCCAGGGTCGAGATCGTCACGTCCAAGGACCCCGACGCGCTGCCGCTGATCCGCCACGACGCGGCGCACATCCTCGCCGAGGCGGTGCAGGAGCTGTATCCCGGCACGCAGATCACCTTCGGCCCGGCGACCGAGGACGGCTTCTACTACGACTTCCATCGCGAGCAGCCGTTCTCGACCGAGGACTTCGAGGCAATCGAGATGCGCATGCAGGAGATCGTCGACCGCGACGAGGCGATCGCGCGCGAGGTATGGGACCGCGACCGCGCGGTGGCCGAGTTCGATAGGATGGGCGAGCGCTTCAAGGCGGAGTGGATCGGCGAGATCCCCGAGGACGAGGAGATCACGGTCTATCGCCAGGGCGATTGGAAAGATCTGTGCGAGGGGCCGCACCTGCCGTCGACGGGCAGGCTGCCCAAGGCGTTCAAGCTGACCAAGCTGTCGGGCGCCTACTGGCGCGGCGACCCGAACAACCCGCAGCTCCAGCGCATCTACGGCACGGCCTGGCGCACCAAGGCCGAGCTCGACGAGTATTTGCGCATGCTCGAGGAGGCCGAGAAGCGCGACCACCGGCGCCTCGGCCGCGAGATGGAGTTGTTCCACGTCCAGGAGGAGGCGGTGGGCTCGGCGTTCTGGCACATGAAGGGCTGGACGCTGTGGCGCATCGCCGAGGCCTATCTGCGCAAGCGGCTCGAGCAGGCGGGCTACATCGAGGTCAAGACGCCGCAGCTCATCGACCGCACGCTGTGGGAGCGCTCGGGCCACTGGGAGAAGTTCCGCGAGGCCATGTTCACGGTCGCCGACGAGCACGACCGGACGCTGGCGATCAAGCCGATGAACTGCCCGGGCCACGTGCAGATCTTCAAGCACGGCATCAAGTCGTACCGTGACCTGCCGTTGCGCATGGCCGAGTTCGGCTCGTGCCACCGCAACGAGCCTTCGGGCGCGCTGCACGGGCTGATGCGGGTGCGCGCCTTCACCCAGGACGACGCCCACATCTTCGCCACCGAGGACCAGATCGAGGCCGAGACCGAGGCGTTCATCGCGCTCTTGTCCTCGGTCTACAAGGACTTCGGCTTCGACGAGTTCGCCATCAAGTTCTCCGACCGGCCCGAGGTTCGCGCCGGCGAGGACGCGATCTGGGACAAGGCCGAGGCGGCGCTGATCGAGGCGACGCGCAAGGCCGGGGTCGAACCCGAGCTCAATCCGGGCGAGGGCGCGTTCTACGGTCCCAAGCTCGAGTTCGTGCTGCGCGACACGCTGGGCCGCGACTGGCAGTGCGGCACCTTCCAGGTCGACTTCGTGCTGCCCGAGCGGCTCGACGCCGCCTATGTCGACGAGGACGGCGCGAAGAAGCGTCCGGTGATGCTGCACCGCGCCATCCTGGGTTCGTTCGAGCGTTTCCTGGCGATCCTGATCGAGCACTATGCCGGGCGCTTCCCGCTGTGGCTGGCGCCGGTGCAGATGGTGGTGGCCACCGTGGTCTCCGACGCCGACGTTTACGCGCGCGAGGTCAAGGCGGCGCTCGACGCCGCCGGACTGCGCGCGGAGCTGGACCTGCGCAACGAGAAGATCGGCTACAAGCTGCGCGAGCACACGCTGGCCAAGGTGCCGCTGCTCCTCGTGCTCGGCCGCAAGGAGGCGGAGGCGCGGGAGGTGACCATCCGCCGGCTGGGTTCGGACGACCAGGAAACGCTTGCGCTGGACAAGGCCGTCGATACACTTAGATCGGAAGCGCGGGCGCCCGTCGACATCGACGTGCGCCTGCCCGCGCTTTGAAGCACCGCCGGACGGTCCGGCGGCTGCGGACACGCGGAGCAGCATGATCGACATCACGCAACGGACACGAAGGAGGATCGTCCATCGCTAGGTGGGTGAGAGACGCCCAGCCGGTCAAGGAAGGACCGCGGGTGAACGAGGACATCGAGGCGCGCGAGGTGCGTGTCATCGATGAAGCTGGCGAGAACCACGGCGTCATGTCGAAAGCCGCGGCCATCGCCATGGCGGAGGATATGGGGCTGGATCTGGTGGAGGTATCGCCCAACGTCGATCCGCCCGTGTGCAAGATTCTCGACCACGGCAAGCTCAAATACGAGCAGCAGAAGAAGCGGAACGAGGCGCGCAAGAAGCAGAAGACCATCGAGGTCAAGGAGATCAAGATGCGCCCGACGATCGACGAGCACGACTACGACGTGAAGATGCGATCGATCGACCGCTTCCTGGGCGAGGGCGACAAGGTCAAGGTGACCCTGCGCTTCCGTGGCCGCGAGATGGCGCACCAGGAGTTGGGGCTCGAGCTGCTCAAGCGCGTCGAGGCGCAGGTCGCCGAGAAGGCCAAGGTGGAACAGGCGCCCAAGCTCGAAGGCCGCCAGATGGTCATGCTCATCGCGCCGCGGTGAACGGACCGCGGGTGCGCCCCGTACAGCCTTTGGACAGCGCCGCGCCCGGCCCGTGGTAGGGTCGGCGCACGTTCGGCGCGGCGCGCGGTCGGACGGCGGACAGGGAGTTCGGGGCGGATGTCCAACGTCAACGGTATCGCTGTCGCCGGCTTGGCGATCGGGATCGCCTCGCTGCTGTACAATCCCTTCTTTGCCGGCAGCATCCTGGCGATCGCCTGCGGCGTGATCGGCCGCCGGCGGGAGGCGCAGCGCGGGCTCGCCACGGCCGGCATCGCCCTGGGCGCGACCTCGGCCGTGATCGGGGCGATCTTCGTCGCCTACATGAAGACCGGAGCATGACGGTACAGGTGGCCGCGTCCGCCGCGGTCGCTCGCATCCCTGGCCGTCGGCCGCGGCTCTGATAGATTGTCGCAATGCTGCCCGCCCTCGCCCATCCCCGCGCCCTCGCCGCCCGGCTGACCGGCCCCGACCGGCTGCTCGGCCCGGCGCTGGCGCTCGCGGCCGGCTTGCTGATGGCGGGCTGGTTCCTGCCGATCCTGACGGTCGAGGAGCTGTGGTGGATCGAGCGGACGGTATCGATCGCGCAGGGGCTGTTGGCGCTGTTCGAGGCCGGCGACTATTTCGTCTTCGCGGTGATCCTGCTGTTCACCGTGGCGTTCCCGGTGATCAAGATCGGCGCGGCCTACACGCTGCTGTTCCATGTCGACATGCGCGCACAGGGGCTGGGGCGCTGGCTTGGCCGGATCGACGCGCTGGGCAAGTGGTCGATGCTGGATGTGTTCGTGGTCGCGCTGATGGTGGTGGCGATCAAGATGAACTGGCTGGCCGACGTGGTGGTGCATGCGGGCATCTGGGTGTTCGGCGCCGCGATCCTGATCGCCATGGCCGCGGTGCGGCGGCTGGTGTCGCTGGCGCAGGCGGCCGGAGAGTAGCGATGGCGGGGCCGCCGCCGCTGTTGCATTCCGCTGCGCGCCCTCCTATATCTCCCGCTTCCGTACCGGGCGGCGCGGCCGACAGGGCATGCCCAACCGCCCCGAAGCGACCATCTCGACCGGAGTACGCAAAATGCCCAAGATGAAGACGAAGTCGGCGGCCAAGAAGCGATTCAGCTTCACCGGCACCGGCAAGGTTCGCATGAACCCCGCCAAGAAGCGGCACAACCTGCGCAAGCGCTCGCAGAAGATGAAGCGCCAGCACCGCGGCACCGAGATCATGGGCGAGATCGACGCCAAGATCGTGCGCGGCTACATGCCCTACGGACGCAGGTAAGAGGAGGCACCCCATGGCACGCGTCAAGCGGGGCGTCACCTCGCACGCCCGTCACAAGAAGGTCCTGTCCAAGGCGAAGGGCTATTACGGCCGCCGCAAGAACACGATCCGCATCGCCAAGCAGGCGGTCGAGAAGGCGGGGCAGTACGCCTATCGCGACCGCCGTGCGCGCAAGCGCGACTTCCGCGGCCTGTGGATCCAGCGCATCAACGCCGCCACGCGCGAGCACGGACTGAGCTACTCGAAGTTCATGGCCGGCATGCGCGAGGCCGGCATCGAGCTCGACCGCAAGGTCCTCGCCGACCTCGCCGTGCACGAGCCCGAGGCGTTCAAGGACATCGTCGAGCAGGCCAGGAAGGCGCTGGGCTGACGCCCGGCGCCGGTACTTCCCGTTTGCCGGCCCGATCCGGGAGCGCATCCGTGGACGACCTCGAAAAGCTCCGCGCCGAGCTGCTGACCGCCGTCGAGGAGGCCGCCGACATGGCGGCGCTCGAGGCGGCGCGCGTGGCCGCGCTGGGCAAGAAGGGGCGGATCACCGAGCGCATGAAGACGCTCGGCCGGCTCGACGCCGAGGCGCGGCGCGCGGCGGGCCAGGCGCTCAACCGGGTCAAGGACGAGGTCGCCGCCGCCATCGAGGCGCGCAAGGCGGCGCTCGAGGAGGCCGAGCTCGAGGCGCGGCTGGCGACCGAGCGGGTCGACGTCACCCTGCCGGCCCGGCCCGAGCCGCAGGGGCGCATCCACCCCATCTCGCAGACCGTGGACGAGCTCACGGCCGTCTTCTCGGACATGGGCTTCGCGGTCGCCGAGGGGCCGGACATCGAGACCGACTGGTACAACTTCGACGCCCTCAACATCCCGCCCGAGCACCCCGCGCGGCAGGAGCACGACACCTTCTACCTGCCGCCGGTGAGAGACGACGAGCCGCACCGGGTGCTGCGCACCCACACCTCGCCGGTGCAGATCCGCACCATGCTCGAGACCGCGCCGCCGATCCGCATCATCGCGCCCGGGCGCACCTACCGCGCCGACTCCGACGCCACCCACTCGCCCAACTTCCATCAGGTCGAAGGGCTGGTGATCGACGAGTCGACGCATATGGGGCACCTCAAGGGCTGCCTCACCGAGTTCTGCCGGGCCTATTTCGAGGTCGACGACCTGCCGCTGCGTTTCCGGCCATCCTACTTCCCCTTCACCGAGCCCTCGGCCGAGGTCGATATCGGCTGCTCGCGCGAGGGCGGCGAATTGCGGCTGGGCAATTTCGGCGACTGGCTGGAGATCCTGGGCTGCGGCATGGTGCATCCGCGCGTGCTGGA
>CAZMTC010000076.1:0-13991 GCA_964569105.1 uncultured Alphaproteobacteria bacterium | reverse complement strand
TACCCCCTCCTTCAAGGGGAGGGGGAAGAGGCGCCCATGAAGATCGCCATCTACGGCGCCGGCGCGATCGGCGGCTTTCTGGGCGCGAAGCTCGCGCTTGCCGGCGCCGACGTCACGCTGATCGCGCGCGGCCCGCACCTCGCGGCGATGCGGGAGAAGGGGCTGACCCTGCGCGCGGCCGGCGAGGAGCAGGTGGCCGAGGTCCGCGCCACCGACGACCCCGCCGAGGCGGGCCCGCAAGACCATGTCGTCATGACCCTCAAGGCGCATTCGGTGCCGGCGGTGGTGGAGCCCATGCAGGCGCTGCTCGGCCCCGACACCTCGGTGCTCTGGGCGGTCAACGGCGTGCCCTGGTGGTACTTCCACGGCATGGGCGAGCCCTGGGAGGGCACCCGCATCGAGGCTGTCGACCCCGGCGGCGTGCTGTGGGACGGCATCGGGGCGGAGCGCGCCATCGGCTGCGTCGTCTACCCCGCCGCCGAGGTACCCGAGCCCGGGGTGGTCGAGGTGATCGAGGGCGAGCGCTTCTCGCTGGGCGAGCCCACCGGCGAGCGCAGCGACCGGGTCAAGGCACTCTCGGCCGCGCTGATCGAGGCCGGCCTCAAAGCGCCGGTGCGCCCGCGCATCCGCGACGAGATCTGGATCAAGCTGTGGGGCAATTTGTCGTTCAACCCGATCAGCGCGCTGACCCACGCCACCCTCGACGTCATATGCACCGAGCCCGGCACCCGCGCGGTCGCCCGCGCGATGATGGTCGAGGCGCAGGCCATCGCGGAGATGCTCGGCGTGAAGTTCTCGATCGACGTCGACAAGCGCATCGAGGGCGGCGCCCAGGTCGGCGCGCACAAGACCTCGATGCTGCAGGACCTCGAGCGCGGCCGGCCGATGGAGATCGACGCGCTGGTGACGGCGGTGCAGGAGATGGGCCGGCTGACCGAGGTGCCGACGCCGACCATCGACACGGTCCTCGCGCTGGTCCGGCAGCGCGCGCGCGAGGCGGGGTGTTACGGGGGCTGAGGTACTGCCACAGCCTCGCTGGTCCCCATCCGGCTCTCACGGACATGTGTCCCGGGGCCGCGAAACCAGCCGCGGGGCTCCGTTCGGCCGGAAGCGCCACCGCGCTGCCACCCGGTTGCCCCTGGGCACTCGCCCGCAGCATCGTTGAGCCATGCTCGATCAAGTTCGACAATCCTGCAAGCGCCCGCGGACGGTACGTCGCCACCCAGCGACGCAAGCGCATTTTAGCGTGAAGCCGGTCGCACTGTCGGTAACCTTAACACATTTGGTAGGCGCTTTAGCTCTACCTGGGTGGCCACGCACGAAGTATTTTGTCGACATGAGCGACGTTTCCGATAATGAAGAAATATGATAAATGTTAATATGAGCGCAAATCGGACGAACAAAAGAATTAATATGTGTTAATATTAGTCTTTTACTTTTTCTAACCTCAACAGACGCAGGCCATCTGCGCTTTTATATTATTACAATCAGGCCATTGCATCAAATTTCCTCACGATAGGCCATCGGACATACCGCGACGGCCAAGCTCGCGATGTAAATTTTCTTTACACAATATCTTGAACTTTTGTCGCGTCGTCCTTCTAACCCACTGAGTTCATCAATTTTTTGTGAACGGCATGAATTTTGCGTCTGAATCGTGAATGGCGCAAATCTTGCTTTAGGCCAGGGCCTCCGCGCCGAAGATCCACCGAGCGAATACGAGGTTCCCATTCAACGAATTACCTAACGCGGAGGGAAACATGGTTCGCCAACTCGCCGGCCGTTCTGCTCAGATCAGCGCGTACGCACTGCTTCTCGCCTTCGCTACCCCGGCCATGGCTGCGCCGGTCAGTTACAATTTGGACTACTCCGCCACGGGGCTCCCACTTTGGAATTCGAGCGACGCCGATCCAATATTCGCGCCGGTGCTGGCAGAAGTGCCCGTAGGACCGTCCATCGGTCCAAATTCGGTCTTCAATATCCCGGGATTCGGGGAATTTGGTTTTGCCGCGAATTTTTCCGCCGGTGTCAACATTGGCCTGGAAACCAAGATAGCCGACTTTCATGTCGGCTCGACCGACATCCACTTCCCGGTAAGGATCGATCTCGACTTTCCGAACAAGGTAGGGCGCGGGGAAGAGTTTACGATAACATCTTCGTTCACGGTCGATCCGGGCGCCAATTTCGCGGCAGTCGCCGATAACGGCATCTTGGATATCGGAGCCAGAACCGGCCTGTTTGCCGACCTCACGTTGAAGGCGTGCGCATTCGGTTGCTTCGTGGACGAGAAGCCCGTGAATATCAACGAGCCTCTCGGAACACTGCCACTGGTGCGACAGACTCAGAACGAGACCGAGTTCCAGATCGACATCCCCGGCTTCGGGAAACCAACAATCGCCGGTCCGGGGATCGATATCGACCCCGACAACACCGACGACAGCCGTCCTGCCAACGACCCGGATTTCCTGTTCGACCTGGCAGTTTCGACGGTCACGAATTTCAGCGGCAAGGTGCAGGCCCCCAAGGTAGAAGTCGACGGGAGCCTCGACGGCAACAAACTCAAGGGGACGGGCACAGATATATTCACCGATGTGGATGTGAATCTGACCGGTTTTATTCCGGGTACAGCGCTTGCCAACTTTGGCCCAATCGACATCGGGCATGGTCTTCAGTTCGGTTACGACCTCTTCAGCGGCGTTCTGGGCACCCAGCTCATCGGACGACAATCCTTGGAGTTCGACGCGGCCCCAGAAATCATGCTCGATCTCGGCGCTCTAGGAACCCATGTCTTCACCGCCGGTGAAAGCATAACACTAACCGCGCCAAAAGAACTTGGCAGCTTCGACATCCTGCCTAGCTTCAAGCTTCTTAATACGTTCACCAACGAAATCATCCTGGCCGCGACCCAGGATTTTGTCGTAACGGTCGGCGGTCTGTTCCTGAGTTTGCCGGACTTCGTGTTAATTCCCCCCACAGACCCCGTCATCGTCGACCCGCCATCTTTCTGCTTGATCCCTAATCCTCTGGGCGGATGCATCACGCGCGTCAATCCGCCCCCGTTTACCCTGGTTCCGGGATTTGACGGCGTGAGCATCGATGGCTTCACCTTCGACGAACAGATTTTCCAGCAGAGCTTCAAAGACGAGTTGATAAAGGATTTCGCAGGGCTGAATATAGGTACTTGCGACGTCAGCGACGTATGTAACACGCTGCCGTTGTTCGGGGCCGACGGCGCCGAAGCGTCGAGTCGATTTGTGAGCCAGCAGTCCTTTGACTTCGATCCCATTGCCGGTGCAGGTCTTCGCATAAGCGTAATCCCCGTACCTGCTACGTTTATCCTTCTGATCAGCGGCTTGGCCTGCTTGCTATTTGTAGGTCACGGTCGAATTCGGACCCGGCGAATCAGGTAAATCGGTGAAGGGGCTCGCTATGTTGGTGAATGGACCCTTAAAACTTTGCGGTGCGGCTGTTTTATGTATGTCGCTATTCAGCGCGCCGGCAAGCGCCCGTGACGACGAAGGGCGATTTGCCATCAAGGGCGTGGGCGTGGCGTCCTGCGGTCAATTCGTTCGGGAGGCTCCGCGGAACAGTCGCGCGTACGAGGCGTTTCTCAACTGGATAGACGGTTACACCACGGCGACCAACGCCTTTGCCCCGCAAACATTCGATGTCGCGTCATGGGAATCCGCAGATTTGATTGGCGAAGTGATACGGACAAACTGCGAACGTCAATTGGACGAACAGTTTGCTATTGTCGCTGCGCGCGTAATCGCACAAATAGCGGAGACGCGAGTGACCAGCGCATCGGATCTGGTTCCCGTGAAAAGCGACGGCGAGTCGATATTAATCTACAAATCTACGCTCATGAAGGTTCAAGAGCGACTGACGGAACAGGGCCTTTATGCCGGTTATGTCGATGGAAACTACAGGGAAGGCACAAGAAATGCGCTGACAGCATTCCAAGAGCTAGAAGGGCTGCCGCCAAGCGGGATTCCGGATCAGGTCACTCTCTGGAAGCTTTTCAGGCCCGGAATGTAACGCTGCCGGCCAAGGGCCGGCGTGTTTGGGATCGCGATTGCGGTCGAGGCGCATTCGATCGACGTCGACAAGCGCATCGAGGGCGGCGCCCAGGTCGGCGCGCACAAGACCTCGATGCTGCAGGACCTCGAGCGCGGCCGGCCGATGGAGATCGACGCGCTGGTGACGGCGGTGCAGGAGATGGGCCGGCTGACCGAGGTGCCGACGCCGACCATCGACACGGTCCTCGCGCTGGTCCAACAACGCGCGCGCGAAGCGGAGTGCTACTGGGGCTGAGGCCCGAGCGCGACCTTGTGGCTCGTCTCGCCCGCATCTCACGGACATATGTCTCGGGATTGCGCGCGCCCGGTGTCAGCTCGGGAGGCGATCGACGATGGCCGTCCGTCGACGTCCCGCGGCGGAACGTGCCGTCCACGGCGGCCGTCGACCGTGACTCTGGCGGGAGTTCAGGCTCCCGGGTGCGCCGCCGCCCTATCCCATGGAGCGTGTCGTCGGAGAGTACGCAGTCGAACATGGGTGGCTCGCAGGCATGGTCGAGCTCGGCGGCGATCACCGGCTGGCCCGACTCGAGCGTGCAGCCCTGGGGCGGCGTCACAGCGCAGTGTTTACTTCTCGGTAATATGAACGGCGCTAAGCTGCTAACCGGTTTCAAATCGGGGAGCACTTTAGGCATGGTCCGAACTACGCGAGATGCCGCGCCCCGCGGGATTGTCCGCGTCGCGGCCGTCAGCGTCGCGGCGCTCAGCCTCGGCGCCTGCTCGATCGGTTCGCTGGGCGATCTGTGGAACGCCGAGGGAACCGGCACGGCCCAGCGCCAGGCCTACGAGGAGCTCGAGAGCTCGCAGGCGGCGCTGATGCGTATCGGCGACTCCACCTTGGAGGCCGGCGACGCCGATACCGCGGCGCAGTTCTATCACCGTGCCGCGCTGGCCGACCCGAGCCGCCCCGTGCCGTTCGTCAAGCTGGGCCAGGCGCTCGCAACGCTGGGCGCCCACGACAAGGCCGAGGTCGCCTTCCGCCGCGCACTCGACGTCGACAGCGGCCACGCCGAAGCCCGCTACGGTTTGGGCAAGGCACTGTTGTCGCTCGGCCGGCCCGAGGAAGCGGCGGAGACGCTGCGCCGGGTCGTGACGGAGGAGGGCTCGTCGCGCGCCTACAACGCGCTGGGCGTCGCCCTCGACCTCGCGGGCGACCGCAGCGCCGCGCAGGAGGTCTACCGCACCGGGCTCGACGAGCTCCCGGACGATCTCACCCTGATGAACAATCTGGGCCTGTCGCTGGCCCTGGACGGCCAGCATGACGAAGCGCTGAAGCTGCTCAGCGAAGCTGTCGCCAAGCCCGAAGCCGGGCCGCGCCACCGGCAGAACCTCGCTCTCGCCCTTGGCCTTGCCGGACGGCCCGAGCAGGCCGCCCAGATCGGCCGCCAGGACCTCGCGGAGCGTGAGATCCAGAACAACCTCGCCTATTACCGCTGGCTGCGCACCCAGCCGGGCGCGGCGGTCGCCGGCGCGCTCACGATGTCGCGCCAGCAGGATACCCTGCCCCCGAACGCCGCCGCACAGCTCCCTGCCAGTCCGGCGATCCCGGTCCGGGAGAGCGACGTCAACTAGCAGGCTGTTGAAAAACTATTTCTAGCGGTTCGCGGCGCAACATCGATTCGCGAACGAGGCTCGCGAGGCAATGGAGATTCGACAAACCGATCATCCCGATTCGAAAATTGCGCCATCGCATCGACCTCTCGACTTTTTCAACAGCCTGCTAGCCGCGGCAAGAGGTTTCTTCCGTCCCTCACAGCGGGGGGCGGGAACAGCAATGCGCTCCGGGCCTGCTCGGATATGCACCGGGCGATCGGCCTGCCGCCTTATCGCCATCTTCTGCGTCTCATCCCAGCCGCGACATCGCGTCGATTGTGCGCAGGGCCGCGGGGCCGAGCAGCACGATGAACAGCGTCGGCAGGATGAAGATCATCATCGGCACCGTGAGCGTGGCCGGCAGCTTGGCAGCCTTCTCCTCGGCGCGCATCATCCGGTCGTTGCGAAATTCCGCCGCCAGCACGCGCAGCGAATGGGCGAGCGGCGTGCCGTACTTCTCGGTCTGGATCAGCGTGTTGACCACTGCCCGGATCTCGGGCATGTCGGTGCGGTCGTTGAGATTGAGCAGTGCCTTGCGCCGTTCGGGCAGAAAGCTCAGCTCTATCGATGTCAGGCTGATCTCGTCCGAGATCTCGGGGCTCGACCGTGCCATTTCGCGGCTGACGCGGTTGAACGCCGCGTCCATCCCGAGCCCCGCCTCGGCGCAAATGACCAACAGGTCGAGCGCGTCGGGCAGCCCTTTGCGCAGCGCCTGCTGGCGCTTGGTAGTGAGGTTGGAGACGTAGAGATCCGGCGCCAAGAAACCGAGTGCGAACATGCCCATTACGGCGACGAGCTTCCAGTCGTCCTTCATTTCGTAGATTTTTAGGACGTAGAGCAGCACCGCCGCCGCGATCGCGAACACGAACGGCATGGTGAACTTGGCGAACTGGAACACCACCGGTGCGTCCTTGGAGCGGAGGCCGGCGCGCAACAGCTTGACCTCGCGGCTGACCCTGGGCTTGCGGGCGCGGGACTTGCCGTTCACCCGCGCCAGGAACGCCTTCATGAAGCCGACCGAACGCGCCTTGCGCGTGCGGTCCCTGCTCCGCTGAGGGGCGGTCACGCCGGCCTTGAGCGCCGCGCGACGCTCTGCCAGCGCCTTGACACGCCCGCTCAACGGGTCACGGTGGATGAATGCGGTCCACACCGCAATCACCACCAGCGCCGCCGACAGGGCGGAGCCGATCAGGAGCACGGCTTCCGGCGATACGATTTCGAACAGCGCGTCCATCGCTCAGATCTCGAACTTGATCATCTTCATCATGATGCCGATGCCGGTCAGCAGGCTGCCGAAGCCGACCACCACCATCATCACTCCGCGCTGGTCGTCGAAGAGCTGCCCGACATAGCCCGGGTTCAGCACCATGATCAGCGCAAAGAGGATGAAGGGGAGCGACCCCAGGATCATCGCCGAGGTTTTGGCCTCCGACGACATCGCCCGGATCTTGCCCTTCATGGCGCGCCGCTTGCGCAGGATGTCGGTCAGGTTCTCCAGCGTCTCGGCCAGATTGCCGCCGGTCTCACGCTGCACCGAGAGCGAGATGACGAAGAACCTGAATTCGGGCGTGTCGATGCGCTTGGCCGCCGACCACAGCGCGTCCTCGAGCGACGTGCCGAGCTTGATCGCGTGTTGGATGGTGCGGAATTCGGCCCCCACCGGGTCGGCCAGTTCCTCGGCCACCGCCTTGATCGATTCGGGCACCGGCAGACCCGACTTGAGGCCACGGACAATCAGGTCGATGGCGTCGGGGAACAGGTCGATGAACTTGTTGATCCGCCGCTGGATGGCGAAGCCGACGCCGAAATGGGGCACACCGAGCCCGATCGCGACGCCGGCCAGCGCCGAGGAGACGAAGGAAAAGCCGACCAGGTGATCGAACGCGTAGCCCGCCACCAGGACCAGGAGCAGGTTGAGCAGCACGTACTCGCCCAGCGTGATGTCGCGTCCGGTGCGCGCCAGCCGCTCCCGCAGCAGCTCGGGGCGTGGGACCAACCGCTTGATCAGCTTGTCGAGCTGGGCGAAGGAACTGTCCTGGGTGCGCCGCTTGACGCTGACCGCGCGAGCCTGAACGCGCGACGGACCCGAGGTGGTCTGCTTCGCTCGCTGCATTCGCCGCTTGAGTCGGCGCTTGGCCTGCGCCGTCGGCCCACGGAACGAGGCTACGACGACGGCCAGACATACGACCAGCCCGCCGAGCAGGATCACGGCGCGTAGGTCCAGACCTCCGAAATTGAACTCCATGCCCGCCCCCTGGGCCTACCGCCTAGATCGCCGCCAGCAGCGGCTTGTCCAACCCAAAATACTCCGCCTTGGGCGTGAAGTGCGGCCGCAGGCCCGAGCTCTCGAAATGCCCCTCGATGCGGCCCTGATCGTCCTCGCCCTCGAACTTGAACCAGAACAGGTCCTGCGTGGTGATGATGTCGCCTTCCATGCCGACAACCTCGACGACGTGCGTGATGCGGCGCTTGCCGTCGCGCATGCGCGAGACCTGAACGATCATGTCGAGCGCCGAGGCGATCTGGGTCCGGGTCGCCTTGGCCGGCAGGTTGATGCCGGCCATGCCGATCATGTTCTCGAGCCGGGTGAGCGCCTCGCGCGGACGGTTGGCGTGGATGGTGCCGAGCGAGCCCTCGTGGCCGGTGTTCATCGCCTGGAGCATGTCGACCGCCTCTGAACCGCGCACCTCGCCCAGGATGATGCGGTCGGGCCGCATACGCAGCGCGTTCTTGACCAGGTCACGCATGGTGATCTCGCCGTGCCCCTCGAGGTTCGCCGGGCGCGTCTCGAGGCGCACCACATGCGGCTGCTGAAGCTGCAGCTCGGCCGCGTCCTCGATGGTGACGATGCGCTCGCCCGAGTCGATCATCTGGCTCAGGGCGTTGAGCGTCGTGGTCTTGCCCGAGCCCGTACCGCCCGAGATCAGGATGTTGAGCTGCGAGCGCGCGGCGATCTTCAGCACGGTCGCCATCTCGGGCGAGATGGTGCCGTTGGCCGCCATGGTGTCGAGCGTGATCCGCTGCTTGGCGAACTTGCGGATCGAGATCGAGGGTCCGTCGATGGCCAGCGGCGGGATGATGATATTGACGCGGGAGCCGTCTTCGAGGCGCGCGTCGACCAAGGGGGTCGACTCGTCCACGCGCCGGCCGATCCGCGTCACGATGCGCGTGGCGACATTCAGCACGTGGTCGTTGTTACGGAAGGTGACGTTGGTGAGCTGCAGCTTGCCGCCCTTCTCGATGTAGACCTGCTTGGGCCCGTTGACCATGATGTCCGAGATGTCGTCGTCCGCGAGCAGCGGCTCGAGCGGGCCAAGGCCGAGCATGTCGTTGAGCAACTGGCTGACCAACATCCGCTGCTCGGCCATGTTCAGCTGGATTTTCTGCTCGACCAGGATTTCGGCGACGATCTCGGCGATCTGGTTGGACAGGTCGTCGCGCGGCAGCTGCGAGGCGGCCGAAGCGTCGATGCGCTCGAGGAGAACCGGCTGGACCTTGTCCTTGGCCGCTTCCACCGGCGACGCCTTGAGGCCCTTGCCCTTGGCGCCCGTGTCGTCCTGAACCTTGGGCGTCCTGGGCGCGCATGCACGCTCGGCTTCGGTGCTCCCGACCTCGTACTGGGCGACCGGGGTCGACGCCATCTCGAAGCTTTCCCCCACCGGAGCGGACGCGCTGGCGACGCTCGGCTCCTCGGCGCCGCAGGGCGCGCCCTCGGCCGAGCCGCTGGCGGAGGGCTCGGCCGTTTCGGTCTCGGACACCGTCCGGCGCGGCTGGAGCTCGACCACGCGGGCCTTGCGCTGGGCACCCTTGCGTCCGAACGTGCTCATTTGCGGATCAGGCGCCGCAGCAGTGACGCCCCGTTCTTGGCGTTGTCGTCGCCGGCCGCGGCCGGGGCGACCCGGCCGGCGAGCTGGGCGAAGGCGCCGTTCAGCTTGCCGCCCTTGACCACGGCTGCGGCGGCCTTGCCCGAGTGCCAGGCCAAGGCCATGGTCTTCGGCTCCTCGGGCAGGCTGAGGTCGATCTTCATCTCGGTGCCGCGCTCGAACTCGCGCGCTGGAATCTCGGCTTTCTTGTCCGCGCCCGCGCGGTTCGCGACCACCAGTGGCTCCGCCTCCGACGCCACGGTCTTGAGCATCGCGCTGAGCCGCATGGAGTCGCGCATGCCGATCAGCGAGCGGTCGGTTACCAGCACCACGTCGGTCGAGGCCTTGAGCACCGCGCCGTGGCTCAACGCCGCCGAGCGCGGCAGGTCGATGACCACGCAGTCGAAGTTCTGCTTGAGTTCGGAGATCAACCGATCCAGCCCTTCGGGATCGGGCGCCCAGAGCTGCTCGAGGGGCTCCTCGGCACCGAGCACATAGAGGTTCTCCGCCGCATTCACCGTCGCGGAGGCGATGAACAGGCTGTCGATGCGGTCGGGATTCTCGAGCGCCTCGCGCAGACCGCGTCCCGGCTCGACATCGAGCGCCAGCGCCACCGCGCCGAACTGCAAATCGAGGTCCAGGATCGCGACGCGCTGCTTGCGCTGGTGCGCCAGCACCCAGGCGGTGTTGACCGCGATCGAGGTGGCGCCGACACCGCCGCGCGCGCCGATTACCGTGATCACCTTGCCCGCCTTCTCGTCGCCGGTGGCGGATTGCGCGGTGTCGATCGCCTCTCCGACCGCCTGCTCGAGAGCGACGCGGTCGAGCGGCTTGACCAGATAATCCGTGACCCCCGCGGTCAGCAGGTCCCGGAACAGCCCGACATCGTTGGCGACACCCAGCGCGACCACCGTGGTACCGGGCTCGCACACCTCGGCCAGCGCGTCGATGTCGGCCATCGGTGACGACGACTGTGACAAATCGACGATCATGAGCCGCGGCGAAGTGCCAGCGGACACGTACTCGATCGCCGCGGCGATCCCGCCATTCTCGACCAGCGCGGCCAAACCGCGCGCGGCCAGGACCTCGGAGACCACCGCCCCGGCCTCGTCGTCGCACACGAAGGCACCGGCCACTGCCGAGCCGTCGGGGCTGGCGTATACCCTCGGTGCGGAGGTCGCCGGGACCTCCGCTCCGGGGTCGCCGTTGTCGGTGGCAAGCATGTCGGCTGAGACGCGCATCAGTTGGATCCAACTACGAACTGGATGGCTTGGCTCTCAGTTTCGCCGCTGCCCTCGCCGGTGCGATAGGTTCGCATGCCGTTCGCGATGAACGCCCCGTCGGCGTCGCCGACCGGGCCGCCGCCGAGAAGGTCGCCGGGATCGACCGCGTGCGCGGCCCGCGCGGCGGCGATCGTGCAGCCATAGCTCTCGGCACCGCCGGTGATGCCGCCGCCCGCGACTGCCCGGTCCCAATTGGCGCACAGGCCCACGGCGCGGTAGCGGCCTACGTTCAACGCCACCTCGTCCCGGCCCAGCGCGGTCTCCGGCTGTCGTCCAATTGCCGCCGGGACATGCTGGCGCTCCAGGTAGCGCCGCACCGCTTCGATCCGCTTGTCGGCCATTGGCGCTCCCGCCTCGGCCAGCACCACCACGCGGTCGCCGGGCCCGACGTCGGCACCGGCCAGGAAAGCGTCGATGCTGCCCGTCTGAGTTGCGCTCAGCTTGGCCCCACCCGGCGGGAACACGACGCGGTGAGTAGTCTCGGTCCAGGCGAGCTGGGTCGGGGGCGGTGCATGGATGTCGGTGTCGCCCAGGACGACATGGCCGTCGCGCCACTGGCACGCGCCAACGGCGGCCACGAGGGCGGGAACGATCAGCGCACGGCTCAGCAGGCGAAGCGGCATCGGGACCATCTCCTAGTCGAGGATGAAGCCGGCCGGACCGACCAGCGTCGGGCCGCCCTGGCCGGTGCCGGGCGAGGGTTGCGCGCCCGAGGGCGGCGGCACGTTCGCTCCCAGGCCCGGCTGAGCCAGCGCGACGTTGGCGCTGCCCCGCCCCACGGGCTGGACCAGCATCGGCGTGACCACGATCACGAGTTCGGTCTCGTTGCGCTGGAACTCCTCCGACCTGAACAGCTGGCCCAGGACGGGAACGTCGCCCAGCCAGGGCACCTTGGAGACGTTGTCGTTGACCGTGGTCTGCAGCAGGCCGGCGATGGCGAAGCTCTGGCCGGAGGCCAGCTCGACCGTCGTGTTGGCCCGCCGCGTGGTCAGCGCGGGGACGGAGAAGCCCTGGAAGTTGACCGCGCCCGAGTCCGAGAGCTGCGAGACCTCGGGCAGCACCTTGAGCGAGATCCGGTCGGAGCCGATGATCGTCGGCGTGAAGGTCAGCGACACGCCGAACTCCTTGAACTCGACGGAAAACGCTCCATCGTCCTGCGGCACGATGATCGGGAACTCTCCGCCGGCCAGGAAGCTCGCCGTTTCGCCCGAGATGGCGGTCAGATTGGGCTCGGCCAAAGTGCGCACCAGCCCCTCGGTCTCGAGCGCGTCGATCAGCGCCGAGATGTCGAAATTGCTGGTGTCGTTGAAATTGCCGACGAACGAGTTCGCGTCGCCCGGCCGCGTCACCAGACTGCTGCCCGAGGCGGCGAAGCGGTCGGTCGACAGGAACGGGATGGCGGGCGGCGTCGTGGTCGGAAGGCCGGTCGACAGGCCGAGCACGAAGTTGCCGACGTCGGCGACCATGTCCCAGTTGATGCCGAGCCGGCGCAGGTCGTTGCGCGAGCTCTCGATGACCCGCACGCGCAGGTTCACCTGCGTCGGCGAGGCGACCGAGAGGTTGTTGATGACGTCGGTCTCCTCGGGGACGAAGGTCGCGGCCAGACGGCGCGCGTCCTCCGACGCGTCGGCGGAGTAAACCGCACCTGAGAGCACGACCGCGCCGTCGACCGAGCGCAACCGGATGTCGTTGCCCGGAATCGTCTCGGCGAGCGCGCGGCGAAGGCGCGAGAGGTTGTGGTTGACCTCGAGATTGACGTTGAGGATGACGTCGTCGTTCTCGTCGACCGCGAACAGCGTGGTCTCGCCGACCGATCGGCCGTGAACATAGAGGATCCCCGGGGACTCGATCTGGTAGTCCGCCACATCGGGGTTGGCCACGAACACCATTGCCGCCGGCCGCTCGAGCCGGATCGCCTGGCCCTTCGAGACTTCGATCTGCAGCGTCTGGCCGGGTGCGATTATCTGGTTGGCGCGCGCGGGCCCGATCGACGCGGTTGCGGCCAGCCCGGCGAGCGCAAGCCATGCCAGGGCAGCCACCGCGGCCGACAGAAGTGACGCCGTCGGCCGCCCGGCACTGCCGGACTCCGCGTGTCGCATTGCGATCATCCAACGATCTCCATTGGCGCGCCGAACCTATTTGGTTTCGCCGCGCAGCTGCACGACTTTCGGCCCATCGTCGTCACTGACGATGAGCGTTGCACGCCGCAGCCGGCTGGCGTCGGCGTCAAAGGTGAAGCTGCCCCCGGGCGCCGGCGTCTCGAAGGCGTCGCCGGCCATGGCCTGGGGCAGGCCGTTGGGCTGCGGCGCCCCGGCGGCGTCCGAAGCCGTTTCGTTGGCGGTCGCCATCTGAATTTCCTCGCCTTGGGCCAGGGCCTCCGAAGACGCCTGATCCGGCCGCGCCAGACTGTGCAGCGCGAGCGAGATCTGGCCGAGCCGCATGGCGACCGCCAGCATCTCGACCTGCTCCGGCGTGACCTCGACCGTGACGGTCTTGCCCACCGACGGCTCGTTCTCGCGATCCGCCGCCTCCTGGTCGATGGCCAGGACGCGCACCCCGGTGAGGAACGTCTCGGAACCGAACCGCTTCTCCTTGGTGTCCTTTTCGTCCTCGAGCTTGACGATCTCGACGAAGTCCATGGTCAGGATCAGGTCGACCCGGTCGCCGGGGAAGACGAAGCCGGCAACGGCGGTCGCCGCATCCACGGGAAGCGACACGGCGCGCATTCCCGGGTTGAGCACCGCCGCCATGAACCCCCGATCCCCCGGCGCCACCACCTGACCCTGGGTCACCGGCTCGCCGGCCTCCAGCGCGCGGCGCACCACCCCGCCGACAATCGTGGCGGCGTCGTGCCTGGCCTTGACGAGATAGGTCTCCGGCAGCGCCTTGTCGGGCCAGGGCTGCCAGCGCAGATCGTCCTTGCGCACGAACATTCCCGCCGCGAGCGGCTTGCTGGCTACCAGAACCAGCAGGTCCGGCTCGGGCTTTTCCGGCTCGCCGCGCATGGCTTCGAGTTCGGCGCGTTCGCGGTTGAGCCAGCTGTTGGCGTAATAGACCGTGCCCGCGGTGACCGCGAGGGCGACCAGGATCAACATCAGGGCGCGTGGCGACATGGCGATGCCTCAGAGCCTGTGAATGAATTGGGAAACGGTCTGCGTCGCTCCCACAGGGCCTTG
>CAZMTC010000075.1:0-14102 GCA_964569105.1 uncultured Alphaproteobacteria bacterium | reverse complement strand
TCCGTCAGAGACAAAAATACTATAGCCCGCTACGCGTCCGCTGCCCGGGGGTATCGGCGGCCGCCCCTACTCCCGCGGCGCGTACTTGTTGAGGATGCGCTGCAGCGTGCGGCGGTGCATGTTGAGCCGGCGCGCGGTCTCGGAGACGTTGCGGCCACACTGCTCGTAGACCCGCTGAATGTGCTCCCAGCGCACCCGGTCGGCGGACATGGGGTTATCGGGCGGCGGCGGCAACGGCCCCTCGTGGGCGAGCAGTGCCCTCTCGATGACGTCGGCGTCCGCCGGCTTCGGCAGATAGTCGACGGCCCCCGCCTTCACGGCGGCGACCGCGGTGGCGATGTTGCCGTAGCCGGTCAGCACGATGATCCGCGCATCGGGCCGGGCCTTGCGCAGCGCCTGGACCACGTCGAGGCCCGAGCCGTCCTCGAGCCGCAGGTCGACCACCGCGTAGGCCGGCGGGCGGCCCGTGGCGGCGGCGATGCCGGCGGCGGCACTGTCGGCCTGCTCCACGGCGAAGCCGCGTTTCTCCATCGCGCGGGCCAGGCGGTTGAGCAGAGGCACGTCGTCGTCGACGATCAACAGGGTTCGCCGATTGCCGTCGGCCCCTTCGCCGACGCCGGAATTGATGGGTTCAGGTTCCAAGATTCGTCTAGTCCTCTTTGGTCTCGATCCGGTTGCGCGGCCAAGCGACCGTCACCACCGCGCCACCGCTCCCGCGGTTGTCGATGGCGATCCGCGCGCCGGTGCGGTTCAGGAGTGTCTGCGCGATGAATACCCCCAGGCCCATGTGCCCCTCGCCCCGACTGGAAACATACGGCTCGCCGAGCCGGTCGAGCAACCCGGAGGGGATGCCCGGCCCGTCGTCGACGATCCGGACCGTGACGCGCTCGTCGTCCCAGCGCGTTTCGATATCGACCCGAGTGCGGGCGAACTGGACCGCGTTCTGGATAAAATTGCCCAGGCCGTGCAGCATTTCCTCCGAACGCCGGACGCGCGGCGGCGGCGAATCGGGGTTGTCCGGCGTCGGCCGGGCCGCGAAGGCGACCGCCACCCCGCTCTCCCGATAGGGCTGGGCGGCGAGTTCCACCAGGGTCGGGAACGGCATGTCCTGATAGGGCAGCGCGCGCCCGGCGTCGGGTCGGCGGGAGAGTTGGGCCAGTATCTCGCGGCAGCGATCCGACTGCTCGAGCAGCAGCTTGACGTCGTCGGCGAGCGGGTCGTCGGGGCTGAGCTCGCGCGACATCTCCTTGGCGGTGACCGCGATGGTGGCGAGCGGCGAGCCGAGCTCGTGCGCGGCGGCGGCGGCGAGTGCGCCGAGCTCGGACACGCGCTGCTCGCGCACCAGCGCGATCTGCGTCGCGCTCAGCGCGTCCGACATCTTGCGCGACTCCTCGGACACGCTGCCGACATAAGCGGCGATGAACAGCGCGCCCAGCACCAGCGCCTCCCACAGCCCGGCGGTATAGAGCTTGGGCAGTGTCAGCCCGCCGGGCGGGTTCCACGGCACCGGCATCTGGTCAAGCGCCAGCCCGGTCAGGCAGAGCATCGAGAGGAGGCCCAGCGCCACGGTCGAGCCGCGCGAGAGTACCGTGGCTGAGACCGTCACCGGCGCGAGCACCAGCACCGCGAACGGGTTGTGCAGCCCACCGGTCAGGTAGAGCAGCGCGGAGAGCTGGAGGACGTCGTAGCCCAAATAGACCGCCGCAATGCGGTCGGGCAGGCGCCGGTTGAGCCGCTGAGCGAAGGTCACGACCAGGTTGACCAGCGCCGAGGCGCCGATCACCGTAACGCAGGCCTCGAACGGCATCGGGAAGCCGAGGCCGAAATGTACGACCACGATGGTGGCGAGCTGGCCCGCCACCGCCACCCATCGGATGTAGACCAGGGTGCGCAGGCTGACGCGGCCGGTCGCGTCGGGAGTGAAAGCGGCGGGCAGGATGCCGGCGCTGCGTCGAGCCATGGCGGGGCCTCCGAGGGGTCGTGTCGCGGCCCTGCGGCGGGCGGCAGGCGAGGGCTTTGCCCGGCCCGGCGCCGACGCCATATTGGGCCGATGATCCAGCCCGCGATTGAAGCATCCGCCCTGGCCAAACGCTACGGCGCCGTGCGCGCCGTCGACGGCATAGACTTTGCCGTCGCCGCGGGCGACATGGTCGGCCTCCTGGGCGGCAACGGCGCGGGCAAGACCACGACCATCGCCATGCTGCTGGGCCTGATCCTGCCGACCTCGGGCGCCGCGCGGGTGCTGGGCGTCGACATGGCGCGCGACCGCTATCGCGCCCTGCCGTTCATGAACTTCTCCTCGCCCTATGTCGAGCTGCCGCACCGCCTGACCGTGCGCCAGAACCTCAAGGTCTACGGCCGGCTCTACGGGCTGGAAAACCTGCGCGACCGCATCGAGACGGTGGCCGCGGACCTCGAGATCGGCCACCTCCTCGAGCGTCAGGCCGGCAATTTGTCGGCCGGGCAGAAGACCCGCGTCGCGCTGGCCAAGGCACTGCTCAACGAGCCGCGCGTGCTGCTGCTCGACGAGCCGACCGCCTCGCTCGACCCCGACACGGCGGACTGGGTGCGCGGCTATCTCGAGCGCTATCGCGACACGACCGGCGCCACGGTGCTGCTCGCCTCGCACAACATGGCGGAGGTCGAGCGGCTGTGCTCGACCGTGTTCATGATGCGTGCCGGCCGCATCGCCGACCGCGGCGCGCCGGCCGACCTGATCGCGCGCTACGGTCGTCGCACGCTCGAGGAGGTGTTCCTGCACATCGCGCGCTCCGGCACGGCGCCGATGGAGGCCGCCCAGTGACCGCGCCGCCGCCCGACACGACCACGGCGCCCGAGGCCGCAGAGGAGCCCACGCCGCCGCCGGCGCGCCGCTTCGCGGCGTCACGGGTATGGGCGCTGATGACTCGGCATCTTTACCTGCTGCTCGGCTCCTGGCCGCGCATGCTCGAGCTGACCGTCTGGCCGGTGGCGCAGATGGTCCTGTGGGGGCTGATCTCGACCTTCTTCGCCGAACACAGCTCGTGGGTCGCGCAGGCGGCCGGCGTACTGCTGGGGGCGGTGCTGCTGTGGGACGTGCTGACGCGCAACGAGCTGGGCGTCGCCATCGCCTTCATGGAGGAGATGTGGTCGCGCAACCTGGGGCACATCTTCGTCAGCCCGATTCGGCCGGTGGAGTTCATGGCCGTGCTGGTGGGCATGGGGCTGGTGCGGGTGCTGTTCGGCGTGGTGCCGGCGGCGCTCTTGGCGATCGTGCTCTACCACTACTCGGTCTTCGAGATGGGGCTGCCGCTGATCGCCTTCTTCATCAACCTCGCCATGATGGGCTGGGCGCTGGGTCTGGCGGTCGCGGCGCTGCTGCTGCGCTGGGGCATGGGGGCCGAGGGCATCGCCTGGTACGCGGTATTCGCCATCGCGCCGCTCTCGGCGGTGTATTACCCGATCTCGGCCCTGCCCGAGGCGGTCGTGCCGCTGTCGATGGCGCTGCCCTCGGCGCACGTGTTCGAGGGGATGCGGGCACTGCTGTTCGACGGCGTGTTCCGGACGGACTTGATGCTCTACGCTCTGGGGCTCAACGCCGTCTACCTGTCGCTGGCGGTGGCCGCCTTCCTGTGGGCCTACCGGGCCGCCCGTCGGCACGGGCTGATCCTGACGATCGGGGAATGAGCCGTGGCTGCTGCCCACTACCAGTAGGACACCCGAACCGCGGCGGTCCCGCCGCCCTCGTCCACCGTCACCGCGGCCTCGTCGAAACCGGGTGCGCCGCCGAGCCCGGCCGTCGCGCCGTTGGAGAAGCCGAAGCCCTCGCGCGGGATGCCGAACAGGCCCTTGTCGAACTCGCCGTCGCCGTCCTCGTCGTGGTAGACTGCCACCGCGTAGCGCCCGGGTTCGAGCCCGGTGAACACGTACTCGACCGTGCCTTCGGCGTCGCGCTGGGCCGCCGGCACGTCGCCGCCGTCGCGCCGCTGGCCTTGCGGGAACTCCTTACCCCGGTCGTAGAGCCCGAGCCGCACCGCGCCCTCGGTCGAGCGCACGTTCTCGATTCGCACCGTCAGGTCGGCCGCGCCCGCCGCGCCCGCCTGCGTCAGGGACGCACAGAAAAGCACGGCCACAGCCCATCGGATCGTCCGTGTCGGCATTCCCCTCCCCGGCCCGGTCGGGTTCGGTGCAACGGTTTGTTCCGCTTCGAAGGTGCCGTATAAGTAAGCGACGCGTTGCCATTCATCCAGACCCCGGTGTTGCATGAGCACGGACGATCCCGACGGCGCAGCGGCTGCGGACGATCTGGTCGGCGCCTGGGGCCGGGAGCTCGCCATCGCGGCCCGGCTGTTCACCATCGTGCCGGTGGGCCCCGCCGAGCCGACGGCCGATCAGGTGGCGCGCGCCGCGCGCGCCTTCCCGCTGATCGGCGTGGCGCTGGGCGTCGGCGGCGCCCTGGTCTACGGCGTGCTGCGCCACCTGGGGCTCGACGGGCTGGCCGCCGCGGCGGTGGCGGTGCTGCTGCTCACCGCGGTCGACGGGGCGCACCCGGCCGGCCGGGTCGGCGGCTTCCTGCGCGCGCTCGACGGCGCCGCCGCCACGGCGAAGGCCGGAACCGCCCAGACCCGCGATCTCGTGTTTGCGATCCTGCTGCTGGTCACCCGCATCGGCGCCATCGCGTCGATGAGCGCCATCGTCGACGGCGCGGCGGCGATCGCCGCGGGCGCCGCCGGCTCCTATGCCCTGATCCCGCTGGTGCATGCCGCGCTGCCGCCCGCGCCCGGCGCCGCGAAAACCCCGTTCGCGCAGGTGCCGCCGCTCGACCGCCGGGTGACCGCCGCGGCCTTCGGCCTTATCTTCGTGCTGCTGTTCCTGAACTTCTGGCCGGGCGTTCTGGCGGTCGTGTTCGCGCTCGCGGTCGCCGGCGGCGTCGCCGCGCTGGCGCGCTGGCGTCCGGGCGGCTACGACGCGGGTGTGCTTGCCGCGGTCCAGGTGCTGGTCGAGCTGGTCGTCATCCTGGTGGTGGCGGCCCACGCGGCCGGGACATGACGATCACCCGCTGGTGGTGGATCCGCCACGCGCCCGTGACCGCCGACGGGGGTAATATCTACGGTCAGGTCGACATCGACGCCGACGTATCCGACGGGGCGTCCTTCGCCGGACTGGCGGCGATGCTGCCGCGCGACGCGCTGTGGGTGGCGACGTCGCTGCGCCGGACGCACCAGACCGCGCGCGCCATCGCGGAGGCCGGACTGCCGATCCCCGAGCCGCTGGTCGAGCCCGACTTCGCCGAGCAGCATTTCGGCACGCTTCAGGGCCGCAACCGCGCCGATACGGTGCGCACCCATGCCGACTGGCGCGGCTTCTGGCTGGCCGAGGTCGACCACGTGCCCGAGGGCGGGGAGAGCTTTGTCGAGCTGACCGACCGGGTGCGCGCCGCCATCGCGCGCCGGACCGCCGAGCATGCCGGACGCGACATCGTCGCCGTGGCCCATGGCGGCACCATCCGTGCCGCGATCGGCATCGCGCTGGGGCTCGATCCGGCGCAGTCGGTGGCCTTCAAGATCGACAACCTGACGCTGACACGGCTCGACCACATGATCGGGCCCAATGGGGAGGAGGCCTGGCGCATCGCCGCCGTCAACGTGCCGCCGGGGGGCACGATCACCGCCTGACAGCAACCAACGATTTGGAGACATCCACCATGTTCGACCGCCTGCGCACGCTTCTCGTCGTCCTCGTCCTCGGCGTGGCTGCGGCGCCAGCCCAGGCCGCCTCGGATTCCGAGGCCCTGGTCGTCAAGGCGCAGCTGCTGATGGAGAGCCTCAAGACCGATCCCGACTTCGGCTCGATGCGCCGGACAATGAAAAAGGCCGACGGCATCGTCATCATTCCCTCGCTGCTCAAGGCCGGGTTCATCTTCGGCGCCGAGGGCGGCAACGGCGTGTTGCTGGCCCGCGGCGAGGACGGAACCTGGACCCACCCCGCATTCCTGACCCTCGGCGCCGGCAGCTTCGGCCTGCAGATCGGCGTCCAGGACGCCGAAGTGGTGTTCCTGCTGATGTCGCCCGGCGCGGTCAACGCGGTGATCGGCAACGAGGTCAAGCTGGGCGTCGACGTGGGGATCGCCGCGGGCCCGGTGGGCGCCGGGCTCGAGGGCTCGACCACCACCAACATCGATGCGGACATCGTCGCCTATTCCCGCGCGGTGGGGCTGTTCGCCGGCGGCGCGTTCGAGGGCGCGGTCATCCACGAGCGCGAGGACTTGGCGCGCGACTATTACGGCGCCGAGGCGACAGCGCGGAAGATCGTCCAGCAGCGCGCCTACGCCAACCCGCACGCGGACCCGCTGCGCGCCGTGCTCGCGGGCTACTGAGCGGCGCGCAAGAGCGCGGCGAGGGCCGCGAGCGCGATCAGGCTGAGCAAAGCGGGGAACCAGGCGGCGCGGCGCAGATCGTCGGGAGCGACCCGGGCGCGCCCGGTGCCGATCCATGGCCTGTCCTCACGCCAGCGCTCTTCGGCGAGCCGCAGGCGCCGCGGCCCGCCCAGCGACAGGCCGAGCGCACCGGCGAGTGCTGCCGCCGGCGCGGCGGTCGCCCCGCCCGCGGCCAGGCCGGCTATCGCGGCACGCGGTCGCGCCCCGGGCACGAACAGCGCGGCCAGGCACATGGTTAGGGCCGCGATCCAGGCGGGGATCAGGCCGAGCGCGGCATCCAACCCGGCGGCGGTGACGCCGAAGGCGTGCCGCGAGGGTGCGGAGCCTGCCATGCGGTGTGCCGCCTCGTGCGCCGCGCGCGCGGCGAGCAGCCCGGGCAGCCCGAACAGCAGGTACCAGAACAGCGGCGCGACCAGCATGGAGCTGCAATCCTGCGCCGCCCGCTCCGCGGCGAGGCGCGCCGCCGCGTGCGGCTCGGACTCGGCCAGCATCGGGGCGCCCTCGGCCCCGGCCAGGGCTGCCGCCGCGACGGGCCGATCGCGGTCGAGCAGGCCGGCCGCCGACCGCGCGCGCGCCGCCGCACCACGCGGATCGAGCAGCAGCACGACCAGGACCAACTCGGCCACCCATATGTAGCGCACGGTTTCGACGCGCAACTCCACCGCCCAGCCGGCCCAGGCGGCGAGCCCGACGAAGATCACCGCGATCAGGAAGCCGCGCACCGCACGGTCCGCGGCCGACCGTCGGGCGCGGTTGAGCTTGAGCGCCGACCAACCCATCGCGCGCGACGCGACGGCCACGGGGTGGGCGGCCGAACCGGCCAGCCGGAGCGCGCCCGGCAACAGCCAGCACAGCAACAGCGCCGCCAGGGCGACCAGCGCGGGCGCGGGCGGCACGCCCCAGTCGACGGCGCCGAGGTCGATGCTCACCCGGCGCCGGCGCGGCGCAGCACCGACAGCGCCGCCGCGCGGCCCTCGCGCCGGGCCCAGTCGAGCGCGGTGAGCCCCGAATAGTCCTGGACCGCGATATCGGCACCGGCGGCGATAAGACGCTCCAGAACGGTGGCGTAGCCGCTACGGGCAGCCTGCATCAGCGGCGTCTGCCCCTGTCGGTCGGCCACGTCGGGGGCCGCGCCGGCCTCGAGCAGGAAAGCCACGGCCTTGACGTGGCCACGCGCCGCGGCGATGCCGAGCGCAGTTCCACCCTCCTTGTCGCGGGTATCCACCCGCGCGCCCGCGTCGACCAGCATGCGCATGATCGCGACTTGGTTGATCTCGGCCGCCTGCATCAGCGCGGTGCGCCCGTCGCCGGCACGCGCCACGTTGGGGTTCGCGCGGCGGAGCAGCTCGGTCCGGACGACGCTCACCTGTCCCTGCTCGGCGGCTTGGACCAGCGGGTAGCCGATCAAGGGATTGCCGCCGCTCTGCGCCCACACAGTCGCTGTCAGGCCAAACAGCAGCGCGACGGCAAGAAGTATCGATCGCATGGAAAGCCCGCCCCGGCTGTGTCCCCATGCCGGGATTATGCGAACCTGGGGCTCCGCCGTCGAGGCCCATTCGGCCCCGGCGATTTGCGGCACGGCCGATCGGACCCATATTGAGGGTTACCGAAGAGGGGAAGGGATTATTTGTCCCGGGAAGGAAGGGCGCACCATGGCCAATGCACGCAACACCATGCCACTGCCCGCCGTAGCGCTGATGGGGATCACGCTCGCCTTGGCTGCCTGTGCGCAGGATCGCGGCACCTACATGATGAAGTCCGGCGCCGCCAACGTGTCGAACGAGGAGCTGTCCCAGACCAAGGAGCGCTGCCAGTCCACGGCGAGCGCGTTCGGCTTCACGCTCGGCGACACCAGCGTGAGCGGCACTCGCCCGCCGCTGCCGGGGCGGATCGGCACGCGCAACTCGGTGACGCGCCAGGAAGCGGATCTCTACCGCCTGTGCATGAACGACCGCGGCTATGGCAAAATCACCGGCGAGAAAACCGAAGCGCCGGAGTCGGAGTAGATGCACTCCTGGCCTTCCGCGCAGACCCGAACTACATAGCGGTCGATGCCAAAGTCCACCATCGCTCGTATCGGCATGGCGTTGACGGCCGCGATGGTCGCGGTCGCGGTCGGCGTCGCCGTCATCCTGGCAACGGGCACGCCCCGATCCGACGCGCCGGACGGGAATGCCGGCGGCAGGGCGCTGATCGGCGGGCCGTTCACCCTGGTCGACCATGCCGGCAAGACCCGCACCGCGGCCGATTTCCGCGGCCGGCCGATGCTGGTCTTCTTCGGCTACACCCATTGCCCCGACGTGTGCCCGACGGGCCTGCAGACCATTTCGGACGCGCTCGACCGCCTGGAGCCGACGGTCGCCGAGCGCATCCAACCGCTGTTCATCACGATCGACCCGGCGCGCGACACGGCGGACGCGATGGCCGGCTATGTAGAGCATTTCCATCCCGCCCTGCTGGGCCTGACCGGGACGTCCGAGCAGGTCGCGAAGGCCGCCAAATCGTATCGCGTCTACTACGCCAAGCAGGGCGAGGGCGAAGCGGATTACCTCGTGGACCACTCGACCTTCACCTATCTGATGGACGCCGAGGGCGAGTACGTCACCCACTTCAGCCACGGCATCTCGGCGGACGAGATGGCGCAGCAGATCCGCGAGAAGCTCGGCGCCGCTGGGTCCTAAAGCGTTTATGTCGTTGACGGAATCGGCACCGGCCCGCGCCCGCCGCGACACGCATATCGCCCCCGCGAACGGCCGTTAACCATTGTCAAAGGCGGATTCGCTATATAGCGTTTTGCGCTGCAACAATCATATGCGGCGCCGAACCGCCCCGGGGGAGAGTGCATGCTCTATCAGCTCTACGACTGGAATCGCCTGGCCTTGATGCCGTTCCGCTACGCGGCGACCGCCAGCCAGGAGGTTCTGTCGAACCCGGCCCTGCCCTTTGCGCATACGCGCGCGGGCCGGTCGTGGGCCGCCGCGCTCGAGTTGTTCGAGCGCACCACCCGCCATTACAAGAAGCCCGAATTCGGCCTCGACCGCACGCTGATCGACGGCGAAGAGGTGCCGGTGGCCGAGACCGTGACGCTGGAAAAGCCGTTCTGCCGCCTGCTCCGTTTCGAGCGATTCGCCGAGCGCGACGACCCCAAGGTGCTGATCGTCGCGCCGATGTCGGGCCACTTCGCCACGCTGCTGCGCGGCACGGTCGAGGCCATGCTGCCGGCGCACGACGTCTACATCACCGACTGGGCGGACGCCGCGCAGGTGCCGCTGGTGGAGGGACGGTTCGACCTCGACGACTACATCGACTACGTCGTCGAGTTCCTGCATCACCTGGGGCCGGATGCGCACGTGGTGGCGGTGTGCCAGCCCTCGGTGCCGGTGCTGGGCGCGGTATCGCTGATGTCGGCGGACAAGGACCCGTGCGTCCCGCGCAGCATGACGCTGATGGGCGGGCCGATCGACACGCGCGCCAACATGACCGCGGTCAACGACTTCGCCGAGAGCCATACGATCGAATGGTTCGAGCACTCGGTGATCTCGCGCGTGCCGGTGCGCTTTCCCGGTGCACTGCGCCGGGTCTATCCGGGCTTCATGCAGCTCAGTGGCTTCATGGTCATGAACATCGACCGGCATGTGGGTGCGCACTGGAAGCTGTTCGAGCACCTGGTCGTCGGCGACGGCGACAGTGCCGACGCCCACCGCCGGTTCTACGACGAGTACATGTCGGTGATGGACCTGCCGGCGGAGTTCTACCTGCAGACCGTCGAGACCGTGTTCCAGAACCACGACCTACCCGAAGGCCGCTGGGTCTCGCGCGGCCGGCCGATCGACCCCGGCGCGATCGAGAAGAGCGCGCTGTTGACCGTCGAAGGCGAGCTCGACGATATCTCGGCCGTGGGTCAGACGGCCGCCGCGCACGAGCTGTGCGACAACCTGCCCGACAAGATGCAGCACCATCACCTGCAGAAGAGGGTCGGCCACTACGGCATCTTCAACGGCCGCCGCTGGCGCGAGCAGATCCAGCCCGTGGTGGCCAAATTCATCCGCGCGAACGGGTAGCGGACGGCCTCTCAGTCGCCGTGCATCAGCTCCTCGACGAACGCCGTGCGGCGCCCGGCGGACCAGTCGGGGCGCAGGCGGCGCAGCTCGCCCATCGCCATCTCGGCCTGCCCCTCGCGGCACAGCCCGCGCATGGCGGCGTCCTCGATCACCGCGCCGATGCAGTCGGCCAGAGTTCGGTCGTCGCTCGTGCCGGTCATGGCAACATCCTGGCACCCCCGTGCGGGCGGTTCCAATGGCGGGACGGCACAGTCGCCTGCCATGCGGCGACAACCAGCCTTGCGCCCCGGTCTTCTAGAATCATATTGTTGTTTCTAGAAAGGCTTGCCTATGGCGCTGAGCTTCAAGGACGAGCAGACCGACCGGCTGGCGCGGGAGCTTGCGCGCGTCACCGGGGAAACGCTGACGGCGGCGGTCAGCAAGGCAATCGCGGAGCGGCTCGACCGGGAGCGGCGCCGGCACGGTGGGGGCGCGCCCCTGCGCGAGCGCCTCGATGCGATCGCGGCCGAGTGCGGGGCCTTGCCCGACCTCGACACGCGCACGCCGGACGAGATCATAGGCTACGATGACGCCGGCGTGCCGCGCTGATGGTGATCGACACCTCGGCGCTGCTCGCCATTCTGTTCGACGAGCCCGAGCGGCCCGCCTTCACGCGCCTGATCGCGGCGGACCCGGTGCGTCTGGTCTCGGCGGTCAGCCGCGTCGAGACCGCCATGGTGGTGACAAGCCGCAAGGGTGAGCCCGGCCGGAAGGCGATGGAGCGTTTGATGGCCGAGGCCGAGATCACGACAGAGGCGGTGACGGGTAAGCAGGGCGAGATCGCCCTGGCGGCATTTCTCCGCTTCGGTAAGGGGCAGCACCGGGCGGCGCTTAATCTGGGCGACATTTTCGCCTATGCGCTCGCGCGGGACCGGGGCGAGCCGCTGCTGTTCAAGGGCGAGGACTTCGCGGCCACCGACATCGAGCCGGCCCGGTGAGTGCCTTCACCCGCTCCTGACCCGCGCCACCGCGTCGCGCCAGCCGGCATAGAGACGGTCGCGCTCGACAGGCTCCATCTCCGGCTCGAACGCCGCGTCGCGCGACCATATGGCCGCCAAATCCGCGAGCGAGCCGTGGATGCCGGCGCCCAGCCCGGCGAGGCAGGCGGCGCCCAGCGCCGTGGTCTCGATCACCGCGGGACGCTCCACCGGCAGGCCGACCAGGTCGGCGAGCCGCTGCATCAGCCAGCCGTTGACCGTCATGCCGCCGTCGACGCGCAGCGCGGCGGGCGCGGCACCGTCGGCGGCCATCGCCTGGGTCAGGTCGCGGGTCTGGTAGGCGACGGCGTCGAGCGTGGCGCGCGCGATGTGCGCCACGCCGGCATCGCGCGTCAGCCCCAGGATCGCGCCGCGCGCGCCGGCGTCCCAGTAGGGCGCGCCCAGGCCCACGAAGGCCGGTACCATGTAGACGCCGAGCGAGTCGGCGACGCCGGCCGCCAGGGATTCGACCTCGGGCGCCGCCTCGATCACGCGCAGCCCGTCGCGCAGCCACTGCACCGCGGCGCCGGCGACGAAGATGCTGCCCTCCAGGGCGTAGGTCGTCTCGCCGCCGATGCGGTAGCCCACGGTGGTCAGCAAGCGGTTGCGGGACTCCACCGCCTCGCCGCCGGTGTTCATCAACGCGAAGCAGCCGGTGCCGTAGGTGCTCTTGATCATTCCGGGCTCGAAACAGGCCTGCCCGACCAGCGCCGCCTGCTGGTCCCCGGCGATCCCGCGCAGCGGGATCTCCGCGCCGGCAATGTCACTTGCGATCACGCCGAAATCCCCTGCGCTGTCGCGCACCTCGGGCAACACCGCGCGCGGAATGCCGAAACGGTCGAGCAATGCCTGGTCCCAGTCCTGCGCGTGGATGTCGAACAGCATGGTGCGCGAGGCGTTGGTCGCGTCGGTCGCGTGCAGCGCGCCGCCGGTCAGGCGCCAGATCAGGAAGCTGTCGATCGTGCCGAAGGCGAGCTCCCCCGCCTCCGCCGCCGCGCGGGCCCCGGCGACGTTGTCGAGCAGCCAGGCGAGCTTGCTCGCCGAGAAATAGGCGTCGATCACCAGGCCGGTGCTGGCGCGCACCGGCTCCTCGAGGCCTGCGGCGATCCAGTCGCGGCACAGCGGCGCGGTGCGCCGGTCCTGCCACACGATGGCGTTGTGCACCGGCTTGCCCGTCTTGCGCTCCCACAAGACTGTGGTCTCGCGCTGGTTGGTGATGCCGGCGGCGCGGATCTCGGCGGGGGTGAGCCCGGCGGCCGCGATGGCGCCGCGGACGCAGGCGACCGTGGCGCGCCAGATCTCCTCGGGATCGTGCTCGACCCAGCCGTCGGCGGGGAAGATCTGCGGCAGCTCCGCCTGGTGCTGGCCCCGGATCCTTCCGGTTGCGTCGAACACCATGGCGCGGGTGCTCGTGGTGCCCTGGTCGATGGCCAGAAGATGGACGGTCATACCGTGGTCCCCGCCGGGTTCGACGCGCATTGTGGCCATCGCCCGCGCCCGCGCAAGACCGGCGCGCGCGACTCCGCTATCCTCGCGCCATGATCCTGTCCCGCCTCCTGCGACCCTCGGCGCCGCCGGGCGATGTCACCGTCGAGATCGCCGGCCGCGAGCTGCCCGTGGCCGTGCGCGTCAACGCCCGTGCGCGGCGCATCTCGCTGCGCCCGGACCCGGAGACCGGCGGCGCGCGTCTGACCCTGCCGCGCGGCGTGCCGCTGGAGGACGGGCTCGATTTCGTGCGCAGCAAGGCCGGATGGCTGGAGAACCGGCTGGGCCACCTGCCGCCGCGCGTGCCCTTCGCCTCCGGCGCCGTGGTGCCCTATCTGGGCGAGGATCACCGGATCGTCCACCGGCCCGACGCGCGGCGCGGGGTGTGGCGCGCGGAGGGCGCGATCCACGTTTCGGGCGAGGCGGAGTTTCTGCCCAGGCGGCTGACCGAGTGGTTCCGCGCGGAGGCGCGGCGCGAGATCGTGCCGCGCGCCCAGAAGCTGGCCCAAGCGACCGGGCGGCGGGTCGACCGCGTTTCGATTCGCGACACCCGCTCCCGCTGGGCGAGCTGCTCCACCCGCGGCGCGCTCAACTTCTCCTGGCGCCTCGTGATGGCGCCGGAACCGGTGCTCGCATACGTGGTCGCGCACGAGGTCGCGCATCTGGTCGAGATGAACCACGGGCCGGAGTTCTGGGCGCTGGTCGCCGAGATCGATCCGAACCACGAGGCCGCGCGGCGCTGGCTCAAGCGCCACGGCAACGTCCTGCACCGCTACGGCTAGCACGACGCAGGTTGACCACGCGAGGGCGCGGCCCTTGCCGCATACGGCCCGATCCCTATACTCCGCGCCGCTTCCCTGACACCCCATCGAACGAGGCGCCCCATGGCCGCCAAAGGCGACGTGAAGAAGGTGGTGCTCGCCTATTCGGGCGGGCTCGACACCTCGGTGATCCTGCGCTGGCTGCAGGAGACCTATGGCTGCGAGGTGGTGACCTTCACCGCCGATTTGGGCCAGGGCGAGGAGGTCGAGCCGGCGCGCAAGAAGGCCGAGATGATGGGCGTCAAGGAGATCTACGTCGACGATTTGCGCGACGAGTTCGTGCGCGACTACGTCTTCCCGATGT
>CAZMTC010000074.1:0-14155 GCA_964569105.1 uncultured Alphaproteobacteria bacterium | reverse complement strand
AGGACAAGGACGATCCCTTCCGCCTGATGGGCTTCGGCCACCGGGTCTACAAGAACTACGACCCGCGCGCGAAGGTGATGCAGAAGACCGCGCACGAGGTCCTCGACCACCTGGGCAAGAAGGACGAGGAACTTCTCGCGCTGGCCATGGAGCTGGAACGGATCGCGCTCGAGGACGACTATTTCGTCGAGAAGAAGCTCTACCCGAATGTCGACTTCTACTCGGGCATCATGCTCCAGGCGATCGGCTTCCCGCTGTCGATGTTCACGGTGCTGTTCGCCGTGGCGCGCACGGCCGGCTGGATCGCGCAATGGCGCGAGATGATCGAGGACCCGCACCAGAAGATCGGGCGGCCGCGACAGCTCTACACCGGCGAGGGCGCGCGCGAATACGTGCCTGTCAGCAAGCGATAGCCACTCGACCCCATGTCGCCGATGCAGCAGCACAGGCTCGCGCCGCAGCCGCCGCCCCGGGGTCGGCCATTGCGAGCGCGGCCGGTACGCCCGCCGCATGCCGCCAACGACAATCGTCGCCCACCCAAGGCCATCGCACGCTTGGCCTGCGCCTGGGGCGTATTGATCCTCGGCGCCGGCTTGGCGGTCGCGATGTGGGCCTTCTCGCAGTAGCGCGGTATTCGCCAGCCGGCGCCGGCTCACACGGAACAGAACTGCTCAGGTACGCTCGATCAGCTCGATCTTGTAGCCGTCGGGATCCTCGACAAAGGCGATCACGGTGGAACCGTGCTTCATCGGGCCCGGCGGTCGCGGGATGCTGACGCCCTCGGCCTCCAGCCGCTCGCAGGTGACGTAAATGTCGGGCACGCCGATGGCGATGTGGCCGTAGCCATCGCCCTTGTCGTAGGGCGTTTTCTGATCCCAGTTGTGGGTCAGCTCCAGAACTGTGTGGTCGGCCTCGTCGCCGTAGCCTACGAAGGCCAGGGTGAAGCGGCCGCCCTCGAAATCCTTGCGCCGCAGCAGCTCCATCCCCAGCAGCCGGGTATAGAAGTCGATCGACTTCTCGAGATCGAACACCCGGAGCATGGCGTGAAGCATGCGGTAGCGCGAGGTGTCGTCGTCGCCACCCACCTGACGCTTGCTCATCTCGTTCATCGCGTCCTCCTTTCGACCCGAGTATAGGTGCCACGGGATGCAGGTCCACGGTCGATCGCGGCCAGCACCGCGCGGGCCGCCCGCAGGCTCGGCGGCGGCCCACCCAACCCCAACGCCTCGAGCGCCGGTCGTACCGCGGCGCGCAGGGCGTCGCGGGCGCCCCGATCGGCCAGCAACGGGCGCAGAGCATTCGCCAGCGCCGGCGCGGTGCAACGCTCCTGCAGGAACTCCGGCTGGACCTCACGATCGAGCACCAGGTTGACGATCGAGGCGAAGCGCACGCGGATCAGCCGCCGCGCGATGGCGGCGGAGATCGGCGCCACGCGATAGCCGACGACGGTGGGCAGACCGGCAACCGCAGCCTCGACCGCCACGGTGCCGGAGGCGGCGAGCGCCGCGTGCGCAGCCGAGAACGCATCGAATTTGTCCTCCGTCTGCTCAACGATCACGGCCGGCACCGGCCAGTCGGCGACGGCGCGCGCCACGACCTCGCCCACCGTCGACACCGTTGGGATGACGACGCGCAGGGTCGGCAGGTCGGCGGTTAGGTCGGCGACCGCGTCGCGGAAGACAGGCAGCAGCCGCTCGACCTCCACCTTGCGGCTGCCAGGCAGAACGGTAAGCAGAGGCGCATCGGGCGAAATGTCGTGACGCGCGCGGAAGGCGTCGGGGTCGCTCGGGCGGTCGACCAGCTCGACCAAAGGGTGCCCGACCACGGTGGTCGCCAGGCCGTGCATCTCGAAATAGGGCGGCTCGAAGGGCAGCAGCGCCAGGAGATGGTCGAGATAGCGTGCCATGCGCCTGGCCCGGCCAGGTCTCCACGCCCAAACCGAAGGCGCGACGTAGTGGATCAGCGGAAAGCCGGCGCCTCGAAGCCGGCGCGACACGCGCAGCGAAAACGAGGGAGAGTCGATGGTGACCAGTGCGTCGGGCCTGGCCGCGCGCGCGGCCGCGGCGGTCTCCCGCACGCGGCGCAGGATACGCCGGGCGTGCGGCAACACCTCGACCAGCCCCATCACGGCCAGCTCGTCGATCGGGAACAGCGGGTCGAGGCCCTCGGCCGCCATGCGCTCCCCGCCGAGACCTGCGAATCTCACTCGTCCGCCCGTCTCCGTGCGCAGCGCCGCCATCAGGCGCGCGCCGAGCTGATCGCCAGAGGGCTCACCGGCCACCAGGAAGACGAGCGGGCCGGCGCTGCCTCCCCGCCCGGTCATTCGGGCACCCTCACACCGACGAGGAACAGGCCGCGCCGGTCAGCCTCGGCGACCGTGGCCTCGCGCCCGACCAGGATCGACGCCCCCGCCTGATAGGCGATCCCGCGCAGCCCGGCCTCGGCCGCGTTCGCGACAGTCGTCGCACCGACCGTGGGCAAGTCGGCGCGGCGCTCCTGGCCCGGCTTGGCGACCTTGACCAGGACCCCGCCGGGTCCCTCGCGGGCGAGACCCATGCAGCGAGACAGCATGGCGTCGGTGCCCTCAGCCGCCTCGACGGCCAACACAATGCCCTCCTGGACGACCGCGCCCTGGCCGACGTCGAGTGCGCCGACCGCCCGCGCGACCGAGACGGCACGCGCGATGTCGGCCTTGGCCTGGTCGTCGGGAACGTGGCGGCCCTGAACGCCTTCGAGCCCGACCAGCGCACGCAGCACGTCGTCGATACCGACGATGCGAAAGCCATCGCGCTCGAGCTCGGCAATCACGCCTTTGAGCAGGGCATCGTCGCCGCTGCGAGTGAAGCCGATGCGCGCGGCCATCGCCGCACCGCGCGCGTCGGGCCTCAACTCGCCCAGCGAGGGGCGTCGCACCGGCCCGGCCATGACGAGTTCCCTCGCGCCGGCTTCGTGGAGCAGCGCCAAACCCTTGCCCACCGCACCCGTCCGGATCCAGCCGTGGGGATGCTCGGCGATACGCTCCGGATCGGTGTGACCTCGCAGGCCAAGGATAAAGTAGTCGCGGCCCTCCTCGCGGCACGCGGCGGCGAGCAGGAAGGGCAGGTCGCCCGCGCCGGCGATGATGCCGAGCTTGGGATCCACGGCTAGGCGCGGGGCTGTACGACCGAGCGCGAGGAGTCGGTGCGGATGAAGTCGACGATGTCCATGACCGCCTCGTTGGCGCCGTAGAGCTCGTGAACGTCCTCCACCCGCTCGACCATGGTCCCCTCCTCCGCGAAGAGGAGGCGGTAGGCGGTGCGCAGGTCGTGAATTTCGTCGCGCGAGAAGCCCCGGCGCTTGAGGCCCACGATGTTGAGGCCGGACAGCCGCGCGCGGTCACCCATCACCGAGCCGTAGGGGATGACGTCGTGCTCGACCCCCGACATGCCGCCGATCATGGCGTGCTTGCCGATCCGCACGAACTGGTGCACGGCGGAAAGGCCGCCGAGGATGGCATAGTCGTCCACCCTCACGTGCCCGGCGAGTGTGGCATTGTTGGCCAAAATGACATGGTTGCCGAGCTCGCAGTCGTGCGCGACATGGGCGCCGACCATGAACAGGCAGTCGTCGCCGACACGGGTGACCATGCCCCCGCCCTCGGTCCCCGGGTTCATCGTAACGTGCTCGCGGATGACGTTGCGCTCACCGACGATGAGCTCGGAGGGCTCGCCCTTGTATTTGAGGTCCTGGGGCCGGTGGCCGATCGAGGCGAAGGGGAAAATCTCACAGCCCGCGCCGATCGTCGTGCGGCCAGTGACGACGGCGTGGGCGATGATGTGGACGCCGTCGCCAAGAGCGACCTCGGGGCCGACGACGCAGTAGGGCCCGATCTCGACGTCGGCACCCACACGAGCCCCGTCCTCCACGATCGCGGTGGGATGGATAGTCATGCGTCTACTGGTCGTCGTCCAGGATCATCGCCGAATAGGTGGCTTCCGCCGCGAGCGCACCATCGACCTTGGCCTCGGCCTTGAACTTCCAGACGTTGCCGCGCTGGCGGAGCTTCGTGACGTGGATGTACACTTGGTCACCGGGCACCACGGGCCTGCGGAAGCGGCAGCCGTCGACGACCATGAAATAGACGAGCTTCCCCTTGGACTCGGGTCCCAGCGTCTCCACCACCAGGACCGCCGCGGTTTGCGCCATGGACTCGATGATCAGCACGCCGGGCATCACCGGTCGGGCGGGGAAGTGGCCCTGGAAGTAATGCTCGTTGATGGTTACGTTCTTGACGCCGATGGCATGGACGTCAGGCACGACGTCAACCACCTTGTCGATCATCAGGAACGGATAGCGGTGCGGTATGTAGTCCATCACGCCGCTGATATCGATGGGTCCGCGGCCCGCTACCGCCTTGTCCTCTGGCATCGTCAGTCCTTCTTGTTGCGCTTCTTGGCGAGTCGGGCGAGCGTGGCCTGCTGACGGAAGAACTCCTTCACCGGTATGGCCGGCGCACCGACGACCTGGGCGCCGGCGGGCACGTCCCGCATGACGCCGGCCTGGGCGCCGATCCGGGCCCCCTCGCCGATGGTCAGATGCCCGACCAGACCGCCCTGGGCGGCGATGATCACGCCATCCTCGAGCACGGTGCTGCCCGCGACTCCGGCCTGGGCCACGATCACGCAACCTTCGCCGAGCCGCACGTTATGCCCCAGCTGGACAAGATTGTCGATGCGGCTGCCCGCGCCGATCACGGTGTCGGGACCGGCACCGCGATCGATGGTGGCGTTGGCGCCGATCTCGACGCCGTCCTCGATCAGCACCCGGCCGAGCTGGGGCACATCGATATAGCCCTTCTCATCCATCGCGAAGCCGAAGCCCCGCTCACCAATGCGGGCCCCGGCATGGATCTGGCAGTCCCGCCCGACGATGGCGCATTGGAGCGAAGCGTTTGGGCCGATCACCGTACCCTCGCCCACGACGACGCCCGGGCCGATCACGGCATTTGCACCGATGCAAACCCTTGATCCGATCTCCACACGCGCCCCGATGACCGCCCCGGCCTCCACGGTACAGTCTTCACCGAGCGTTGCCGAGGCGTCGACCGTCGCACCTGGGTGGACGCCGCCGACACCGCGATCCTCGGGATAGAAGGCGCGCGCGACCATGGCGTAGCAGCGGTAGGGTCGATCGGTCACCAGCAGCGCCATGCCCGCCGGCGCCCGCTCGACATGTTCGGGTGCGACCAGGCAAGCGCCGGCGTTGCTGGCCTCGAACCTGGCGACGTACTTCTTGTTGTCGAGGAAGCTCACATCGCGCGGGCCGGCGATATCGAGCGGCGCCACGTCAGTGAACTCCGCTCCTGGATCGGCCGCGCCGGCGAGTTCGGCGCCGGTCATGTCGGCAAGCCGCGCCAGGGAAATCGGTCCCCGCGACGTGAAAAAGCGTTGATCGACCATGGTCAGTTGTTGACCGGCAGCTCGACCTTGAGCGAAGGCACCCGCTCGTTGATCCGCTCGAGAACCTGATCGGTGATGTCGAAGGCCTCGGCGACATATATGACCTGCGCCTTGACCAGGACCACATCATAGCTCTCGTCCTCGGCGATCTCGGTGACGACCTCGACGAGCGCCTCGTTGAAGGTGTTGACCGCGTTGATCTTGGCGCTGGTGAGCTGGCGGTTGCGACTCTCGGCCAGCTGGCGGATTTCCAGGAACTGCTCTTCCAACGCCCGCTCACGCTGCGCCACCATCTCGGGCGCCAGCACGCTGCGCTGGCTCTGCAATTCATCGTCCTTGGCGCGAAGCTCTTGCTCCTGCTCGGTAATTTCGCTCTGGAATCCCTTCTGCATCTCCTTGATCTTCGATTCGACACCCTTCATCGCGGCGGCCTGCGACAGGAGGCGCTGGACATCGACGATGGCGACGCGTGTGGGACCCGAATCGGCGCGCGCGGGAATAGCCGCCGCCATGGCCCCTAACAGGATGACCGCGAAACCGAACAGGCGCCGCCGCATAAACCTAGAACCTCGTGCCGAAGTTGAAGAAGAACAGACGTGTTTCGTCGAAGTCCTCCTTGACGATGGGAATGCCGATATCGACGCGCACCGGACCGAAGGGCGAGGCCCAGGACAGGCCCACGCCGCTTGCTACGCGAATCGAGGTGGACTCTTGCAGGTTGGCGCCGGAGAGGTCGATGTCCCAGGCGCTGCCGACATCGGTGAAAACACGTCCGCGTATCCCGAATTCTTCGGGCAGGCCGAGCGGGAACGTCACCTCGCCGGTCAGCACATAGTACTTGTTGGCACCGAGAGCGTCGTCGGTGTTGCCGTCCCGGGCACCCACGCCCGCAACATCAAAGCCGCGGAAGCTGTCGCCGCCGATGAAGAAACGGTCGCTCAGATTGACATTCTTGCCGCCATAGCCGGCTATGATGCCGGCCTCGCCGAGGAAGCTGAGCACGACGTCGTCGGTGACCGGAATGAAGGTGCCCCCGCCGACCTCGGTCTTGACGAACTTCTCGCTGCCTCCAAGGCCGGCGAACTCGTTGCTCAGGCGCACGAAGTAGCCGGAGGTCGGATCCTGCCTGTCGTCGCGCCGATCGTACATCAGCTCCTGGCCAATAGCGGAAACAGTTCGCTTGCCTCTCTCCAACTGGATGAAGGGCGAGGCCGAACTGCCGATATTTCTCACATCCTCCTGACGCAACGCGTAGAACCAATTCTGGCTCAGGAAATCGGTGATTTCGTAGCCCATGCGCAGACGACCGCCGGTTGTTCGGCTGTCGAACGAACTCTCGTCATCAAACTGGCGCTCGATCCGGAACAGGTCGACGCCTGCTCTGAGATTGCGGTCCAGGAAGTAAGGCTCGGTGAAAGACAGGTCGACCTGCTGAGTGCGCTGCGAGAGCGTGAAGGAGACACCGACATTCTGCCCGCGGCCAAGGAAGTTGCGCTCGCGCAGGCCGACCGAACCCAGGGCGCCTTCCTCGGTCGAGAAACCTGCGCCGAGGCTGAACTCACCGGTCGATGTCTCGACCACTTCCACCGTAACCACGGTCTGATCCGGCGCCGAACCCTGAGCGTTGGTGATCTCGACATTCTCGAAAAAGCCGAGATTCTCGATCCTCTGGCGCGACAGGCGAATGCGTGCCGAGTTGAAGGCGTCACCTTCGTCCAGCCGCATCTCGCGCCGGATGACTTCGTCGCGCGTCCGCTGGTTGCCGATGATTTCGATGCGCTCGACGAACACGCGCGGGCCTTCGTCGACCCGGAAATTGACCGCGATGGTGCGTTCCTCGCGGTCGCGGTCGATTTGCGGCCGCACCTCGACAAAAGCGAAGCCGAGCTGGCTGGCCTGCTCGGTCAGCTGGGCGATCGTCTCCTCGATGACATCCGCATCGTACCATTCGCCTTCGAGGTCGGCGAGGTCGGCTTCCAACTCGTCGGTGTCCATGTTGGGCAGGTCGGTCTCGACGGTCACCGGCCCGAACTTGTAGCGCTCACCTTCCTCCACCGTGAAGGTGACGAAGAAATTCTCGCGGTTCGGCGTGAGCTCGGCTACTACCGAGAGCACGCGAAAATCGGCATAGCCGTTGGCCAGATAGAAGCGACGCAGCAGCTCCTTGTCGAACTCGAGCCGGTCCGGGTCGTAGGTGTCGCTGGCACTGAGAAAGCGCCAGAAAGCGCTCTCCTTGGTTTCGATTACCCCCGCCAAGCGGCTGTCCGAGAAGACCTGGTTGCCGACGAAGCTGATGCGGCTGATTTCCGTCGACTCGCCCTCGTTGATCTCGAATACCAGATCGACCCGGTTCTGCTCGAGCGGGATCACCTTGGGCTCGACCGTTGCCGCAAAACGGCCTGTGAAACGGTAAACCTCCAGCAGACGGCGCACGTCTTCCTGGACGCGGGCCGCCGTGTAGACCGAGCGCGGGCCGAGCTGAAGTTCGGTCAGCAGGTCTTCGTCGTCGAGTTCGCGGTTACCTTCGAACGCGATCTGGTTGATGATCGGGTTCTCCTGCACCTGCACGATCAGGGTGTCGCCCTCGCGCCGCAGGACGACGTTGGAGAACAGCCCCGTCGCGAAGAGCGCCTTGAGCGACTCGTCCATCCGCTCGGTGCTGAACGGATCACCGACGCGGATCAGCATGTAGGAGAGGATCGTCTCCAGGTCGATCCGGTTGTTGCCCTGGACCACGATCTTCTCGACCGTGCCCTGCAGCTGTTGGGGGCCGGGCGGCACCTGCGCCATGACGGGTTCCACCGGGATGGCCGCCGCAGCCACCGCCGCCCCGGCAACATAAACCCAAGCCTTGCGCACGATTCAGCCCCCCTCGGCCGGCCCTCGGCTAACTCACGACATTTCTTATGAAATCGACAACGTCCAGATGGACGAGGTCGTTCCAGGTGACGAACAGCATGAGCGTTAATACCAAAGCCAACCCAACGCGAAAACCATATTCCTGGGCACGTTCGCTGAGCGGCTTTCCGCGCACCGCCTCGACCGCGTAGAATAGCAGATGGCCGCCGTCGAGCAGGGGAACGGGCAACAGGTTGATCAAGCCGAGGCTCAGCGACAGGATCGCCATCAGACGGATCGTGCTGTAGAGCCCGATCTGCGCAACGTCGCCGATCATTTGCGCGATGCCGACCGGCCCGGCGAGACTCTCGGTGCCACGCGAGCCGACGATCATCTGCCCGATGGCCTTGAAGGTCGCGACCGTGATCGCTGCCGTTTCCGACACCGCCTGGCCCACGGCCTCGACCGGACCGTACCGCACCATCTGCGCGCCGCCCGAGCGAATCCCGAGCCGCCCGACCGTCGTCGTCGAGCCGTCGGCGGCGGCCTGCTCGACGGGCTCGGGCGTCACATCGAATGACACCATGTCGCCGCGACGCTCGACCCTGAATGTCAGCGGCACGCCGGGATTGGCCAGGACGATGTCGCGAATCTCCTCGAAGCTCTCCACTAGGCGGTCGCCGATGGCGACGATCCGGTCGCCCGGTTGCAAGCCCGCGCGCTCGGCCGCGCTGTCCTCGATTACGCCTCCCACCACGGCCGGCACGACCGGACGCAGCCCCAGGTTGCCGGCCACCTGTGGGCGGCCAAACACGTCCTCGATCTCGACTCGCTCAGGCACCACGGTGAGCGTCATGGTCTCGCCCGCGCGGTCAATGGTCAGCTCGATCGGCTCGTCGGGCTCGATCGTGGCCTCGAACTGGAGCTCCTCGAGCCGCTCGACCACCGAGCCGTCGATCCGCAGGATTTTGTCGGCCGGCTTGAGTCCCGCCTGGGCCGCCGGCCCGCCTTCCTCGACACTGCCGACCGTGACCGGGGTAAAGGGCTGGCCCACCGCCACCAGGAGCACGGCGAGCGCCAGGATGGCGAACAGGAAGTTGGCGAACGGGCCCGCGAAGACGATCGCCGCGCGCTGCCACAGCTTCTTGCCGATGAACGAGACCCTGCGTTCCTCGGCAGTCATCCCCTCGGTGGCACCGCCCGCACTGGCCGCGTTGGCGTCGCCGAACATCTTGACGTAGCCGCCCAAAGGGATGGCCGAGAACTTCCAGCGCGTGCCGGCCTTGTCGGTGCGTCCGAACAGCTCCGGACCGAAGCCGATGGAAAACGTCTCGACCCGGACGCCGTTCCAGCGTGCCACGAGATAGTGGCCCATCTCGTGCACGTAGACGAGGACGGTCAGGACCAGCATGAACGGGACGATGTAGTCCCAGATGCCCGCGAAAAGTTCCATGTACCTTGCCAGTGGCCCGGGTCAGTGGGCGCGGCACGCCGCGCCGGATATACGCTCGGCCTCGCGCCGCGCCATGTCGTCGGTCTCGAGAACGTCGTCGAGGCTGGTGATATCGCGCTGCGGCACGCGGCCGAGAACCTCCTCGACAATGCCCGCGATGTCGAGAAAACCGACCCGCCGCTCCAGGAACGCCTGCACGGCGACCTCGTTGGCCGCGTTGAGCACCGTGGGCGCCGACCCGCCGGCGCGCAGCGCCTCGCGCGCCAGATGCAGGGCCGGGAAGCGCACCATGTCGGGCTCCTCGAAGGTGAGCTCACGGACCTGCGCGAAGTCGAGTCGCGGCGACGGTGCCGCGATACGGTCGGGCCAGCCGAGCGCGTAGGCGATAGGCGTGCGCATGTCCGGCGTGCCGAGCTGCGCGAGCACCGAGCCATCGACATATTCGACCATCGAGTGGATCACCGACTGCGGATGGACGACGACATCGATCCGCTCCTCGGGTAGCGGGAACAGATAGAAAGCCTCGATGATCTCGAGGCCCTTGTTCATCATGGTGGCCGAATCGACCGAGATCTTGGCGCCCATGCTCCAGTTCGGATGGTCGACCGCCTGCTCGGGTGTGACCGCCGCCATGTCCCGCACCGACGCGGTGCGAAAGGGGCCGCCCGAGGCGGTCAGGATGATGCGCTGGACCTGATCCCGATGGTCGAACTCGAAGCACTGAAAGACGGCGTTGTGCTCCGAATCGACGGGCAGTAGCGTTGCGCCGCAAGGCTCGATCTCGTTGAGCACCAAATCGCCGGCGCACACCAGCGTCTCCTTGTTGGCGAGGCCGACCACGGCGCCTTGGCGCACCGCGGCGAGCGTGGGGGCCAAACCCGCGGCACCGACGATCCCGGCCATGACGAAGTCGACCGGCCGGGAAGCCGCCTCGGCCAGCGCCTCGGCGCCGGCCGCGACCTCGATCCCGGTGCCGGACAGCGCCTCCCTGAGCGCACCGTAGGCGTTGGCATCGGCCACGACCGCAAGGCGCGGGTGCACTCGACGCGCCTGTTCCGCAAGCGCTGCGACATTGGAGTTGGCGGTCAGCACTTCGACCACGAATCGATCGGGCTCGCGCTCGACGATGTCGAGGGTCGAGCAGCCGATCGAGCCCGTTGATCCCAGCACCGTCAGTCGCTTGGGCGCGCCGACGCTCGCGTGGGCGGGCGTGTCGCGTAGCGTAGGTGCCGTCATAGCCATGCAAATATGCTCCCACCTGAAACGAGCCGCAAAGCAGCCACACCAACGGACGCCGCGATCAGCCCGTCGACGCGATCAAACAGCCCCCCATGTCCGGGGATGATAGCACTAGTGTCCTTGACCCCGAAATGACGCTTGAAGGCGCTTTCCAACAGATCGCCCCCCTGGGCTACCGCCGAGACGCACACGCTCGCCGCCACGAACGGCAACACCGCAAGCGACCCGGTAAACAGCGCCGAAACAGCGCCGACGGCTGCCGCGAAGGCGAACCCGCCTGCGACGCCGGCCCAAGTCTTGCGCGGACTGATCACCGGAGCGAGGCGGGGGCCGCCCACTGTCTTGCCGACCACATAACCTCCGATGTCGGTCGCCACAACGGTTGCCAGCAGCCACGAAACGGTCGACAGCCCGTGAACCGGATCGTCGCGCAGCCAGATCAGTGCCAACGCGGGGAAGCCGATATAGAGCGCGCCCGCGCCGATCCACGCCGGGTGGGACCGGCGTTCCAGGCGCGCCACGAACGCCGTGGCAGCGGTTCCCCCGGCCACGAGGCCGAGCGCCCACGACCAGGCCGCCACGGCGGCGCAGAGGACGGCACCCAGCATGAAGGCGACAAGCACCGTCGCGGCTGCACCGGGGCGCGGCGCACGGCAGAGCGACAGCCACTCCCAGACCAGCACCGCCGCACATAGTGCAATCACTCCCTGGAAGAACGCGCCGCCCAGATAGACCGCCCCCACTCCGGGCAGCAGCAGGCCGAGGGAGGACAGAACACGGGTCAGCAGCAACGTGCCACTCGGGTCAGACGCCCGCCGCGCCGTACCGGCGCTCGCGACGCTGGAACTCGCGCACGGCGTCGGCCAGATCGTCCTCGCCGAAATCGGGCCAGTAGGTGTCGACGAACATCAATTCGGAATAGGCGCACTGCCACAGCAGGAAGTTGGACAGGCGCTGCTCGCCGCTGGTGCGGATCACGAGGTCGGGATCGGGGATCCCCGCGGTGGCGAGGCGCGCATTGACCGCCGCCTCGTCGATGTCGTGGGGATCGAGCGTCCCGTCGCGCGCCGCGGCTGCGAGCGAGCGAACCGCGTCGATGATCTCGTGCCGGCTGCCGTAGCTAAGTGCGATGACCAGCGTGAGCTTGACGTTATCCCTGGTTTTCGTCTCGACATCGGTTATCAGCTTGACCAGATCGGGCGCGAGACGCGTGCGGTCGCCGATGACCTTCAGCCGAACGCCGTTGCGGTCCAGCGTCGCGGCTTCGGAGCGCAGGTAGTAGCGCAACAGGCCCATCAAATCGTCGACCTCGGCCTTGGGCCGCTTCCAGTTCTCGGTCGAAAAGCCATAGAGGGTGAGGTGCCCGATGCCGAGGTTGGCCGCCGCTTGCACGACGTTGCGTGCAGCATCGATACCGCGCCGATGGCCTTCCGTGCGCGGCAAGCCACGAGCCTTTGCCCAGCGCCCATTGCCATCCATGATGATGGCGACGTGCGCGGGCGCGGGCGCCTCCTGGGAATGGGACGGCAGCGCCACCATCAGACTTGCATGATCTCCTTTTCCTTGGTCTGGGCCGCTTCGTCGACCATCTGTATGTGCTCGTCGGTCATCTTCTGGATATCCTCGGCCCAGGCGTGATGCTCGTCCTGCGATATCTCGCCGTCCTTTTCCATCTTCTTGAGATCGTCCATGCCGTCGCGACGGACGTTGCGTATCGAGACCTTCGCCTGCTCCGCATACTTGGCGGCAATTTTGGCCATCTCCCGACGGCGCTCCTCGGTCAGTTCAGGCACGGGGACCCGCACCAGCGTGCCGTCCACCTGCGGATTGAGGCCCAGGTCCGAATCGCGGATCGCCTTTTCGACCGCCTTGACCAGGCTCTTGTCCCACACCTGGACGGTGAGCAGGCGCGGCTCGGGCGCGCCCACCGTGCCGACCTGGTTCAGCGGCATCTGTGAACCGTAGGCCTCGACGGTGATCGGTTCGAGAAGGCTGGTGTGGGCGCGTCCGGTACGCAGACCCGCGAATTCCTGATGGAGCACGTCGACCGCGCCCTTCATGCGCCGCCGCAGGTCTTTGATCTTCGGCTCAGCCACCGTCGCGCCCTCCCGTTCCCCTATTCTTCGATGATCGTATAGCGGCCGCCCCCTCGGACCACTTGCGCGAAGGCACCGGAGTCGCGGATCGAGAACACCATCACAGGGATCCCGTTCTCCCGCGCGAGAGCGATGGCGGAGGCGTCCATGACCTTTAGGTCGTTGGCCAGAACGTCACGATAGGTCAGTGTATCGTATCTCCTGGCGTCTTTAAATTCAGCCGGGTCGGCCGAGTACACGCCATCGACCTTGGTGCCCTTCAGCAGCAGGTCGCAGTTCATCTCAGACGCGCGCAGCGCCGCCGCCGTGTCGGTCGTGAAAAAAGGGTTGCCTGTGCCCGCGGCAAATATCACCACACGCCCCTTCTCCATGTGGCGGATGGCCCGGCGCCGGATATAGGGCTCGCACACGGTGGCCATCGGGATGGCGGACAGGACGCGGGTCTGCAACCCGCGGCGCTCGAGCGAGCTCTGCATGGCCAGCGAGTTCATCACCGTCGCCAGCATGCCCATATAGTCGCCGGTTGCCCGCTCGATCCCGCTCGCCGTCCCCTTCAAGCCACGGAAGATGTTGCCGCCGCCGATCACGAGGCAGACCTGGACGCCCAGCGCGCTGACATCCTCGACCTCGCCGGCTATGCGGTCGAGGGTAAGCGGGTCGATGCCGTAGTCGGCCTCCCCCAGCAACGCCTCGCCGGACACCTTGAGGAGAACCCGGCGATAGCTGGGGGGGTTCGTCATCGTTTGCCCCTTCCCTCGTCCCTGAGCGATCCCCGCCGCGCGATCAGCCCGCGAGCTGGGCGACCTCGGCCGCGAAGTCCTCTTCCTTGCGCTCGATGCCCTCGCCCAGGCCGTAGCGGACGAAGCCCGCAACCGTGACCTGCGAGCCGATGTCCTTGGCCGCGGCCTCAACCGCCTCGCCCACCGTGTTCTCGCCGTCGATCACGTAGGTCTGCTCGAGCAGCACGACCTCCTCGTAGAACTTGCGCAGCCGACCCTCGACCATCTTGGCAATGATCTCCTCGGGCTTGCCCGAGGCGCGCGCCTGCTCGGACAGCACCTCGCGCTCGCGCTCGACCAGCGCGGGGTCGA
>CAZMTC010000073.1:0-14313 GCA_964569105.1 uncultured Alphaproteobacteria bacterium | reverse complement strand
CGATCGCCATGGGGCAGCGCTGAAGGGCCGCCGCGTCCTCGTCACCGGGGCCGACGGCTTCATCGGCTCGCACCTCGCCGAGGCGCTGGCGGCGGCGGGGGCCGAGGTCACGGCGCTGGCTCTCTACGACGCCTTCGGTGCCGCCGGCTGGCTCGACACGCTGGCGCCCGAGACGCGCGCGGCGATGCGGATCGAGCGCGGCGACGTGCGCGACGCTGGCTACATGCGGCGCCTTGTCGCCGGGCACGAGGTGGTGTTCCACCTCGCCGCGCTGATCGCCATCCCGCACTCCTACGCCGCGGCGCAGTCCTACGTCGACACCAACGTCACCGGCACGCTCAACCTGCTCGAGGCCGCGCGCGAGGCCGGGGTGGCGCGCGTCGTCCATACCTCGACCAGCGAGGTCTACGGCACCGCCCTGCGCGAGCCGATCGACGAGAGCCATCCGCTGCAGGGCCAGTCGCCCTACTCGGCGTCCAAGATCGGCGCCGACATGATGGCCGAAGCCTATGCCCGGTCGTTCGACCTGCCCGTGGTCACGCTGCGCCCGTTCAATACCTATGGGCCGCGCCAGAGCGAGCGGGCGGTGATCCCGACCGTGATCCGCCAGGCGCTCGACCCGAACTGCGAAGCCATCCGCCTGGGCGACCTCGGCCCGCGGCGCGACTTCACCTATGTCGCCGACACGGTGGCCGCCTTCACGGCCGCCGGCTGTGCCGAGCGCATCGAGTACGGGGTGCCCTACAACGGCGGCACCGGCACCGCGGTCACGATCGGCGAGATGGTCGAGGCCGTGCGCGAGATCACCGGCGTCAACAAGCCGGTCGAGAGCGACGCGGCGCGCATGCGGCCCGCGCACTCCGAGGTGCGCGCGCTGCTCGCCGACCATTCGCGGCTCACCGACGCCACCGGCTGGCGGCCGCAGGTCGACCTGCGCGATGGGCTCGCGCGCACGGTCGAGTGGTGGCGCGCGCGCATCGCCTCCGGCGCGGTGCGGCCCGACGCCGGCTATCTGACGTGACCGCCGCCGCGACGGCAAGTAATGGGGTGCCCGGCGACACGCCCTGGGCGGTCGGCATCGGCATCGGCTTCGTTATGGTCAATTTGGGGCTGATCGTGGCGGCCGAGCCCGACGCGGCCTCGCTCCACGGCGCCGACGCCGAGAGCTGGCTGCGCCCCGCCCTGGGCCTGCTCGAGCACGGCTATTTCGTCGAGCCCGACGACCCCGGGACGCTCCAGACCTTCCGCCAACCGCTCTACCCGGCGTTCCTGGCGCTGTTCACCTGGATCGGCGGCGGCGGGTTCGTGCCGCTGGTCGTCGCCCAGGCCGCGCTGCTGTTCGCCACCGGCTGGCTGGCGCGCTCGCTCACCGCCGAGTTGCTGCCGCGCTGGGCCGACCTCGCCCTGGCGCTGGTGGTGTTCAACCCCTCGGCGCTGGGCACCGCCCACCTGGTGCAGAGCGACACGCTCTACGCCTTCCTGATCACCGGCGCCTTCTGGGCCGTCATCCGCTACGCGTTGGCGCCTCACTGGCGGTTCGCCGTGCTGGCGGGGCTGCTGTTCGGGCTGGGCCTCCTGACCCGCGCGACCGGCGTCTACCTGCTCTACGCGCTGCCGGTGGCACTGCTGCTGCTCGGCGTGCTGGCCGAGGGCCGGTCGGGCTGGTTCCGGCACCTTCGGCACGGCATCGCGGCGACGGCGATCGCGCTCGCCCTGGCGCTGCCCTGGATGGCGCACAACGCCGCGGCGGGGGAGGGCTTCCAGCTCTCCACCGCGCGCCTGCGCGCCGCCTTCCTGTGGGACAATCTGGTCTATCTCGAGATGTACCATGCAGACCGGACCCTCGCGCAGGCCGAGGACTGGGGCGCGGAGCGCCGCGCCGAGGTACTCGCGGCCCTTCCCGAGGGTGCCGGCGCCATGCCGCAGGACCAGGCGTTGGTCGACGACGCTGCCCGCCGCTATCCGACCTATCCGGTGTCGGCCTGGGCCGAATCCTACGTCTGGGCCTGGGCGCAGTTCTTCGCCATCCCGGGGGTGAGCAATTTGCTCAACATCCTCGCGCTCAACGAACGCACGCCCTTCGCCGTGTTCCAGGCCGGCGACGCGGACAGCTATCTCGACGCCGGTCTGCGCGCGCTGGCCGGGGCCGCGCCCATGGCCACCGTTCTGACCGTCGCCGGGTTCGTCTACGTGCTGGCGCTGCGCGGGCTGGGGCTTGCCGGGCTGGCGGTGCTGGTCCGGCGGCGGCACTGGGCGGTGCTGCTGACCGTGGTCGCGGTCGTCGCCTATTTCGCGTTGGTGCACCTGTTCGTCGCCAACTCGCGCTACCGCCTGCCCATCGACCCGGCGCTGATCCTGCTCGCGCTCTACGGGCTGGACGGTCTGTGGCACGCCCGGCTAAGGTCCGGCCTGCGGCGAAGCGCAAAGGCGCCCCCGGAGGGATCGTGACCAGGACATCGAAGAGCGCCGGCAAATCGGCTCAGCGCGCCGGCGGCCGTGGGCGCAAGCCCCGCGTGCTGATTTTCATCGTCGCCTACAATGCCGAGACGACGATCGAGGGCGTGCTCAGCCGAATTCCGGCGGAGCTGCAGCGCTACGACACCGAGATCCTGATCATCGACGATGCCTCGCAGGACGACACCTTCGAGCGCGGCGAGGCCGTGCGCCGCGCCGCCGACTTGCCGTTCAAGCTCACCGTCCTGTTCAACCCTGTGAATCAGGGCTACGGCGGCAACCAGAAGATCGGCTTCCACTACGCGATCGAGAAGGGCTTCGACCACGTCGCGCTGCTTCACGGCGACGGCCAGTACGCGCCCGAGTGCCTGCCCGACCTGCTCCAGCCTTTGATCGACGGCGAGGCTGACGCCGTGTTCGGCTCGCGCATGCTCTCCGCCGGCGCGGCCCGCGCGGGAGGGATGCCGCTCTACAAGTATCTCGGCAACAGGATCCTGACCGGCTACCAGAACCGGATGCTCGGCGCCGACCTGTCCGAGTTCCATTCCGGCTATCGGCTCTACTCGGTCGACGCGCTCAGGAAGGTCCCGTTCCACCTCAACGCCAACGTCTTCCACTTCGATACCGAGATCATCGTCCAGCTCCTGTTCGCCGGGCTGCGCATCGAGGAGCTGCCGATCCCGACCTATTACGGCGACGAGATCTGCCACGTGAACGGCTGGCGCTACGCCTGGGACGTGGCCAAGGCCACCTTCCTGGCGCGGGTCCAGCGCTACGGCATCTTCTACTGCCGCCATTTCGACGTCGTGCCCGACGGCGTCGCGCACTACGAATCCAAGCTCGACTTCCCCAGCCCGCACAGCCGCACGCTGGCGTTGGTCGAGCCCGGCGCGCGCGTGGTCGACGTCGGCTGCGGCGGCGGCCACACGGCGCGCGCGCTCAAGCAGCAGGGCTGCACCGTCACCGGCGTCGACCGGCATCCGCTGGACCCGGAAGAGGTGGGCATCGACGGCTTCGTGCAGCACGACCTCAACGACCCGGACTTCCCGGTCTACCTGACCGACTACAACGCCGTGCTGCTGCTCGACGTGGTCGAGCACGTGCAATCGCCAGAAGATTTTGTCGAGGCGCTCTACTACGCCGCGCGTCGCAATCCCGACTGCCGGTTCATCGTCAGCTCGGGCAATATCGGTTTTATCGTCGCGCGGCTGATGCTGTTGATCGGCCAGTTCAACTACGGCAAGCGCGGTATCCTGGACCTGACCCATTCGCGCCTGTTCACCTTCGAGAGCCTGATCCGGATGTTCGAACAGGCGGGCTTCCGTATCGACCGGGTCGAGGGTATCCCCGCGCCCTTCCCGCTGGCGTTGGGCGAGGGCTGGGCCGCCCGCGCCCTGTTCGCGCTCAACAAAGGCCTGATCCGACTCATGCGCGGGGTGTTCAGCTACCAGATGCTGATCGTCGCCCGTCCGCTGCCCTCGCTCGCCCATTTGCTCGACCGGGCCCGTGAGGAAAGCCACGCCCGTGCCACCGCGTGCCAGGCGGCGGAGTAGCGGGCCGGCGTCCTACAGCCGCCGCAGGATGCGCCCGACCGTGCCGTCGCGCAGCCCGGCATACCGTTTCAGGAATGAGTAGCCGCGCAGCGCCAGCCGGTCGGCGGCGATCAGCGCGCGCTTGACGGGTCCGTCCTCGGGGCGCGCGCGGTAGTTGGTCGGGATCAGCCGTCGCGTCGTGCCCTCGTCGCGGAAATAGTAGAGCGCGATCGACTTGCGGTACTCGCCCTCGGGGCAGGCCAACTTGTGCGGATGGCCGTGAAACGAGCGCTCGCGCGTGTGGAAGATGACGCAACGATTGAACGACGGCACGACCGAGCGCTCGCAGCGGGTCATGTCGCCGTCCCACAGCTCGAGGTTCCCGTCCCACTCCTCGCGCCAGCCTTTGTTGAGGTAAAGCAGCAGGTTGATCTGCCGGCTCCAGTGCCGGTTGACCGTGTGCGACAGGAAATCGGTGTGCACGTTGAGAAAGCCACCGCGGTCGATGCGGTGCAGCCCGGCACCGTCAAGGTGCGGGTCGGGGATCAGCCCGTCGATGCCGGACAGCTCGCCCACCGCGGCGATGAACCGCTCGGACTGCAGCGCCGCCATCACCTGCTGCGTCACCGGCCCCATTCGTTCGAGCTCGGTGATCGCCAGCTTGTTTTCATTGAAGTGATTGTAGTGGGTCCAGCCGCCCATGGTTTCGGTGAACTCGTCGAGCACCCGGTCGGCCACCTCGGCCGGCAGGAAGTCGTCGATGACCGTGTGGGGGAAAGGGCGCGCGTCCATGAACGAGGTTCGGCTGTCGCGTGCGAAGCGCTCGAACCGGTCGTAGTCGAAGATGTCGGCGGTGGTCGGGGCGTCGGGCATCGCCGCGGAGTGTTCCAGCAACCGGTCGCCCTTTCAATGACCTTGGCGCCCCTGCGCCGCCGTGACGCACGGCGCCGCATCCAGCACCTCGTCCAGCGCCGCGCGCCAGTCCGGCATCGCGTGCCCGGCGACCGCCTCGAGCCGGCCGGGGTGGAGCACCGAGTAGCGCGGCCGCCGCGCCGGGGTGGGGTACTCCGCGCTCGGGATCGCCTCGACCTTGCGCACCGCCAGGGTGGCGCCGCGCCCACGCGCCCCGTCGAAGATCGCCTCGGCGAAGCCGTGCCAGCTCGTCGACCCGCGGCAGGCGGCGTGCAGCACGCCGCCCGCGCGCGCGAACAGACCGTCCAGGTCGTTCGCGCCGCGTGCCAACAGCATCCGGGTCGCCTCGGCCAAGGCCAGCGTGCTGGTCGGGCTGCCGAGCTGGTCGGCCACCACGCGCAGCGCATCGCGCTCGCCGCCCAGTCGCAGCATGGTGGTCAGGAAGTTGCGCCCTTCGGGGCCGTACAGCCAGCTCGTGCGCAGGATCAGGTGCACCGCCCCTGCGCCGGCCACCGCGCGCTCCCCCGCGAGCTTCGAGCGACCGTACGCGTTCACCGGGGCGGTCGGGGCATCCTCGCGGTAGGGCGCCGTCGCCTCGCCGTCGAACACGTAGTCGGTGGAGTAGTGGACCAGCTTGGCTCCGGCGACGGCCGCCGCTCGCGCCAGCCGTCCCGGCGCTTCGGCGTTGACCGCGTGCGCGAGTTCCGGCTCCGTCTCGGCCCTGTCGACGGCGGTGTAGGCGGCGGCGTTGACGATCAGGTCGGGCCGGATCTCGGTCACCGCTCGGTCGACCGCCGCGCCGTCGGTCAGTTCCAGCTCCGCCCGGCTCGGCGCCCAAACCTCGCCCAGCTCGGCCAGTGCCGGCGCCAGCGCCGTGCCGAGCTGTCCCGTGCGCCCGGTGAGCAGGATTCGCATCGCCTAGTCCTCGTGAGCCGGCAGGCCGGCGCATTCTGCCAGCAGCGGCGCCGCCGCGTCGCGCGCCGACAGCATGGGCTCCCGTCCGACATCCGGCCAGTCGATGCCGATCGCCGGGTCGTCCCATCGCACCGCGCGCTCGCAGTCGGGCGCGTAATATGCGGTGCACTTGTAGAGCACGTCCGCGGTCTCGGAGAGGGTGAGGAAGCCGTGCGCGAACCCGGGCGGCACCCAGAGCTGGCGGTGATTCTCGTCGCTCAGCTCGACGCCGATCCAGCGCCCGAATTTGGGCGAGCCCCGGCGCACGTCCACCGCCACGTCGAAGATCGTCCCGCGCGCCGCCTGCACCAGCTTGCCCTGCGCCTGCGGCTCCTGGAAATGCAGCCCGCGCAGCACGCCGCGTGTCGAGCGCGAATGGTTGTCCTGCACGAAGTCGGGTCCGATGCCGTGCGCGGCGTAGCGCTCGCGGCTGTGGGTTTCCAGGAAGAAGCCGCGCGCGTCGCCGAACACGCGAGGCTCGACGACCAGCACACCGGGCAGCTCCGTCTCGCCAACCTCCACGGCTAGCCCCTCCGGTCCAGCAGGCGCAGCAGGTACCGCCCGTAGCCGGTCTTGGCCAGTGGCTCGGCCAGGCGCATGAGGTGGTCGTCGCCGATCCAGCCCTTGCGCCAGGCGATCTCCTCCAGGCAGGCGACCTTCATGCCCTGGCGCCGCTCGATCGTGGCGATGTAGTTGGCGGCGTCGAGCAGCGAGTCGTGCGTCCCGGTGTCGAGCCAGGCGAAGCCCCGGCCCAGGATCTCCACCGCGAGATCACCGCGCTCCAGATAGGCGCGGTTGACGTCGGTGATCTCGTACTCGCCGCGCGCCGACGGCCGGAGATCCCGTGCGATTGCGACCACGTCGTTGTCGTAGAAATAGAGGCCGGTGACGGCGAGGTCGGAACGCGGCCGCTCCGGCTTCTCCTCGATCGCCACCGGCCGGCCCTCGGCGTCGAGCTCGACTACGCCGTAGGCGCGCGGGTCCTGCACCTGGTAGCCGAATACGGTGGCGCCTGCGCTGCGGCCGCCCGCCCGGACAAGCCGGTCGGTCAGTCCCTGGCCGTAGAAGATGTTGTCGCCCAGGATCAGCGCCGCCGGGTCGTTGCCGATGAAGTCCGTGCCGATCACGAAGGCCTGCGCCAGCCCCTCGGGGCTGGGCTGCTCGGCGTAGCGGATCGACATGCCGAAGTCCGCGCCGTCGCCCAGCAACTCCTGGAAGCGCGGCAGGTCGTGCGGCGTCGAGATCACCAACACCTCGGCGATGTCGGCCAGCATCAGCACCGACAGCGGGTAGTAGATCAACGGCTTGTCGTAGACCGGCATGAGCTGCTTCGACGTGCCGCGCGTCAGCGGGTAGAGCCGGGTGCCCGCGCCGCCGGCCAGGACGATCCCCTTGCGGCTCATGGCAGCGCCCGCGCCAGCCCGATGCGCTCGGCGCGGTAGCCGCGGTCGAGCAGCGCCTGCCACCAGTCGCGGTTCTCCAGGTACCACGCCACCGTGCGCGCCATGCCCTCCTCGAAGCCGACCGTAGGCCGCCAACCCAACTCGTCCGCGATACGGCTTGCATCCAGCGCGTAGCGACGGTCGTGCCCCGGGCGGTCCTCGACGAATGCAATCAGCTCCGCGTACGACCCCTCGGGCCGCGGCGCCGCCTCGTCCAGCGCCGCGCACAGAAGGCGCACGATTTCGATGTTCTCACGCCGGTCGCCCGCGCCGACATTGTATGTCGCGCCCGGTACACCGGCCTCGAGCACGCGCAGCAGTGCATCGCAATGGTCCTCGACGAAGATCCAGTCGCGCACGTTGCGCCCGTCGCCGTAGACCGGCAGAGGCTTTCCGGCCAGCGCGCTCAGGATCATGTGCGGGATCAGCTTCTCCGGGAACTGGCGCGGGCCGTAATTGTTGCCGCAGTTGGTGATCAGCGTCGGCAGCCCGTAGGTGCGGTTGTAGGCGCGTACCAGATGGTCGGCCGCCGCCTTGGACGCCGCGTAGGGCGAGCTGGGCCGGTAGGGCGCGTTCTCGTCACAAAGCCCGCCCTCGGTGGAGCCGTAGACCTCGTCGGTCGAGACGTGCAGCAATCGGAAGCCGTCGCCTATGCCGGTGTCGCCCCAGTACGCCCGCGCCGCCTCGAGCAGCACGAAGGCGCCGTCGATGTTGATGCGCACGAAGGCGTCGGGGCCGTCGATCGAGCGGTCGACATGACTCTCGGCGGCGAAGTTGACCAACGCATGGGGCCGGTGCTCAGCTAGGAGCCGCGCCACCAGCGGCTTCTCGCAGATGTCACCCTCAACGAAGATGTGCCGCTCGGCGCCAGGCAGTCCGTCGAGATTGGTCCTGTTGCCGGCGTAGGTCAGTGCGTCGAGCGTCACGACGCTCAGGCCCCGCTCGAGCGCCATGCGCACGAAGCAGCTGCCGATGAACCCGGCTCCGCCGGTGACCAGGATCGTGTGCATCGCCGTGGGTCGCGTGGTTGGCAAAGGACGCCCGGGGGCCGCCGTGCGGCGGACCTTAGCCGAGCGCGGGCGATCCCGGCAACGACCGTGCGGTGCCGTGCCCGACTTGTCGCCGATGGCGGCCATTTGATATTCAACAGACCGGCGCTTACGGGTGCGCGCACCTCCCCGGCGGAAGGCTCCATGTACAAGACAATCGCCAAGGTCGCCGTGTCGGCCGCGCTGCTGTGGCTGGTGTTTCGCGGCGTCGACATCGAGGAGCTCGGCGCGCAGCTTCTGTCGGTCGCGCCCGCTGCCATGGCCGTGGCCGTGGCGGCGCTCATTGCACTCGCCGCGGTGCAGGCCGTGCGCTGGTCGGCGGTCGTGCGCGCCATCGGCGGTGCCTATGGCTTCGTCCCCGCGCTCAAGGCCGTGTTCGTCGGGCTGTTCTTCAACCAGGCGCTGCCCTCGTCGATCGGCGGCGACGCCATGCGCATGTGGCGCGCGCGCCAGGACGGGCTGCCGCTGGCGGCCGCGGTCAACAGCGTGCTGCTCGACCGGCTGGTGGCGCTCGGCGCGCTCCTGCTGATCGTGGCCGTGGGCGCGCCCTACCTGTTCGCGCTCCACGGCGGCGCGGAGGTGCGCGCCGTCCTCGTGCTGATCATCGTCGCCGGCTTCGCCGGGCTCGCGCTGCTGATGGTGCTCGACCGCATGCCCGCGGCGCTGCTGCGCTGGCGCCTGTTCGCGGCGGCGGCGCGGCTGTCGGCCGATGCCCGCGCGGTCCTGCTCGCGCCGCGCCATGCGGCGCCGGTCGTCGGCCTGTCGGTGCTGATCCATCTGGGAGCGTCGCTCGCGGTGCTGGTCATCGCGCGCGGGCTCGACATCGAAGTCGGCTGGGTCGACTGCATGCTGCTGGTGCCGCTGGTGCTGCTGGTCTCGGTCCTGCCCATCAGCATCGCCGGCTGGGGCCTGCGCGAAGGCGCGATGGTGACGCTGTTCGGCCTGATCGGCGTGCCGGCCGCCAAGGCGCTGGCCTTGTCGGTCCTGTTCGGCCTAGCGATTCTGGCGGTGGGCGTGCTCGGCGGCGCGGTCTGGCTGGCCTCGGGCTCGCGCCGTCCCGCCGGCGACCCGCTGCGCTCCCCCGTCACCCCGTCGGCGGACTGACCGTGACAGGCACGGACTCCAGCACCGAGCCGCCGGCGGCGCCCGCGCGCGAGCCCGGCCAATCGCCCCGCAAGGAGCGCATCCGCACCTGGGCCGAGCGCATCGCACCCGAGCGCGACCGCTGGATCGCGCGCAACCGCTACTACTACGACGAGGATCGCCGCTACATGCGGTTCCTCGTGCCCGAGGGGCTGCGCGTGCTCGACCTCGGCTGCGGTACCGGCGACCTGCTCGCCGCGCTGCGGCCGTCCCACGGCGTCGGCGTCGACTTCGCCCCGGCCATGGTCGACCAGGCCCGCGCCCGGCATCCCGAGCTCGAATTCCATCTCGGCGACGTCGAGGACCCGGCCACGCTCGCCGCCCTCGACGGGCCGTTCGACGTGATCGTCCTGTCCGACACGATCGGCGCGCTCGACGACTGCCAGGCGACGCTCGAGGCGATCCGCCCGCTGTGCTCGCGCGAGACGCGGGTGATCGTCGCCTACTACGCCTATTTCTGGCACCCGCTGCTCAAGCTCGGCGAGGCGCTGGGCCTCAAGATGCCGCAGCCGCCGCAGAACTTCCTGTCCACCGCGGACATCGCCAACCTGCTCCAGCTCGCCGGCTTCGAGCCGATCAAGCGCGAATGGCGCCAGCTCCTGCCGCGCCGGCTGCTCGGCCTCGGCCCGTTGGTCAACCGCTTCGTCGGCACCCTGCCGCTGTTCCGCCGCTTCTGCCTGCGCAATTATCTGGTCGCGCGGCCGGAACCCGCGGAGCCGCTGGGCGAGCTGTCCTGCACGGTTCTGATCCCGTGCCGCAACGAGCGGGGCAACGTCGAGCCGGCGGTCGAACGCCTGCCGAAGTTCTGCGGCGACCTGGAGATCCTGTTCGTCGAGGGCCACAGCGCCGACGGCACGCTCGACGAGATCCACCGCGTCATCGCCGCCCATCCGGGCCGCGACATCAAGGTCACGGTGCAGGACGGCAAGGGCAAGGGCGATGCCGTGCGCAAGGGCTTCGACATGGCCCGCGGCGACGTCCTCGTCATCCTCGACGGCGACCTCACCGTGCCGCCCGAGGACCTCCCCAAATTCTACCGGGCCATCGTCTCGGGCCGGGGCGAGTACATCAACGGCTCGCGCCTCGTCTATCCGATGGAGAGCCAGGCGATGCGGTTCCTCAACCTCGTCGCCAACACGGTGTTCTCCTGGCTGTTCACCTGGCTGCTCAACCAGCGTTTCACCGACACGCTGTGCGGCACCAAGGTGCTGCGCCGCCACCACTATCGCCGCATCGTCGCCAACCGCGCCTATTTCGGCGATTTCGACCCGTTCGGCGACTTCGACCTGATCTTCGGCGCCTCCAAGCTGAACCTGAAGGTGGTCGAGATCCCGATCCGCTACCGCGCGCGCGACTACGGCGAGACGCAGATCTCGCGCTTCTCCCACGGCTGGCTCCTGATCCGCATGGTCGTGTTCGCCTTCTTCAAGCTCAAGGCGTTCTGATGGCGCCGGGCGCGGACGGGGCCGACGCGCTCGCCGCCTATCGCGAAGCCTGGATGCGCAAGCCGGCGCTGCGCGCGGTCTACGCGGACGTCTACCGGCGCATCGCTGCCGCCTGCCGGCGTGGGCGGACGCTCGAGATCGGCGGCGGCTCGGGCAACTTCAAGGACTTCGCGCCCGACGTCGTCTCCACCGACGTGCAGTTCGCGCCCTGGCTCGACGCGGTGTGCGACGCGCACCGGCTGCCCTTCGCCGACGCCGCCTTCGACAATGTCGTGATGTTCGACGTCCTGCACCATCTCGACCGGCCGCTGCGCTTCCTCGAGGACGCCGCGCGGGTTCTGCGCCCCGGCGGCCGGCTGGTGACGGCCGAACCGGCGATCACGCCGGTGTCGGGGATCTTCTACCGCCATTTCCACCCCGAGCCCGTCGACATGACCGCCGATCCGCTGGCCCCGGGCGAGCCGGACCCCGGCCGCGACCCCTACGAGTCGAACCAGGCGATCCCGACGCTCCTGCTGGGCCGCGATCGCGCGCGCCTCGCCGCGCGGGTGCCGGCGCTGCGCCTGGTCCGCGGCGAGCGTTTCGCGCTGTTCGCCTATCCGCTCTCGGGCGGGTTCCGGCGCTGGTCGTTGATCCCCGGGGCATTGGTGCCGCCGGTACTCGCGCTCGAACGGATGCTCGGGCCCGTGCTGGCGCCGTTGATGGCTTTCCGCCTGCTCGCCGTGTTCGAGCGGGAGGAGGAGGGCGCCACCCGATGACGGGCCGGCCCCTGCTCGTCGTCTTCCTCGCCGCCCTGGCGGTGCGGCTGGCCTATCTGGCGCTGATCCTGGCGCTGGGCGGGCAGGACTTCCTGTCCACCGCCGACTCCTCGCTCTACCTCGCGCTCGGCCGGGCGCTGGCCGAGGGGACGGAGCCGCCGGGCTTCGCGACCGAGCGCATGCCGCTCTATGGCGGTTTCGTCGCGTTGCATCACCTGGTTGCCGGCGGCGCGACGCCGATCGCGGTGGCGCTGAGCCAATGCGCGATCGACGCCGGCACCTGCGTCGTCGTGGCGCTGATCGGCCGGCAGCTGGCGCCGGCGCTGACGCTGTGGGCGGGGTTGGCCGCCGCGGCGGTGCCGACCATGGTGGTGATCGGCCCTTATGTCCTGACCGACACGCTGTTCACCGCCTTCGCCGCGGTGACGTTGTGGGCCGCGCTGCGCTGGCACGACCGGCCGGACTGGCGCATCGCGGCGCTGCTCGGCGTCGCGCTCGCCGCCGCGGCCATGACCCGTCAGGTGATTGTGCCCTGGGCGGTCTTCGTGTTGGTGTTCTTGGCGGCGGCCACGCTCTGGCGGCGTCGGTCGGCGGCGGTCCGCCTCGCCCATCTCTCGCTCGCGGGCGTGCTGGTGGCCGCGCCCCTGCTGGGGCTGGCCGCGCACAACCACGCGAAATACGGCGCCTTCGCGCTGAGCTCGCAGAGCGGCACCCACCTGCTCGGCTGGATCGTGCCGTTGGTGATGGAGGCCAAAGACGGCACCCCGCATGCCGAGGGGGCGGCGGAGATGAGCCGGCTGCTCCGGGCGCGGCATCCCGATTTCGGAGAGCTCGGCGCGTTCGAGCAGTCGCGGGCCCAGTCCGCGCTGGCCGTGGAGCGGCTGGCCGAGCTCGGACCGGTGCCCATCGCCAAGGCGTGGACGATCGGCGCCGCCATCAACCTGATGGCGCCCGCCTCGACGCAGGCGGCGCCGGTGGCGGCGCTGCCGCGCACGGGCTTCTACGACACCCCGGGCGAGACCAAGCTGGACAAGATCCGCGCCTTCCTGTTCGAGAACGAAAACGCGGCCTATGCCTGGCTGTTGTTGCTCGGCGTGGCCGGCGTCGGCGTGGTCCGCGCGCTGCAACTCTGGGGCTTGGCCGCGGGCTGGAGTGTCTTGCCCGAGGCACGATGGGGCCTGGCGCTCTTGGCTTTGTGGGTGCTCTACGTTCTCGCCGTGTCCGGCCCGATCGCGGCGCCCAAATACCGCCTGCCCGCCGAGCCGGCCCTCGCCGTCTTCGCCGCGCTGGGCCTGCGCGATCTGTGGGGCAGGGTCGCCCCGAGCCGTCTGGACCGAGGCCGAGCTTAGCGCCGGACCCCCTGCCGCCGCTGCCAGATCTCGCCCCAGAGAACGGCGCTGGGCAGCAGGAAGCACCAGTGCCACCAGGCCGACCAGATCGAGAAGTTGGCCAGCCCGGAGCCCCAGAACGCTCCGGCGACGCCCAACGCCGCCAGCGCCGCTGCGCCGCCCCGGGGCAGGGCGCGGACCAGATGCGCGGCATAGAGCCCCAGCGCGGCCACCGCCGCTCCCAGCCCCAGCGCACCGGTCTCGAGAAACAGCTCGATCATCCAGTTGTGGCTGTGCGAGGGGACGTACTCCACGGTGCCGAAGCAGGGGACGATCTCCTTGGCGCCCGGCACCGCGCCGCCCGAATCGAGGCCCCAGCCCAGCCATGGCCGTTCGACGGCATGCTCGATCGAGAAGCTCCAGATCACCTGACGGTGCGCGTCCAGCGCCCAGCTAGGGATCGCCGTCTCCTCGCAATGGTAGGGGATCGGCGGCAGGTTGCTCACCACCCAGCCGGCCACCGCCGCGCCGGCCAGCAGCAGTACCGCCGCCGCACCGCGCGCGCGCCAGGGCCGCATCCGCGACAACATCCAGCCGATGCCGATCGCCGCCGCCGCCGACAGGTAGCCCAGCCAGCCCGCGGTGGCGCCGGTCTCGAGCAGGATCCCTGCGCTCATCGGCAGCACCAGCAGGCTCGCCGTCAGCCAGCGCCGGCCCAGCCGCCACCCGGCGTGGATCGCCGCCACCGACAGGATCGGCAGCACCGAGCCGAAACTCAGCAGTTTCTGCCCGGCCTCGTAGAAGCTGTTCACGTCCGAGCCGCGCAGTGGGCTGAGCAATCCCCACCACGCGAACACCGCGAGCGCCGACACCGCCACCGCGATCAGCCCGCCGGCCACCATCGTCTTGAAGAACACGATGCGCAGGGCCTCGTCGTCGCGCAGCCGGCGGTAGAGGTAGCACGCCAGCACCAGGAAGCCGGCGACATAGGCCCAGACCTGCAGCGCCCAGGCTTCGCCGGCGATCAGCGCGCCGACCAGCCACATTGCCAGGGTCGCCGCCGTCGCGACCGCCACGGAATGGCGCAGGAGCTGCGGCGCGGCGGCGAGGGCGGCGCGGACATGAGCCGGTTGGGCGAGCAGCAGCGAGCCCAGCGCGATCGCCACCGCGATCGGAACGCGGCCGGCGACCAGCGACGGGATCGCGAGCCCCAGCAGGATCGCGCCGGCCGTGGCCGCACGGTTCGAGATCGGCAATCCGGGCATGATCGCGCGCAATGGAGGACCGACGGTGGAC
>CAZMTC010000072.1:0-14371 GCA_964569105.1 uncultured Alphaproteobacteria bacterium | reverse complement strand
GTTCGCGGTCAGGCTCCACAGCAGCCCGTGCACCAGGTGGTCCCAGCCGGCGAAGCCGAACAGCGCGTCGGGCCTGAGGAAGGCGATGCCGAAGGGCCCGTGCTCGACCAGATCGACGAACAGATCGGACACGCTGGCGAAGCTGGGGATCACGAGCAGATAGGCCCACAGCACGAAGCCGGCGACCAGTCCGGCCATGGCGCCCAGCCGCGTGCCGCCCTTCCAGTAGACCGCGCCGATCAGGAGCGGCAAAAACTGCGCGGCGCCGGCGAAGGAGATCAGACCGATCGAGGCGAGCGGGCGCGTCGTACCGGTATGGTCGTAGTAGGCGAAGCCGAGCGACAGGATGGCGACGATGCTCAGCCGCCGAACGCGCAGCAGCGTCTTGGAGAAGTTGCGCACCTCCGGGTCGTTGAAGAACGGCAGGCGCAGGAGCACCGGTGTCACCAAATGGTTCGAGATCATGATCGACAGCGCGATCGAGGCCACGATCACCATCGAAGTCGCCGCCGACAGCCCACCGATGAAGGCGAACAGCGCGAGCCCGCCCTGCCCCGAAGAGAGCGGCACGTCGAGCACGTAGAGGTCGGGATTGGCGGTCGCCGGCAACAGCGTCATGCCGCTGATCGCGATCGGGATGACGCACATGCTGATCAGCAGCATGTAGAGCGGGAACAGCCACGACGCGGTCGCCAGGTGACGCTCGTCCGAGTTCTCCACCACCGCGACCTGGAACTGGCGCGGCAGGCATACGATCGCTGCGGCGGCCAGGAACAGCGTGGCCACCCAGCGCGCCTCGAAGCCCTCCTGGAAGCCGAACAGCCGGTGCACCGCCTCCTGCGTGGTCGCGTTGGCGAATAGGTCCCGCACGCCGTCGTGCAGGCCGTAGGTCGCGAACGCCGCGACCGCGGCCAGGCTGAACAACTTGACGATCGACTCGAACGCGATCGCGGCGACAACACCGGGGTGCCGCTCGTCCGCGCCCAGGTTGCGGGTGCCGAACAGGATGACGAAGGTCGCCATGCACACGGCGACCCAGAACCCGGTGTCGGCGAACAGCCCGTCGCCGGACAGCAGCGGCGATCCGGTTTCGGCGCCAGCGCTGCCCAGCGCGTCGAAGCCCGCGGCCACCGCCTTGAGCTGAAGCGCGATGTAGGGGGTGACGCCCAGAAGCGCCATCACCGTGACCAGCGCCGACAGCCCCTCGCTCTTGCCGTAGCGCGCCGAGAGGAAGTCGGCGATCGAGGTGATCTTCTGCGCCTTCGAGATGCGCACCAGCTTGCGCAGCAGGAACCACCAGCCCATGAGCATGATGGTCGGGCCCAGATAGATGGTGAGGAACTCGAGCCCGTTGCGCGTCGCCGAGCCGACCGCGCCAAAGAAGGTCCACGAGGTGCAGTAGACCGCGAGCGAGAGCGTGTAGACCACGGGCGAGCCGATGAAGCGGCTGCCGCCCCGCTGCGCGCGATGGTCGGTAACGAACGCGAGCACGAACAGGCCGCCGAGATAGAGCGCGGCGACGAAAAAGATCAGGCCGGTGCTGAGCACGGGACTACCCGTCGTCCGCGCGGGACCCCGTCCCGGCGTCGTCCCGGGCAATATCGGATGTGCGCTCGTCCATGCTCCGCACCAGGCGGCGCGAAAGCACCGCGGTCAAGACGATCGCGGCAAGCCAGACGCCGAACAGGTAGACGTGCAGCAGGGGCACGCCGAAGATCGAGACGTCCTGGTCGAATACCGAGATGTAGGGCGGCAGGAACAGGAGCGTGCACGCCAGCGGCAACACGAAGGCGGCGTCGCGGAGGCGTCGCTCAGGCATGCCGCGCCGCCGCCGTCATCGGTAACCCGCCCCGGCGGGCGCGACCGGGTCGAGCAGCTCCCGGATACGGTCGAGCAGATCCTGCATGACGAACGGCTTGGTCAGGTACGCGTCGGCGCCCAGGTCGGTCATCCGCTTGCGGTCGGCCTCCTGACCCTTCGCGGTGAGCACCAGGATCGGCAGCGACCGGGTCTCCGCCCCCTCGCGCAGCCGGCGCACGATCTCGAACCCGCTCATCTCGGGCAGCATAATGTCCAGCACGAGCAGGTCGGGCCGCTCGCGCATCACACGGTCGACCACCGCCGTGCCGTCGACGACCGCCGACACCTCGAAGCCCTCGCGCTCGAGCAGAAAGCTGAGCGATTCGACGATGTAGGGCTCGTCCTCGGCGATCAGGATTTTCGCCTGCTTCATCGCGTTTCCCACAGGGCCGATCTGCCCCCGTTTCGTGGCGCGGTCGCCGGTTCCTGCCGGCTTCTCCCGCGCCTCTCCCTGTTTCTACTATGTCACAAAGCAAGCCGAAGTGCGATTCTCCGGTTAGGGCGGTCTGGTGGGCGATGCATGTCCCGCCCGCGCCGGCCGAACGAAACCGCCTCAGCGCCCCGAGCCGATCCCGGGTTGCGCGCGCTGGCCGCAGTCGTGGCGACTGCACGACCGGCAGTTGAAGCCCACCGGGGTCGCCAGCGTGTCGCGGTCCGAGGCGAAGCCGTCCCCGTAGACGATACGATCTCCGTAGAACACGTCGCAGCCAATCATGACGCTGTAGGTGACGGGCGTGCCCCCGAACGCGGCCGCGCGCCGGGCGATCCGGCGCGCCACGAACAGGAAGCGTTCGCCGCCGGGCATCTCGGCGAGCTGCGCCACCGTGCGGTCGGGCGTAGCGAAGGCGCCGTAGATCGCCCACAGCGGGCAGGCGCCGCCCAGGCGCGGCATGCGCAGTCCCGGGATGCTGAACGGGTTCGAGACGTTGCCCGCCGGGTCGGCGCGCAGAAAGGCGAAGGGCACGCCCTCCCGTCCCGGCCGGCGCAGCGTGGTCAGGCGGCGCGCCACCTGCTCGAAGTCGCCGCCGAAGCGCAGCCCGAGCCGGTCGATGTCGTAGCGGTATTCCTCGACCGCGTCGGAGAAAGGCTCGTATGGAAACAGGAGCGCGCCCGCGCCGTAGTTGGCCAGCGCGCGGCGGGCCATGGCGCGGGCCCGGTCGCTGGTCAGGCGCTCGTCCCGAATCAGGCGCTCGAGCTGTTCCGCCATCTCGAACTCGACCAGCCGACGCGCCAGACGGAAGCGGTTGCCGGGCTCGAGCGCCCATTCGTCGAGCACCAGCGGCCGATCCGGGCGTTCGTCGCCCGCCCATGACGCGCCGGGGGCGGCATCGGATGCCATGAGGATTTCGACCCCGTACTCGCCGCTCAACAGGTCGGTGAGGGCGGTGGCGGTGAGCCCGGAATCGCCACCGACCCGCGCCCGGAGTTCTTCGGCGGCGTCCTCCAGATCGGGCAGGTAGTTGTTGCGAAAACCGATCAGATCCTCGACCTCGGTGTGCGGCGAGGACGGCCGCGACACTTCCGAGCTGCCGTCGAGCACCTTGATCATCTCGCGCGCGTTAGTTCCGATGCGATCGCTCTGGCCGGCGATGACGCTGGCGAAGCGCAAGCGTTCGCCCTCGCTGAGGTCGGGGTAGTTGGCCAGGATCTCGGCGAAGGAGCGGATCGAGCTGATCTGGTTGAGCACGACGTGGCTGAGCTCCATCAGCGCGGGGTCCTGGCTCAGCCGGTCGGACAGGGTGAGCACCGTGCGCCAGGCCTCCTGGTAGCGGCGGTAGAGTGCGACGAAGGCGCGCGCCCAATCGGGGCTGCGCGCGATCAGGAGCTTGACGGCGTCCTCGTCCAGATCGACCGGTGCCAGGGTGCGCACGATCTCGCTGACCTCGGCGGCCAGTTCCGAGTCGCCGTTGCCGCTGATCTGGGACAGCTCGACATCGAGTGCCTCGGCTATTCGCTTGAGCCGGGCGCCGCCGATCATGCGCTTGTCGTTCTCGATCAGGTTCAGATAGGACGCCGAGATGCCCGAGCGCGCGGCCAGCGCCGCCTGGGTCAGGCCGCGCGCCTTGCGCCGCTCGCGGATGCGCTCGCCGACCGGAAACCGCTCCATCCAGGCCCCTTCAACAGCTCAACCAACCCCGCTCGCACGCCAGGGTTTGTAAATATCTTTACACTCAAACAGCGCAGGAATCCAATCAAATCACAAAACTTTGCAGCCGTGGGAACTATCCGTTGTCCATTGTCCTGCGGCCCACATAATGGGCGAGCGCGCATGTATGGGTCACCCAAAAGCCAACAAGACCGATCCAGCCAGGCGGAGCACTCACGCATTAGGGAGAACACTCAGATGTCTGCTTTCGACAAGAGAATCGGGCGCCGCACGCTCCTCAAGAGCACGGCGATCGCCGGCGGCACGGCACTCGCTGCGCCGCAGGTCTTCGTCCGTGGCGCGTGGGCCGCGAACGAGTTCCGCAACGACCCGGGCAACGCCAGCACGGTCACGCTCGGCTTCAACGTCCCGCAGACCGGCCCCTACGCCGACGAGGGCGCGGACGAGCTGCGGGCCTACCAGCTCGCCGTGAAGCACCTCAACGGCGAGGGCGACGGCGGCATGATGAACACCCTCGAGCCCTCTTCGCTCAAGGGCAACGGCATCCTGGGCAAGAAGGTCGAGTACGTCACCGGCGACACCCAGACCAAGTCTGACGCCGCCCGCGCCTCGGCCCGGCGGATGATCGAGAAGGACGGCGTGATCATGTTCACCGGCGGTTCTTCGTCGGGCACCGCGATCGCGCAGCAGTCGCTGGCGCAGGAGATGGGCATCGTGTTCATGTGCGGCCTGACCCACTCCAACGACACGACCGGCAAGGACCGGCGGCGCTACGGCTTCCGCCACTTCTTCAACGCCTACATGTCGGGCGCCGCGCTCGGCCCGGTGCTGAAGGAGCGGATGGGCACGGATCGCCGCGCCTATCACCTGACCGCCGACTACACCTGGGGCTGGACCCAGGAAGAGTCGATCAAGAACACCACCGAGGGCCTCGGCTGGCAGACGGTCAACGCGGTGCGGACGCCGCTGGGCGCCGGCGACTTCTCGCAGTACATCACGCCCGTGCTCGATTCGGGCGCCGACGTGCTGATCCTGAACCACTACGGCAAGGACATGGTGAACTCGCTGACCCAGGCGGTTCAGTTCGGCCTTCGGGACAAGCAGGTCAACGGCAAGAACTTCGAGATCGTCGTTCCGCTGTACTCGCGCCTGATGGCGCAGGGTGCCGGCAAGAACGTCGCCGGCATCTTCGGTACGACCAACTGGAACTGGTCGCTGCAGGACGAGGCCTCGCAGGCCTTCGTCAAGTCGTTCGGCGCCGAGTACGGCTTCCCGCCGTCGCAGGCCGCGCACACCTGCTACGTGCAGACGCTGCTCTACGCCAACGCCTGCGAGATGGCGGGGACCTTCTACCCGCCGGAGATGATCAGGGCGCTCGAGGGCTTCGAGTTCGACGGCATGGGCAACGGCCCGACGCTCTACCGGGCGGAGGACCACCAGTGCTTCAAGAAGGTGCTGGTCGTGAAGGGCAACGAGAACCCGGAGAGCCAGTTCGACCTCCTCGAGGTCGTCCAGGAGGTTCCGCGGGAGCAGGTCACCTACGACCCGTCGATCTTCGGCGGCGAGCTCGGGCCCTACGAGGTCTGAGCGCGCTTCTTCCACGACATGCCGGCCGCCCCCGGGCGGTCGGCATGTCCTCCCGCGCGCGCCCCGCCGCCGCGCTTCGGCCCTCGCCGCTGCGATGAGCACCCGCCAATGGACGCCTTTCTGCTGCAACTCTTGAACGGCCTCGACAAGGGCGGCGCTTACGCCCTGATCGCGCTCGGCCTGACCCTGGTCTTCGGGACCCTGGGCGTCGTCAACTTCGCGCACGGCGCCCTGTTCATGCTGGGCGCGTTCTGCGCCGTCGGCCTGCAACAGCTCCTGACCATCGCGAAGAAGGTCCGGGACCCGAACATCACCGCATTCGAGGCCTACAAGGAGACGCCCTATCTCGAGATCTGGTGGGGCGACACCGGGGCGATGCTGATCGACTACGCGGTGCCGCTGTCGATCCTGCTGGCCATCCCGGCCATGCTCGTCATCGGCGTCGCGATGGAGCGAGGGTTGATCCGCTTCTTCTACCGGCGCAGCCATGCCGAGCAGATCCTGGTCACCTTCGGCCTGGCCATCGTGCTGCAGGAGATCGTCAAGTACTTCTTCGGCGCCAACCCGGTGCCGACCCCGGCGCCGGACACGTTCTCGCAGAGCCTAGACATCGGCGCCCTGCTCGGAGTCGGGAGCGGCTTGGCATACCCCTGGTGGCGCCTGATCTATTTCCTGTTCGCGGCGGTGGTGGTCGCCGCCGTGTTCTCGTTCCTGCGCTTCACCACCTACGGCATGGTCGTACGCGCCGGAATGCACGACGCCGAGACCGTGGGCCTGCTCGGCATCGACATCCAGAAGCGGTTCACCGTGGTCTTCGGCATCGCCGCCGTCGTCGCCGGGCTGGCCGGCGTGATGTATGTGCCCATCGTGCCACCCGACTATCAGATCGGGATGAACTTCCTGGTCCTGTCCTTCGTCGTCGTCGTGGTCGGCGGGATGGGCTCGCTGCCCGGCGCGGTGGCCGCGGGATTCCTCCTGGGCATCCTGCAGTCCTTCGCCGCGATGAACTGGATCAAGGACATCATCCCCGGCATCGACCAGATCATCATCTATCTGGTCGCGGTCGTGATCCTGTTGGTGCGTCCGCGTGGCCTGCTGGGCCACAAGGGCGTGGCGGAGAGCTGAGATGGAAACCACGAGCATCCCCTCGCCCCGGAAGGACTGGCTGATGTTCGCAGCCTTCGTGGTCGCGGTGCTGGCCATGCCGATCTGGCTGCAGCCGCTCGGCGCCGCCTATCCCGACCTGATGCAGAAGTTCGCGATCTACGGCATCTTCGCGATCGGCTTCAACCTGCTGTTCGGGTTGACCGGCTACCTGTCGTTCGGCCACGCGGCGTTCCTCGGCGCCGGCTCCTACGCCGCCGTGTGGATGTTCAAGCTCTTGTCGATGAACGCGATCCCCGCGGTGGTCTTCGGCACGCTCACGGCCGGACTGTTCGCCGCCGCCATCGGCTACGTGTCGCTGCGCCGCTCCGGCATCTACTTCGCGATCCTGACGCTCGCCTTCGCGCAGATGTCGTACAACCTGGCCTACTCGGTGCTGACCCCGATCACCAACGGCGAGACCGGGCTGCAACTCGCCCAGGCCGACCCGCGCGTCCTCGACCGATGGTTCGGCGACATCGCCACCGGCGGCCAACTGCCCTTCCCCGACCTGTTCGGGCTCGAGATGACGGGCTACAACGGTTTCTACTTCTGCGCCGTCATGCTGATCCTGGCGTTCTTCGTCTCGCTGCGCATCTTCCGCTCGCCCTTCGGGCTCAAGCTGCTGGCGATCAAGTCGAACCAGACGCGCATGGCCTATACGGGCTTCAACACCCGCCCCTACACCAACGTGGCCTTCATCATCTCGGGCATGTACGCCGGATTGGCCGGCTCGCTCCTCGCCGTGACCGACCCCTTGGCCGGCGCCGAGAGGATGCAGTGGACCGCCTCGGGCGAGGTGGTGCTGATGACCATCCTGGGCGGTACCGGCACGCTGCTCGGGCCGCTGCTCGGAGCGGGCATCATCAAGTACTTCGAGAACATCTTTTCGGCGTTCAACGAGTCCGTCCTTCACGGCGTCTTCGGCTTCCTGCCCGACCCGATCGAGAACATCGTGGTCGGCGTGCTCTCGCTGTTCGTCGGCGAAGGCTGGCACCTGACGCTGGGCGTGGTGTTCATGCTGATCGTGATCTTCCTGCCCGGCGGCCTCATGGAGGGCTTGCGCCGGCTGTGGACGCTGTTCGCGCGCTACCGCTCCGGATCCCGGCGTTCGGCCGGCGGGGCCGCTGGGGAAACTGCACCGGCCGGGGAGTGAGGTCGGCGCCATGGACGGGACCAAAGTGATGGACAATGTCGTTCTCGACGTGAACGGCGTGAACAAGAGCTTCGGCGGCCTGCAGGCGCTGACCGACATCAACCTGCAGATCGAGGAGGGCCGCACCCACGCGGTGATCGGCCCGAACGGCGCAGGCAAGTCGACGCTGCTCAACGTCTGCATCGGCCGGATCGCGCCGGACAGTGGGGCGGTCACCTTCCGTGGCCGGACGCTGACCGGGCGTCGGCCGCACGAGATCAACCAGATCGGCGTGGCGCGGGTGTTCCAGACCCCGGAGATCTTCCTGGACCTGACGATCCTGCAGAACGTCCTGGTACCTGCCTTCGCCAAGCGCGAGGGCGCGTTCAGGTTCAACCCGCTCAGGCTGCTGGCCAACGACCGCGCGGTGGTCGAAGAGGCGGAGCACGTGCTCGAGGATCTCGGCCTCGCGGACAAGCGCGACCTGCACGCGTCGTCGCTGTCGCGCGGCGACAAGCGCCGGCTGGAGCTGGCCATGTGCCTGATCCAGCATCCCGCGCTGCTGCTGCTCGACGAGCCGACGGCGGGCATGTCGCGCCACGACACGAACCGCACCATCGAGACCCTGCAGCAGATCAAGGAGCGCGGCATGACCAAGGTGATCATCGAGCACGACATGCATGTCGTATTCAGCCTGGCCGACCACATCACCGTGCTCGCGCAGGGCCGCATCATCGCCGAGGGCCGCCCGGACGAGATCCGCGGCAACCCCAAGGTCCAGGAAGCCTATCTGGGCGGAGCCCACGAATGAGCCAGAACACGGACAGCGACCGCCGCGACCGCGCCGAACGGCCCGGCCCCGCGCCGGCGCCGGTGGTCGGCGCCCCCCAGGCCGCTCCGCGCGAACGCCACGAATACGCCTACTTCCAGTGCTGGGACCTGCACGCCTATTACGGCGAGAGCTATATCGTTCAGGGCGTGGGCTTCGAGATCCACGAGGGCGAGATCGTGGCGCTCCTGGGACGCAACGGCGCGGGCAAGACCTCGACGCTGCGCGCCATCGCGCGCACCGACACGCCCCAGCTTCGCCACGGCGAGATTTGGCTCGACCACCAGCCGATCCACAGGATGAAGTCGTACCAGGCGGCGCGCCACGGCATCCAACTGGTGCCGGAGGACCGGCGCATCATCCCCGGCCTGACGGTCGAGGAGAACCTGGAGCTCAGCCAGATCGCCGAGCCGGTCGGTTGGTCGCTGGAGCGCATCTACGAGCACTTTCCGCGCCTGGCCGAGCGCCGCAGCCAGGAGGCCGTGACGCTGTCGGGAGGCGAGCAGCAGATGCTGGCGGTCGCGCGGGCGCTCGCCCGCGACGTCAAGCTCCTGCTCCTGGACGAGCCCTACGAGGGGCTGGCGCCGGTCATCGTGCAGGAGATCGAGCGTATCCTGGAGGGCGTGCGCGAGCTGGGCATCACGGCGGTGATCGTCGAGCAGAACGTGGTCGCGGCGCTGCACATCGCCGACCGCGTCATCATCCTCGACATGGGGGAGATCGTGTACCGGGGCAGCGCCAAGGAGGTGCTCGACAACAAGGAAATCCGCGAGCATTACCTCGCGATCTGATCCCGGGTGGTCGAGACGACGCCCTCCGCCTTTTGCCCGGATACTCCAAGCGTCGATGCCGCGGGGGCGACCGTACGAGGCCGTCCTGCTATGGTCCGGCACAACCCGAACAGCCGGTCGCGCCATGTCCAGGATCCTGGCCACCTACCGTGTCCGCGCCGATGCCGCCTCGATCGAGGAGCGCGCCGAGGCAATCGCGGTCGAGCAGAGCGTCGAGATGCCGTTGTCGGCGATCGACGATCCGCACGTGCTGTCCGAGATCGTCGGCCGGGTCGAGGACATCGTCGAGCGCGAGCCCGGCCTGTTCGACGTGCGCATCGGCCTGGCGGCGGCCACGACCGGTCCCGAGGCCGGGCAGCTCATGAACATGCTGTTCGGCAACAGCTCGATCCAGGACGACGTGGCGCTGGTGGACGCGGAGTTCCCCGACCGGGTGGCGCAAGCGTTCGGTGGGCCGCGGCAGGGCGTCGAAGGCCTGCGCGCACGGGTCGGCGCCGAGGGCCGCGCGATGACCGCTTCGGTACTCAAGCCGCAGGGCAGCCCGGTGGCGGCGTTGGCCGATCTCGCCGGACGATTGGCGCGCGGCGGCATCGACTTCATCAAGGACGATCACGGCCTGGCGGACCAGGCGTACAGCCCGTTCGCCGAGCGCGTCCCCGCCTGCGCCCGGGCGGTGGCCGAAGCCAACGCGGCAACCGGGGGGCGCACGCGCTACATCCCCAGCCTGTCGGGCGACCTCGACCGGCTGCGCGAGCGGGCGCGGATCGCGCGCGACGAGGGGCTGGACATGGTGCTGGTCGCGCCGATGCTGGTAGGGCTGCCGTCGTTTCACGCCCTTGTGCGCGAAAATTCGGACTTCGCCTATATGGTGCATCCCGCGATGGCGGGCGCGGCGCGGGTGGCGCCGCCGCTGCTGCTGGGCAAGCTGTTCCGCATGCTGGGCGCCGACGCCACCGTGTTCCCCAACCATGGCGGCCGCTTCGGCTATTCGCCCGAAACCTGCCGGGCGCTGGCCGACGCCGCGCGCGGGCGGTGGGCCGGGCTGAAGCCCACCGTGCCGGTGCCCGCGGGCGGCATGACGGTGGACCGCGCGGCCGAGATGCTCCACTTCTATGGGCGGGACGTCATGCTGCTGATCGGCGGCGGCCTCTTGGCGGCGCGCGAGCGCCTGACCGAGGAAGCCGCCGCCTTCGCCCGACAGGTGGCCGCCCATACCGACTGAGGACCGAGGCGCCGAGCGATGGAGGAGATCGAGGACAGGACACGGATACGCCGCTTCCGCGACGACTTCCGCTGGGAGGAGGTCGAGCGGCTCGCCTACAAGGAGGACGGCAGCGCGCCCTTCAAGGGCATCACGCGCCAGGTCCTGTTCCAGGATCCGGCGCTGGCCTGCGAGCTGCGCTTCTTCGACGTCGAGGCCGGCGGCCACTCGACGCTCGAACGGCACGTGCACGTCCACGCCGTGATGGTGCTGCGCGGCCGCGGGCGATGCCTTATCGGCCGCGAGGTACGGCGCATCGTCGAGCACGACCTGGTCACCGTGCCGCCCATGACCTGGCACCAGTTCCGCGCCGACCCCGACGCACCGCTGGGCTTCCTGTGCATGGTCAACGCCGAGCGCGACCGGCCGCAGCTGCCCACCGGGGCGGAGCGGCGCGCGCTCGAGGCCGATCCCGAGGTGGCGGCCTTCCTGCGCGGTGATTAGAGCCGGCCCGCGCGCGGCGGATCGCCCCCCGAACGCGAACCGCCGGCTCCCTTTGGGAAAGCCGGCGGTTGCATCGATCTCATGCGCCGGGGCACGGAGCCCCGACGAAACGCGCTCAGCGGCGGTCGCCGTGCAGCGCGCTGACGACGGGCACATAGGTCTCCGGACGCCGCGTGAGATACTCACGCAGGCCGATGTAGAGACCCGACAGAGCAAGCCCGATCACACCAAAAACATACTTCATGGCGCACCTCTCGCAGGCCGGAGACAGCAGACGGCGGACCCTCGCCCGCCGTCGATATGCGGTATGTCGCGCCGCCCGAGGCATACCGCAATCGGGAAATAAACATGGGAGAAATGCAGTGAGGACAGAGCTTCGGGACGACTGAAACTGCACTCCATCCGTCACGCCAAGAAAAGCTCTATGTATTTTATTGGACGGATAACACCGATTCCCAATGTCAAGCAGTATGCCGCAGATATTTCGCCGCCTAAATCAGCATTCGCGCAACTCATACCAGTGCACGGCCAATCAAAAAAACAGGGCACTTTACGTGCCGCCGCCGGTGGAATCGGGTGCGCGGACCGGTTATTGGGCAGCGTCCTTCGCAGTCGCACAATATGTGACCAATGTTAAGTGCGGCTGCAAAAAAGTCTTCAAGCCCCCTTTTCGCTTGCGACCTTTTGTGATTTCGTATTGCGATAAAACCAAAGCAGGGGCGCTGGCGCCGCCGCACCATGCGGGCGCGGATCGCGGGGCCGGCACAACAGGGTAGACTTGCGTGGGATGGGGTCGTGAACGATCGAGCCAATGAAGCATTCGTAGAATTCGACCGGGTTCAGAAAAGCTACGACGGGGAGACCCTGGTCGTTAAGGACTTCAACCTCAGCATGCCCAAGGGCGAATTCCTGACCATGCTGGGGCCGTCGGGGTCGGGCAAGACGACCTGCCTGATGATGCTCGCCGGGTTCGAGTCCACGACCCATGGCGAGATCCGTCTCAACGGCGACGCGATCAACAGCATCCCGCCGCACAAGCGGGGCATCGGCATGGTGTTCCAGAACTATGCCCTGTTCCCGCACATGACGGTGGCGGAGAACCTCGCGTTCCCGCTCGAGGTGCGCGGCATGAACAAGGCCGACACCGAGGCCAAGGTCAAGCGCGCGCTCGAGATGGTCCAGATGGGCTTCGACGAGTTCGGAGGCCGCCGCCCGGCGCAGCTCTCGGGCGGCCAGCAGCAGCGCATCGCGCTCGCCCGCGCGCTCGTGTTCGAGCCCGAGGTGGTGCTGATGGACGAGCCGCTGGGTGCGCTCGACAAGCAGTTGCGCGAGCACATGCAGTTCGAGATCAAGCACATTCACGAAAGCCTCGGCGTGACCGTGGTCTACGTGACCCACGACCAGTCCGAGGCGCTGACCATGTCGGACCGTATCGCCGTGTTCAACGACGGCGTGGTCCAGCAGCTCGCGCCGCCCGACCAGCTCTACGAGAAGCCGGAGAACAGCTTCGTCGCCCAGTTCATCGGCGAGAACAACACGCTCCACGGAACCGTCGACAAGGTGACCAACGACATCGCCGAGGTGACGCTGGACGACGGCGAGAAGGTTGCGGCCCTGGCGATCAACGTCGACGGCCAAGGCTCGCGCACGCAGCTCTCGGTCCGGCCCGAGCGCGTCGAGATCGATCCCGAGGAAGGTTCGGTCGCGCACACGCTCGACGGCAAGGTCGAAGAAGTAATCTATCTCGGCGACCACATTCGGACCCGTATGACGGTGGCCGGCAACAGCGACTTCGTGGTCAAGACCCGCAACCGCACCGGCGCCCGCAAATTCAAGACGGGCGAAAAGGTGAAGATCGGCTGGGCCACCGATGATTGCCGGGCGCTCGACCCGCCGCGGGAGGCGGCCGGTTGATCCACGGTCTGTCCGGGAGGACAGGCGTGACGACCCCGGTGTAGCGAGCCGGGGACAACATCGGAACTGACACAGTCAGGGAGAAAGAGTTATGACAACGCGCAAGAAATTTGCCATGGCGACCGCAGGTGTCGCCGGCATCGTCGCGGCCACGGCGGCCACGGCGGAAATGGTCGACAGCCTGACCATCGTCTCCTGGGGCGGCGCCTACACCCAGTCCCAGATCAAGGCCTATCACGAGCCCTACTCCGAGAAGACGGGCGTCAAGATCCTCAACGAGGACAAGTCGGCGAACGGCTTGGCGGGCATGCGCTCGCAGGTCGAGGCGGGCAACGTCACCTGGAACCTCGTCGACCAGCTCCAGGCGGACGCCATGCGGGCGTGCGACGAGGGCCTGGTCATGATCATCGACCACGACGAGTGGCTGGCCCCGGCGCCCGACGGCACCCCGGCATCGGAGGACTTCCTGCCGGGCACGCTGGGCGACTGCTTCATCCCGCAGATCGTCTACGCGACCATGTTCGCGGTGAACACCGACGCGTTCGACGGCGATGCGCCGAAGACCTTCGAGGACGTCTGGAACACCGAGAAGTTCCCGGGCACCCGCTCGCTGCAGCGCATCCCGGGCAAGAACCTGGAGTGGGCGCTGCTCGCTGACGGCGTGCCGGAGGACGAGGTCTACGACGTGCTGGCGACCAAGCAGGGCCAGGACCGGGCCTTCGACAAGCTCGACGAGCTCCGCAGCAAGGCCACGGTGATCTGGTGGTCCGAGGGCGCGCAGCCGCCGCAGCAGCTCGCCGACAAGGAGGCGGTGATCGCGACCGCGTATAACGGCCGCATCTTCAATGCCCAGGCGAACGAGAACCAGCCGTTCGAGATCATCTGGGACCGCCAGATGTTCGAGACCGACGGCTGGGTCGTCCCGGTCGACCAGAGCGAGGATGAGATCGCGACCGTCAAGGACTACCTGTACTTCGGCACCGACACCCAGCGGCTCGCCGACCAGGCCAAATACATCTCGTACGGCCCGGCGCGTGCGTCGTCGGCGGGTAAGGTCTCGAAACATGCCGAGCTCGGCATCGACATGAAACCGCACATGCCGACCGCTCCGGACAACTTCAAGACCGCGTTCCGCTTCGACCCGGTGTTCTGGGCCGACTACGGCGACGCGCTCGAGGAGCGCTTCAACGCCTGGCTCGCCCAGTAAGGCGCCGCAAGAGCGCGTTGCGCGAAGGGCGTTCGCCGGGCTCGTCGGCGGACGCGTTCGCCCGGGCCGGAGGCGCCTTGCGGCGGTTCCTGC
>CAZMTC010000071.1:0-14496 GCA_964569105.1 uncultured Alphaproteobacteria bacterium | reverse complement strand
TGGCTGGGGGACCTGGATTCGAACCAGGACTAACCGGTCCAGAGCCGGTCGTTCTACCGTTAAACTATCCCCCAGCAGGCGCGGCGCGGTCCGGCGGTGCGGCTCCGGCGCGGGGTGGCGGCTTTCTAGCACAAGCGAATCGCGCCGAACAAGCCGACCCGGCCGGGCGGGCACGCTGAAGGGAGGCCAGTTTACAAGGTGCCCGGGCCTTGCTTCACTGTCCCTGCACCGCAACCCGACGGCCGCGTGCCGGATGGGTAATCAATCTGGGTGGAGGCGCGCGCCACGCAAGGGCGCGGAGACATGAAAACGATGGCGTCGAGGCATCGATACCGGGGCCGCCGACCGCAGGGCAGACGCTCCGAGCCGGCTCCGACCTATGCCGCGCTCGACCTCGGTACCAACAACTGCCGCCTACTGCTCGCCCGCCCGACGGGCGAGGGCTTCCGGGTCGTGGACGCCTTCTCGCGCATCGTGCGCCTGGGCGAGGGGCTGGGCACCTCGGGCCGGCTTTCGGACGCCGCGATCGAGCGCACCGTCGCGGCGCTGAGGATCTGCGCGGGCAAGATGCGCTCGGGTGGCGTCACCGCCTCGCGCCATGTCGCCACCGAGGCCTGCCGCCGCGCCGACAACGGCTCGGACTTCCTCCGTCTGGTTCGCGAGGAGACCGGGCTCGAGCTCGAGGTGATCGACGCAGTCGAGGAGGCGCGCCTCGCCATGGCCGGCTGCCTGCCGCTGATCGAGGCGGGCGTGCCCTACGGCCTGGTCTTCGACATCGGCGGCGGCAGCACCGAGATCATCTGGCTGCGCCTCGACGGGGAGGACGGCCCAGAGCTGATCGACAGCCTGTCGATCCCCTGCGGCGTGGTCACCTTCGCCGAGCACTACAGCTGCCAGCGCGTCGGCGGCCGCGCCTACCTGGCCATGGTCCAGGCCGTACAGGCCCTGCTGGCCCCGTTCGAGGAGGAGCACGGCATCGCGCCCCGCGCGGGCGCCGGAGAGGTGCGGATGGTCGGCACCTCGGGCACGGTCACCACGCTGGCCAGCCTGCACATGCGCCTGCCGCGCTACGACCGTGCCAAGGTCGATGGCGCGTTCATGAGCTTTGCTCAGATCGAGGCGGTCAACGCGCGGCTGGCGCGCATGGATCGGGCCGGGCGCGCGGCGCTGGGCTGTGTCGGGCGTGAGCGCGCCGATCTCGTGGTTGCCGGATCGGCCATCCTGGAGGGCATCTGCCGCACCTGGCCCGCCGGCAATTTGCGCGTCGCCGATCGCGGTCTGCGCGAAGGCATCCTGGTCGGCCTGATGGGGCGCCACCGTCCTTCCGGAGCGCCCGTGGCGGGCGGAGCCTGACCCGGTGTCTCAGCGCGGCAGGGGCGGGCACCGGCGCAAGGCGGTGCGGGTCAGGACGGCCAAGGGCCGACGCGCTGGCTGCAGCGACAGCTCAACGACCCCTACGTTCACGAGGCCAAGGCCAAGGGATACCGATCGCGCGCTGCGTTCAAGCTGCTCGAGCTAGACGCCAAGCACCGGCTGCTCGGGCCCGGCATGCGTGTGGTCGACCTCGGCGCGGCGCCGGGCGGCTGGACCCAGGTGGTGGCCGATGTCGTCGAGCCCGAGCGCACCGGCGGGCGCGTGGTCGCGTTGGACATCCTGGAGATGGAGCCGCTGGCCGGCGTCGAGGTGCTGTGCCTCGACTTCCTCGACCCCGCCGCGCCGGACCGGCTCAAGACGGCGCTCGACGGCCCTGCCGACCTCGTGCTTTCCGACCTGTCGCCGTCCACCACCGGCCATGCCGCCACCGACCATCTGCGCATCATGGCGATGGCCGAGGCCGCCTTCGACTTCGCCGAGCAGGTGCTGGCGCCCGGCGGCGGCTTCGTCGTGAAGGTGTTCCAGGGCGGCGCCGAGCGCGAACTGCTCGACCGGCTCAAGCGCGCCTTCGACAAGGTCAAGCATGTCAAGCCGCCGGCCAGCCGCAAGGCGTCGAAGGAGATGTACGTCGTTGCCACCGGGTTCCGGGGCGCGCAGGACGGATAGCAACTCAGACCGGCGTCACCTGCTCGAGATGCTTGGCCAGCTCGTCGAGCGAGAGGTGGGTCAGATCCTTGTCGATCTCGCCCATCACAGTGCGCGCGGCGTTGTCGTCCAGTTCCTTGCGCAACTCGCCCAGCACCTTGGGCGGCGCCACCAGTACCAGACGATCGAAGGCGCCTCGAGCCGCGGCGCGGTCGAGCTGCCTCGCCATCTCCCCGGCGAACACTTCCTTCTCGTGGCGCTGCCAGTCGGTCTGGCCGTATGCCGAGGGCGTTCCGTCGGCGATCTCGCGCGTGCGTCCGGGACGGTCGGTGCCCTGCTCGCTGGTGCGCTGATGCGACTCCTCATGCTCGGCATGGCGGAGCTGGATCAGGCCCTTGCCCCAGCCTTCGCTCTTCAGGATGCGCGCGCGGGCGCCGTCGGCGACGAGGATCCAGGTGACTTTGGACTTCATGGAATGGGTCTTTCTCCGCGAATGGGATGTCAGTCGGCCACATCGTTATCCGCCGCGGCGCGCGCAAGTGCCTTGATCTGGCGCAACTTTCCACCGCGACCCGTTCCCTGGGCCGCGCGCTCAGGCGCCGCCGCTGGCCGTGGTGGCCATCAGCTGCGCCTCGAAGCCGGCCGCGCGCAGCGCATCACGGATCGCGTCGACATGGCCGCGGTCGATCGTCTCGATCACCACGTCCAGGTCGGCGCGCTTGACCGGCACGTCGTGGAACAGGCGTTGGTGGTAGATCTCGACGATGTTGCCGCCTGCCTCGCCGATGGTCTGGGCGACGCGCGCCAGCGCGCCCGGCTGGTCGGGGATCTCGATGCGCAGCCGCACCATGCGCCCGTCGCGCACCAGGCCGCGCATCAGCACCGAGGCCAGGAGGCGGCTGTCGATGTTGCCGCCCGAGACGACCAGGCCGACGCGCTTGCCGTGCAGGCGATCGGGGTTGGCGCACACCGCCGCCAGCGCCGCGGCGCCCGCGCCCTCGGCCACGGTCTTCTCGATCTCGATCAGCATCTGGACCGCGGCCTCGATCGAGACCTCGTCGAGCAGCAGGATGTCGTCGACCAGCTCGGCGCAGATCGCGCGGGTGACATCTCCCGGTGTCTTGACCGCGATGCCCTCGGCGATGGTCTGGCCGCCGGAGGTGGGGGGCCTGCCGCGCAGCGCCTCGTACATCGAGGGGTAGAGCGCGGTCTCGGCGCCGATCACCTCGATCCCGGGCCGGACGTCCTTGGCCGCCACCGCCATGCCCGAGATCAGCCCGCCGCCGCCCACCGGCACCACCAGCGCGTCGAGCTCGGGCCAGTCGGCCAGCATCTCCAGCGCCACCGTGCCCTGGCCGGCGACCACCAGCGGGTCGTCGTAGGGATGAACGAAGGTGAGCCCGCCCTCGGCCTCGATCTGGCGCGCCCGCTCCATGGCCTCGGACAGCGTCTCTCCCGCCAGCGCGACGCTGGCGCCATGGCGCTCGGTGTGCGCGACCTTGGTGAAGGGCGTGGTCTGCGGCATCACGATTGTGGCCGGTATGCCCAGCGCGTGGGCGTGGTGGGCCACGCCCTGGGCGTGGTTTCCCGCGGACACCGCGATGACGCCGCGGCGGCGCTGCTCCGCGCTCAGGCCGAGCAGCTTGACCAGCGCGCCGCGGTCCTTGAACGAGCCGGTGTACTGCAGGTTCTCGAGCTTGAGATGAACCTCGGCGCCGCAGATCTCGGACAGCGTGCGCGAATGGACGCAGGGCGTATGGTCGACCCGGCCCTCGATCTGGCGCGCCGCGCGGCGGACGTCGTCGGGGCCGACCGGCAGGCTCATGGCGCGCCGGGGACGAGGTTCAGGGTGCCGATGGCGCCGGCGGCGACCGCCTCGCGTGAGCCGGCGATGCGGATGTACTCGCCGTCGCGCCAGCGCTCGAACAGGGTGTCGTACCAGCCCGAGAACGGGTTGCCCGACTGGCCGCCGGCGATGACGAAGCGCGTGTCCGCGAGGTCGGCCAGGTCGTAGACCGCGCGGTAGCCGGCCCCGTGCCGGTCGGCGAAGGGCGCGTCCTCGTCGCGGACGTTGAAGTCGGCGCGGTTCACGGTGTAGGCGCCGCCGTCGGCCGGCAGGCGCAGATTGGTGAAGCGGCGGATCAGCGGCAGGATGTCGAAGGTCCGGTTGCTCAGGTCGGCATAGTGCTCGTCGCCCCAGCGCCACTCGCTCATGTCGGCGCCGTGGCGCGCCTCGATCCAGTCGAGCGCGTCGATCAGCGCGGCGGCGGCCTGCTCCGGGCAGGTCTCGCGCGCTTCGGTGGCAGTGTCATCGCACCAGGCGGGCGCGTCGTGCGTCATATGCGTCACGATCTCGGCGCGGAAACCCCAGTAGCTGTCCAACAGCGCGTCCAGCTCGTCGGCGTAGAGACGGCGGTTGAGCGCGCGCAGCCAAGCGGCCCAGATCAGCGGCTCGGCCCGGTCGCGCTCCATGCGCCAGTCCCAGGCGCCGAGCAGCTCGCGTGCGCGGATCGCGCGCAGGTCCTCCAGCTCGGCGCCGCGCAGCAGAGGCAGCGTGTCCCTGGCCGCCAGGCTGACCATGTCGCTCTGCATCGCGACGAAGGCGCCGGGCGTGAACGGGGCGCCGTCCGCCAGCATGTCCTCGATGCGCTCGGCGCGGTGGTGGCCGCCCCATTCCTCGGACAGCTCGTAGGGATAGTCCGGCCCGACCAGCTTGTTGTTGGCGTTGACGATGATGCCGCGCCTCGGCTCGATGGCGTGGGGCAGCTCCTCGAACGGGATGAAGCCGTCCCAGTCGTAGGCGCCCGACCAGCCCGGCGTGGGCAGGAAGCCGCCGCCCAGCGGCCGCTTGGGGATCAGCCCCGGCGTATAGAAGCCGTAGCGGCCGGCGGTGTCGGCGAAGACGATGTTCTGCGGCGGCGCCTCGAACAGCTCGAGCGCGTCGACGAAGGCGCCGACGTTGCCGGCCCGGTTCATGCGGAACAGCGCCTCGGCGGTGCGGTCGCGCTCGCGCAGCCAGGGAGCCGAAAGGGCCAGGACGTAACCTTCGTCGATCACCGGCGGCATCCCGTCCGTGTCTTCGTCGTCGCCCCGGCGCTGATTCAGCACGTCGTCGATCACCGGGCCGTGCCGCGTCTCGCGCACGTCGAGGGTGACCGGGTCGCCGAAGCGGACCTCGATCACCTCCTCGCGGTGGCGGAAGGGCAGGGGGCCGTCGGGGCCGTCGTAGAACTCGGGGTCGCCGGACGAGATGCGCTCGATGAACAGGTCGTCGGTGTCAATGTAGCTGGTGGCGAAGCCCCACGCGACGTCGCCGTTGTGGCCCAGCACGACCAGCGGCACGCCCGGCGCGGTCGCGCCCACCACAGTGTCCCCGGCGACGTCGATGCGCGCCAGGTACCAGATCGCCGGCGCGCGCAGCGACAGATGCGGGTCGTTGGCGAGCAGCGGCCGGCCGCTCGCCGAATGCTCGCCCGAGACCACCCATTGGTTCGAGGCGCCGACCGAGACCATGTCCCAGGGCAGGGCCTCCGCCAGCGCGTCGAGCGGCAGCGACTGGAACGCGGCGGCGACCTCCTGCGCGTCCTCGACCGTGATCGGCGCGTCCTCGGGGTAGGCCGGCCACAGATCCAGCGTCTTGTCGCGCCCCAGCGCGCGGACGAAGCGCGCGCGCATCGCCTCGGAGCGCCAGTTGACCGCCAGCCCGAGCGCCATGATCCGGCTCCAAACCAGCGTGTCGGCCGGCTTCCACGGCTCGGGCTCGGCGCCGAACAGATAGTACTCCGGCGGCCAGGCACCCTCGTGCCGGTCGATATAGGCGTTGACCCCCGCAGCGTAAGCTTCGATGCCCCGGCGCATCTCGGGCGACAGGGCGTAGAAGCTCTCCTGCGCGCGGCGGTAGAGGCCCAGCGTGCGCATGAACCTGTCGATCGGCAGCGCCGCCTCCCCGGCGAGTTCCGCCATGCGCCCCTGACCGATGCGGCGCATGATTTCCATCTGTGCCAGTCGGTCCTGCGCGTGGACGAAGCCAATGGCGAAGGCGGCGTCGGTATCGCTTTGCGCGAATATGTGCGGCACCGCGTTGGCATCTCGCACGATCTCGACCTCGGCGTCGAGCCCGGCGACGGTAACCGAGCCGTCGTAGTCGGGCAGCGACGTGCGCAACCAAAAGAAGCCCGCGATGCCGACCAAGACCAGCAGCGCGAGCAGGATCGCCGGCACACGCCACAGCCATCTCAGGAAGCGGCCCATGATTGTCACCTCTCCGTCGCTCGGCGGCGTCCGTCAGGCCGCGTCGGTGAATGTCCGCGCGTAGCGGTCACGCAGCACGTTCTTCTGTACCTTGCCCATGGTGTTGCGCGGCAGCTCGTTGGTGAAGAACACGCGCTTGGGCTGCTTGAAGGTGGCGAGCCGGTGCTCGAGCGCCGACTTGATCATCTCCTCGGTCACGTTGGTCTGGCCGGACGCACGGCGCACCACCGCGACCACGCCCTCGCCGAAATCGGGGTGGTCGACGCCGATCACCGCCGATTCTGCCACGCCGTCGAGCTCGTCGATCACCGCCTCGACTTCCTTGGGGTAGACGTTGAGCCCGCCCGAGATGATCAGATCCTTGGCGCGCCCGACGATCGAGACGTAGCCGCGCTCGTCGATCTGCGCGATGTCACCAGTTATGAAGAAGCCGTCGGCTCGGAACTCCTCGCGCGTTTTCTCGGGCATGCGCCAGTAGCCCTTGAACACGTTTGGCCCGCGGACCTCCAGCACGCCGGGCCCGGAGCCGTCGACGCGCGCGCCGGCCTCGTCAGCCAGCCTCACCTCGACGTCGGGCAGCGGCGGGCCGACCGTGCCCGCGACCCGCTCGCCGTCGAGTGGGCTGGAGGTGATCATGCCGGTCTCGGTCATGCCGTAGCGCTCGAGGATCGTGTGTCCGGTGCGCTCGCGGAATTGGTGGAACGTATCGACGTGCAGCGGCGCGGAACCTGAAATGAACAGCCGCATGTGCCGGCACGCTTCTTCGGTCAACCCGTCCTGCTCGAGCAGACGGACATAGTGCGTGGGCACGCCCATCATCACGGTCGCGCGCGCGAACTGCCGGATCGCCCCGGTCGGGTCGAAGCGCGGCTCGAAGATCATGCCGGTGCCGTTCATCAGCACGCAGTTGGTGGCCACGAACAGCCCGTGGGTGTGGTAGATCGGCAGGATGTGCAGCAGCACGTCGCCGGGCCCGAAGCCCCACAGGTCGTGCAGCGTGGCCGCGTTCGAGCTCAGGTTGCGATGGGTCAGCATCGCGCCCTTGGACCGCCCGGTGGTGCCCGAGGTGTATAGGATCGCGCAGGTGTCGTCCTCCGCCGCCGCCACCGTGTCGAACTCGGCGCCGTGGTACAAGCTCGCCTCGATCAGGCTGCCGTCCGCCTCCGGCCCCAGGGTCAGGAGCTCCGCCTCCGGCGCCGCGCGCGCCACCTCGTCCCGGCGCGCCGGGTCGCACACGACGACGCGCGGCTCGGCGTCGCCCGCGAAATAGGCCAGCTCGTCCTCGCGGTAGCCGGTGTTGAGCGGCAGGAAGATCGCGCCCGCGCGCAGGCAGGCGAGGTAGAGGAAGATCGCCTCGGGCGACTTCTCGACCTGCACCGCCACCCGGTCGCCGGGCTCGACCCCGGCCTCGGCCAGCGTGTGCGCGAACCGCGCCGACCATCCCTCGAGGTCGGCGTAGGTGTAGGTCGTCCCCGCCGGCGTCTCGGCGAACGCCGCGCCGCGGTCGGCGGGGAAGGCGGCCTCGAACCGGTGGTAGAGATTGCCCGACATGGCCCCTGATTAACGCGCGCGGCGGCGCCGGGCAACGCTCCTTGGTATCAGCGCGAGACCTGCATCACCCGCGGCGTGCGCCGCGTCGCCAGCCAGGAATGGACGGCGAGGGCGGCGAGCACGATGCCGCCGCCGAGGAAGGCGCTGGACGACGGCACCTCGCCGATGCCGAGCCAGACCCATAGGGGTCCCAGCACGGTCTCGACCAGCGCGAACAGCCCGACCTCGCCCGCCGGCAGGTAGCGCGCGCCAGACATGAACAGGCCGATGGCGACGGCCTGGAGGACCAGGCCCATCGTGGCGCAGATCGCCATGTCGCGCGGCGCGATGGCCAGGGGTTCGCCCTGGGTCGTCGCGACGATCGAGACGATCAGGCCCGAGAGCGCCAGCGAGGGCAGGATTTTGACGTCGGGCCGGCGCCGCACGGTGACCAGCGCCGCCCCCATCGACGCCGCCGCGGCCAGCGCCAGGCCGTCGCCGAACATGGTCGGCGAGCCCAGCGAGCCGCCGACGATCACGACGATGCCGCCGATCGCCGCCGCCATGGCGAGCCAAGTGCGCAGCGGCAGCCGTTCGCGCAGTGCCACCCACGCCATCACCGCGCCCATCAGCGGCACGGTGGCGAAGATCACCAGCGTGTTGGCGACCGCCGTCTCGGTAATCGAGGTGATGAAGCAGATCGTGGCGACCGCGATCAGGCAGGATGTCAGCAGCCCGGCCGCGCCCGCCTTGCGCAGCTCGCCCATGAAGCCGGCCGGGCGGGTGATCTGGGTGAACACTGCCAAGCCCAGGAAGCCGAACAGCCCGCGCCAGATCAGGATCTCCCAGATCCCCGCGGTGCCGCCGAACTCTGGCGATACCACCCGGATCATCAGCCCGTCGGGGCTGATGATCGCCATGCCCGCGAACGCCATCGCCGCGCCGCGCAGATGATTGGCGTTGGCGGTCATCGGCCGGGCGATGCGGATCGGTTGGCGCGCATGGGCATGGGCGCCATTTAGCGGCCCTGCGCGGTCGGCGCAATCCCGGCGCCGAACGGGTCGCTCGGCGTCAGTTCGAGGGTGCGGTCGAGCCGTTGCGCTTCGGCTTGGCGGCAAGGTCCGCCAACGACGGCACCTTGGCGTCCTGGCGATGGTAGCTGTCCGACCATTGCCGCTCGGTCTTGCGCTCCTGGTGCGACTCAAAGCGAGTGTGGAGCTCCCACTCGTCGACCTTGAGAAAGCGTGGCGCGAGAAAGCGGTAGGTCTTGGCCAGCCACTCCTCGTTGTAGCGGGAGTGCAGCGGCTCGATCTGCTCCCAGGCTTCGAGCACCTCGGTCCAGGCCGACAGGCGCTTGTACAGATCGTTGCGGATCGTGCGGATAAAGTCGCGCTGGGAGTCGATATTCTTGAGCGCGGCCATGATCTCGGAGGTCTGGGCGTCGACCACCTCGAATATCTGCTGGTAGGAGGGCACCGCGATGGTGAGCATCCGCACGCAGGCGTCGGCGTTCTCGCGTACACTGGCCTCGTTGGCGTAGACGCGGCGCAGAGCCTTGGCTTTCTCGAGCATCCTTATGACGCCGTGGAACCGGTCGCGGAGCGCTTCGATATGCGCCAGCTCGCCCGCCAGCCCCTCGATCATCTGCACGACCTGCTCGCCCCCGTCGGCACCCAGGCCCAGCTTGTTCGCGGCTTCGGCAAAGGCGGCGTTGATGCTGTCGCGGGTTTTCGGGTCGTCGGCGATCTGACTGAGTTCTTCGCGGCTCGTGAACATGTGCTCCGAGCCCGTCATCCAGCTCGCGAGCTGGAGCGTGAGTCGCTGATACGCCGCGACCATGTGCTCCTCCGCGATCTCCCACGAGGCCTCGCCCGTCGTCACCTCCTTGGGCAGCGGATGGCCGATACGCAGCAGCTTGACGTAGTGCAATGCCTCGGAGACCTGGGCCAGCATCTTGCCGTCGGCGCTGTCCTCGGCGATGCCGAACTCCCGGCTGATGCCGCCGAGCGGCAGCACCACGTCGTCTTCCGACAGCCGGATCACAAAGCTGGGCTCCTCGTTGCCCTCGGACAGTCGGAAGTGCCCGTTCTCGACGGCCGTGAAAAAGGGATGCTGGAAAGCCACCACCGGCCCGTCGTCCTCGGGCGCGATGGACGGCTCCTTGCCGTCTGTAGTCATAGCCGATATCTCCAAACCCACTGCGCTTAGACAAGCGACCGCGGACCCGTTTTCGCCGGTCGACAGTGCGTGCGGACCATGAACAGCCGGTTAACGCGCGCACGCTTTGACCGAATTGCGCGGGTGGATAGGATCGCCGCCATGGAACCAAGCTACGTCCTGTGCTCGACGCCCGCCGCCTTCCACCACATGGCCTATCGGCTGTGGGGCGACCCGGACAATCCGCGCACGGTCGTGTGCGTCCACGGCCTCAACCGCAATGGTCGCGACTTCGACGACCTGGCCCGCGCCATGTCCGGCCATTGCCGGGTCGTCTGTCCGGACGTGGCCGGGCGCGGGCACAGCGACTGGCTGCCCGCGGCCGAGCACTACCAGGTGCCGCAATACGTTGCCGACATGACCGTGTTGCTTGCCGCGCTGGGGACGGAACAGGTCGACTGGGTCGGAACCTCGATGGGCGGCATGATCGGCATGGCCGTGGCCGCGATGCCGAATACGCCCATCCGTCGGCTCGTGCTCAACGACGTGGGCCCCTTTATTCCCAAGGCGGCGCTGGAGCGCATCGCCGGTTATGCGGGGCTCGACCCGGTGTTCGACGATTTCGAGGCTGCAATCGACCACTTCGCCGAGATCTATGCCCCTTTCGGTCCGCTCACAGGGGCCCAGTGGCGTCACCTGACAGAAAGCAGCGTCAGGCAGGACGGGGAGGGCAAATGGGTGATGCGGCGCGATCCCGCCATCGGTGCCGCCTTCGCCGATCCCGAGGCGCTGACGGACGTCGACCTTTGGCCGATCTGGGACGCCATCCGCGCGCCTGTACTGGCGCTGCGTGGTGTCGAGTCCGATCTTCTGACCGCCGCGACGGCGGAAGAGATGACGCGCCGGGGGCCCAAGGCCCGGGTGCTGGCGTTCGACGGCGTCGGTCACGCGCCCGCGCTGATGTCGGACGACCAGATCGCGCCGATCCGCGACTTCCTCCTCGCCGATGGCTGACGCGGGCGCCGGCGCCGGATTCGCCCCGCCGCCCTTCGCGGAACGCTTCCCATGGATCACCGGCGATCTGCAGACCGTGCGCAACAGCGCATTGCCCTTGGCCGCCCCGAGCCTGCGCCGCTGGCCGGGAGAGCGGATTCATCTTGCTATGGAGGACGGCACCGGCGATCGACTCGCCGCCATGCTCCACCGCCCGGAGCGCGAGCGCGGGCGCCCGCTCGCGGTTCTTGTCCACGGCCTCACCGGTTGCGAGGACAGCGTCTATGTCCGTGCGACCGCCCGCATGTTGCTCGAAGATGATCACCCCGTACTGCGCCTCAACCTGCGCGGCGCCGGTCCGTCGGGCCCGCTATGCAGCTTGCGATACCACGCGGGACGCTCCGAGGACCTGCGCTTCGCGCTTGCCGCGCTCGATCCGGGGATCATGGAGAACGGACTGATTGCCGTCGGCTACTCGCTGGGCGCCAACATGCTGCTCAAGTATCTGGGCGAGGAGGGTCGCGCCGCGCCCTTTGCCGCCGCTGTCGCGGTTTCCGCGCCGATCGATCTGGCCGTAACCGCGCACCGCTTTCATGCGCCACGCAACCGCGTCTATCTCGGCTACATGATGCGCCGCATCAAGGAGGAGACGCTGCGCCCGGGGGCCGCGCTCGACCCCGCCATGCGCGCGGCCGTGGCCCGCTCGCGCACGATGGTCGAGTTCGACGAGGTCTGCGTCGCCCCCATGAACGGCTTCGCGGGTGCCGAGGATTATTACACCCGCTCGATGGCGCTGAGCTATCTGGGTGGCATCGAAATCCCGACGCTCGTGGTCCATGCCCAGGACGACCCCTGGATCCCGGCCGCCGCCTACCGCGCCTTCGACTGGCGCGCGAACCCGGCGCTTACGCTGTTGCTGCCGCGCGGGGGTGGCCATGTCGGCTTCCACGGCCGCGGCGGCCGAACGCCGTGGCACGACCGAGTCGCCACGCTGTTCCTCAGGCGCGCCCTGGGCTAGCCCAGGTTCAATGCAGCGTCACGTTTGGCCGGGAGCCGTGCTCCGAGCCGTGGCCGTGGCCATGATGCTGCGGGAAGGGGACGTGGTAGCCCCAATCGTCCATCACCGCCGCAACCTCGCGTGCGTCGGTCGTCGCCAGGCGCCGTGCCGCTGCCGGCAGGTGCCGCTCGAGCAGCGCGTCGGCCGCGTGGTCCATGCGGTGGTGCAGGTAGCGCATCAGTGCGATCAGATCTTCCTCGTCGGGCGCGACGTAGGGGCAGTGCAACGGGCCGATGCGCTCCGGCGTGGTCCGCGCGTGGCGGAATACGAGCAGAAGACCCGATATCGAGCGCGTGAAGGTCTCGGCGCCCAGCGCCCCGAAGGCATTGACGAAGTCGGGCCAGGCGCGCTCCCAACTCGCATGACCCTGGCGCCAACGCCGGGCGGTCCAGACGAGCATCTGCTCCGGAAATGCGAGCTCGTAGATGCGGCGGGGTGGCATGGACACCTCCTTGCTGATAATGAGAATGACTTGCACTTGCATGTGTATCGCTTCATCTTCGCCGATGCAAGGACCACCCGCGACACCGGAGGCATGCGGCAGAATGTCGCGAGTGCAAATTAGTTGAATTCTAAATTATGCTTCCCAGCTAAATAAGCAGGACGGCCTTGCGGGGCGAGATCGCCCGTGAGCCGAACCGACCGAAACCGAACAGGAGGGAGAGTTCGATGCGAGCCCTGAATACCGTTCCCAACGTCACCTTCAAGACGCGCGTGCGTGACGAGTCCATCGGTGGCGACAACCCTTTCCGCTGGCAGGACCTCACCACCGACGAGATCTTTAAGGGCAAGAAGGTCGTGGTCCTCGCGCTGCCCGGCGCGTTCACGCCGACCTGCTCGTCCAACCACCTGCCGCGGTACGAGGAACTCTATGACGAGTTCAAGAAGGAGGGCGTGGACGAGGTCTACTGCCTGTCGGTCAACGACGCCTTCGTCATGTACCAGTGGGGCAGGCACCTGGGCGTGGAGAAGGTGAAGCTGCTGCCCGACGGGTCGGGCGAGTTCACGCGCAAGATGGGCATGTTGGTCGAGAAGGACAATCTCGGCTTCGGCGACCGCTCGTGGCGCTATTCGATGTTCGTCGACGACGGCACGATCGAGAAGGTCTTCGTCGAGCCCGACTTCCAGGACAACTGCCCGACCGACCCCTACGAGGTGTCGGACGCGGACACCATGCTCCGCTGGCTCAAGGGCGAGCTCAAGGAGGCGCAGGCCGCGTAACGTGCGCCTTCGATGATCCAGACCAAAGCGGGCGGCCCTTCCGGGCCGCCCGTTTGCGTCTTAACGCCGGGCAATCATCCCGCCGGCTTGGCCTCGAAGGCGAGGCCGCCGCCGGGCTGCCGGGACAGGGTCACGGCGTGGGTGCGGGTCTCGCCGCAGGCGAGCACGATCCAGTGCTCGATCCATGGGCCGTCCGGGCCCACCGGCGGGGTGGCGACGCGGGTGTCGACGATCTTGCGGTCGGTGCAGCCCTGCGCCTGGCGGATGTCGCTCGCGTAGACCGTGCGCGCGATCTCGAGTTGGCTCCGTGGGTCGAGCACGCGGGTCTGACCGGCGAGCAGGGGCTGCAGGTCGATCGCGCCCTCGTCGTCGATCGAGAACAAGATGGTCTGCCAGGCGCTCTCGCCGCAGCGGTCGAGCTCGACCCGCTCGAGCCACCTGCCGTCGACCGGAGCGGCCCGGTTCTTGACGAACACCACCCGCTCCATCTCGGCCAGGAACTCGCGCGTCACCGCCTTGCGCCGCCCGCAGCCCTCGACCAGCGCCTCGTCGGCCTCGAGCGCCGCGCTGACCACGATGCGCTCATACCCCTCCGATGCGAGGAAATCGCGCAGCATCGGGTCGAGCCCACTCGACTGCGCGCGAGCCGCCGCGTCGGCCAGTAACGGCAGGCAGGCCAACGCTGCAACGATCGAGAGACGCATGGAGCCAGCTTCGCTCTGGGGGAGGCTGGAGGATATAGCATCGCCCGACGGGCACACCAACGGTCGGTTTTGTGACAACCGCGCGGCTTCTGTCCGGGCGGCGGCGACCCGCCGGCGGCGAGACCGCCCGTTGCTCGACGAAGCGCACCGTTGCCTTCATCGGTTCCCGCGAAACGCCCCCGTCGGTCATGGTGAACGCCATGCCGGCCGCCGGCTTCCAGACGCACGCCCTGTTGCTCGAGGCGTTCGGCCAGCCAGACGACGCGTCGGGTCGATGTCCCGGCTCGGGTTGCCTGCGGCGCGCCTCGTCAGCCCGCCCTCAATCGCCGTGCGGCCTCGATCGCGAAGTAGCTCAGCACGCCGTCGGCGCCGGCGCGCTTGAAGCCGGTCAGTGCCTCCAGCACCACCCGGTCGCCGTCGAGCCACCCGTTCTCGATCGCACCCTTGAGCATCGCGTATTCGCCCGAGACCTGGTAGGCGAAGGTGGGCATGCCGAAGGCGTCCTTCACGCGCCGGACGATGTCGAGATAGGGCATGCCCGGCTTGACCATCACCATGTCGGCG
>CAZMTC010000070.1:0-14647 GCA_964569105.1 uncultured Alphaproteobacteria bacterium | reverse complement strand
AGGTTGATCTGCAGCGCGCGCGGGGCGTCGATCGGCTCGGCGGTGAGCAGCAGCTGCATCGCCACCGCGCTGCCGCACATGTTGACCAGCCGGGCGATGCCGCCGTCGGCGTGATGAAAGCCGCGCCGCGCCTCGAACGAGCCGAATTTCGCTTGGTCCGAGGCGATGCGGATGTCGGCGGACATGGCGAGCTCGAAGCCGCCGGCCAGCGCCCAGCCGTTGACCGCCGCGATGACCGGCTTCTCCAGCTTGTGGTAGCCGCGCGGCAGGCCGCCCAGGCCGAGCTCGGCCCAGTCCATGATCTTTTGCGGCCCGGCGCCGACATATTCGGGCACGAATTCCTTGAGGTCCATGCCGGCGCAGAAGGCGTCGCCGGTGCCGGTCATGATGGCGAGGTCGAGCGCGTCGTCGGTCTTGAGGCGTTCCCACGCGTCGCACAGGGCGAGGTGGACGTCCTTGTTGATGGCGTTCTTCGCTTCGGGCCGGTTGAGGGTCACATAGAGGATGCGGCCGCGCTTTTCGGTCTCTACTACTGGCATGGCGTTTCCTTCGGGGGCTCGGTTGCGGTCCGGGAAGCGCGACGGTAGTTTACCTTTACGTAAACGTCAACGACAGGCCGCGAGACGCCCAAGCAGGATCGGGGAGGACATATGGCCGGGCAGCCGCTGATGACGATCGAGCAGTTCGAGGAGATACTGGACGCCGAAGCGCCCTTCGCGCGCTGGCTCGGCATCCGAACCGAGGAGATCGGCGCCGGGACCGGCCGGGTCCGGTTACCGTACAGCGACAGGTACGCCCGACCCGGCGGGTCGATCAACGGCCCGATGATGCTGATGGCGGCCGACGTCGCCATGTGGGTCGCGCTGGTCGGGCTGTGGAAGCGGGGCGACATGGCGCTTTCGGCCAACCTGAACATCGCGTTCCTGCGCCCCGCCTACGAGTGCGACCTGATCGGCGAGGCCCGGGTCCAGCGCGCCGGCAAGCGCCTCGCCTTCATGGAGGCGTACGTCACCGGCGAGGGGGACGCCGAGCCGTGCGCGCACGTGACTGGGACCTACGCGATCCCGAACCGCATTCCTGTTGATTGATAATCCGTTAGGAGTTTCAATCTAGGCTCGCTGGGCGCGCGGCCGAAGTGTCGGGCGCGGGGGAGTACCGAGCCATGGACAGCGTGCGTACGGATGAGATGCGCAGCTTGGTCGGCTACTGGGGCTGGCTTCGGGGCGGCCGGGCGATGCCGGGCCGCGAGAAGCTCGATCCGCTGGCGATCCTGCCGGCGGCGCTGCCCTGTGTCTTCCTGATCGAGCCGCTGTGGGGGGCCGAGCCGCTCGACTTCCATTTCCGGCTGATCGGCACCGGCGTGGCGCGCATGACCGGCCGCGACATGACCGGGCACAAGATGGAGGAGGGCATCTACGCCGGCCACGGGGAGACCGTCATGGCGCCCCCGCGCCTGGCCGCGCGGGAAAGCCGGCCCTATCTGTGCAGCGGCCGCTTCGCCTGGCGCGCCCACGGCTATCTGTCCGAATCGGTCTATCTGCCGATGGAGGAGGACGGCCGGGTGGGACTGCTGCTTTGCGGCATGGTCGGCATCACCACCGAGCGGGCGGAGCGCGAGGACCTCGTGCGCGTCACCGAATACCGCTGGCGGCCGATCGAGGACGAGGAGGTCGCGGCGCTGGCGCGGGAACGGGCCGGGTGCGGATCCTTGTGCGGCCCGCTCGGCGCTCCTTGAACGCCAATTTGCGTTTCTGCGCGAAGGCCGCGACGCCGTCCCGGGGATCCTCGGCGCAGGCGAGTTCGCGCCGGCATTACCGCTCGCGTTCGAGCTGGGCGGGGAGGCTGTCGTCCAGGGGTTGACGTGCGCCGTCGCCTGCTCGCCCGGCGGCGCGCCCGCAGATCCTCGATCGACCCATTGTCGAGCGCGTTGAGCCCGTCGGGCGGATCGTGGTCGGGACGGCGTCCCCGTCATCGACCCGCGACTCGACGGTGCCTTGGTTCATCGGGGTCAGCCCTTCTCCACAGGGTCGATCGGTACGCGCCCGGCGATGCCCAGCGCGTCCTCGAGCAGGCGGCCGGCGGCTAGCGCGCGGCCGTCGCCGTGCGGTGGGCCGACGATCTGCAAGCCCACGGGCAGGCCGTCGCCGGTGAAGCCTGCGGGCAGCGACAGGGCCGGGCAGGAGGTCAGGGTGATCGCGAAGGTGATCGAAATCCAGTCGATGTAGGTCTCGCATTTGCGCCCCGCGATCTCCTCGACATAGCGCTGGTCGACCGGGAACGGCGGTACGGTGGCTGCGGGGCAGCACAAGAGGTCGTACTCCTCGAAGAACGCCGCGACCCGATGGAACAGCGCCGCGCGGGCGCGCTCGGCGCGCATGATCTCCTCGGCGGTGAGCTTGTAGCCCTTCTCCAGGTTCCACACGATCTCGGGCGGCATCGCGTCGCGATGCTCGTCCAGGAGCTCGCCGCGCGCGGTGGCGAACATCAGCGCGCGCAGGGTCTGAAATATCTCGTGCGCGTCGGACAGGTCCGGGCAGGCCTCCTCGACCACCGCGCCCATCTCCTCGTAGCGCCGCGCTGCCGCCTCGCAGACCGCGATCACCTCGGGCTCCACCGGAGTGACGCCCAGATCGGGGCTGAAGGCCACCTTCCTGGGCGGCCGCGCGGCGCCGACCTGGTCGAGGAACGACACCGCAGGGGCGGGCAGGGCGATGGGGTCGTCGGGATGCTCGCCCGCCAGCGCGTCGAGCATCAGCGCGACATCGGCGACCGTCCGGGCCAAAGGCCCCTCGACCCACAGATTGTCGAAGGGCACGGGCCAGGGCCCGCGCGCGACGCGCCCGGGGCTGGGCCGCAGGCCCACCACCGAGCAGAAGCTCGCCGGCGTGCGCAGCGAGCCGCCCAGATCGTTGCCGTGCGCCAGCCAGACCATGCCCGAGGCCAGCGCCGAGGCCGCGCCGCCCGACGAGCCCGCCGCGCTCATCCGCGTGTCCCACGGGTTCACGGTCTTGCCGTAGACGCGGTTGAAGGTGTTGGCGCCGGCGAATTCGGGCACGTTGGACTTGGCCATCGGGATGCCGCCGCGCTCCTCGAGCCGGACAACCAGATGGTCCGAGCGCTCGGCGATGTTGTCCTTGAAGATCGGCGAGCCGGCGGTGGTCGGGAAGCCGGCCACGTCGTTGTAGTCCTTGATCGCCAGCGGCAGGCCCGCGAGCCAGGGCTTATTCGGCTCCGGCGGTTGCGCGGGCAGCCGGGCGGCCGCCTCGCGTGCTCGCTCGGCGAAGACGACCGGAAGCGCGTTGAGCGTCGGGTTCACCGCCTCGATCCGCGCCGCGGCGGCGTCGATCATCTCGATCGGCGTGACCTCCCCCCGGCGCAAGAGGCCGACCGCCTCGACCGCGCTGAGGCGCCATAGCGCGCTGCCTCGGGTCTGTCCGGTTGCGATGTCCTCGGGCATGGCTGCGTCCTCCCCGCGTTTTCGCCGCGGGGACGGTAGCACGCCGTTCAGGCGAGGTCGCGATGCGTGTCGAGGGAGGCGCGTATGCGCTGGAGGAAGGGTAGGGCGGCAGCGCGGGTTGGCCGGCTGCCGCACGACCAACCGGCAAGAATCGGCCCGGAGGTTCGCGCCGAAGCATTGCCGGCCGACCCGGCGCGGCGCATCTTTGTCTCCGGTGTGGGGACGCCAGGCAACCCGATGAACCGGAGGTGCTGCCCCGATGTCACCGATCCGCCCGATCCCGAGCCTCCCATTTGTCGCCGCGGCGCTGTTGCTTCTCGCCGTCACGCCCACGGCGGCCCGGCCCGACGGCATCGAGTGGAGCGAGCCGCGGCTGCTCGCCGAGGGTCCGGCGAAAAAAGGACCGTGGCGCATGAACCGTTCGGACTACGACTACGTCGACGATCCCACCATCGCCCTCGGGCCCGATGGCGCCGCCTACGTCGCCTGGGTCGATCAGGCGCCGCACGATGCCTTCTTTCAGGTCTACGGCCCCGGCGGCGCGCCGCGCCTGGAGACACCTATCAACCTCCCGCGCAGCCCGGACACCTTCACCTGGCTGCCCCGGCTGGCGCTCGACCCGACCGACCCCGATACGGTCTATGCGTTGTGGCAGGAGATCGTCTTCTCCGGCGGCTCGCACGGTGGCGACATCGTGTTCGCCCGCTCGACCGACGGCGGGCGCAGCTTCGCGCCACCCCAGAACCTGACCAAGCGCAGCCTGGCGGGCGAGGGCAAGGGCCGCCTGACGCCTGAGCGCTGGCACAACGGTTCGCTCGACCTCGCGGTCGGGGCCGCCGGCACGATCCACGCGGCCTGGACCGAATATCGTGGCCGTCTGTGGACGGCGCGGTCGACCGACGGCGGTGGCACCTTCGATACGCCGGTGCAGGTCGCGGCGGCGGAAGATGCCGGGCCCGCCCGCGCACCGTCCCTGGCGACCGGGCCGGACGGCGCCGTCTACCTGGCCTGGACCGTGGGCGAAGACCCGGGCGCCGACATCCGCGTCGCCGTGTCGCGCGACGGCGGGCGGAGCTTCGCCGACCCGGTGGTTGTCGCGCCGGATCCGGGCCATGCCGACGCGCCCAAACTCGCGGTGGATGCGTCGGGCACCGTGCATCTGACCTTCGGCCGGAGCGGCAAAGGCCCGTTCATCCAGTACGAGGTGCGATACACCCGCTCGACCGACGGCGGGCAGAGCTACGCCCCGCCGCGCGTCGTCTCCGAGCCGCTGCCGCCCGGCCACCACGGCGCCAATTTCCCGTCGCTGGCGCTCGACGGCGCGGGCAACCCGGTCGTGCTGTGGGAGCTGTTCCCCGGGCCGCGCACCCACGCCCGCGGACTGGGCATCGCGCGCTCGACTGACGGCGGCGACACCTTCTCCGAGCCCGCGGTCGTTTCGGGAACGCGGGGCATGGAAGGCTTCGCCGGCGGACGCCAGGGTCTGCTGATGCGCAAGCTGGCGGTCAACGCGACGGGCGAGGTCGCCGTCGTCCACAGCACTTTCGAGCGCGACGTCGCCAGCCGCATCTGGCTGATCCGCGGCCGGCTGCCGGAGTGATCACGGGCCCGTCCGATCACCGCCGCAGGATCGCCAGCCAGCGCGCGACGTTGAGCAGCGAGGCCAGCGCGGCGGCGACGTAGGTCAGCGCGCAGGCGGTGAGGATCGAGCGGGCGGCGCGGTGGTCCTCGGGCTCGAGATAGCGGCCCTCGAACAGGATCGGCAGAGCCTTGTTGAAGCTGGCGTCCCACTCGACCGGCAGGGTGACGAAGTGGACCACGACCGCCGTGCCCAGGGTCAGGAAGCCGCCCAGCAGGGTGAGCGCACCCATCTGTGGGAACTGTACCATGGCGGCGATCAGCGGCCCCACGAGCAACAGGCCGAGCCCGATCCGCTGGGCCGCGTGGGCCGACTTGGCGAGACGCGTGCGCAACGTCAGCGGCGTGTACCGCATCTTGTGCTGGATCGCGTGCCCGACTTCGTGCGCCGCGACCACCACGGCCGTCAGCGAGCGGCCGTTGTAGTGGTCCGGGCTCAATCGCACCGCCGGCGTTTCGGGATCGTAGTGGTCGCCGGCCTCGGTGGTCTCGACCGGGACGTGTCCCAGTCCGGCCTCGTCGAGCAGGTGGCGCGCCAGCTCGCCGCCCGTACCGGGGAAGTCCTGGCGCGGCTCGGAATGCCGCGCCAGAACGTAGCGCACCCACAGCTGCGGGCCGAACACGGCGGCGAGTACCGCCAAGCCCAAGACGACCCAGATCATGGGCCGCCGCCCTCCCTGCGCCGCCCCTCGCCGGCCATCGTGGCGGCGGGCTCGTCGTCCCGACCGCTGTCGCGCAGCGCCACCATGGGTGGCGCTCCGTCCCGCGCGAAGGCGCTTTCCGGGCACAAGTCGAGACACGGCGTGCGGCCGACGGCGCCCGAACGCGCATGGGCGCACCGCCCGGGGTCGGAGATCAGGCAATCCCCGGTATCGGGGGCGAGGGTCATCGCGGTCGACAGGCTCCCGTTCGAGTGCGTGCGCCTATATAGGGCGCGCATGCGGCGGTCGGCTACAGGGAGCGCGCTACGGCACCAGCACCGCGGCGCCCCGAAGGCGTCCGTCGCGCAGATCGGCGAGCGCCGCGTTCGCTTCCTCGAGCGGGTAGCGCGTCACCGAGGTCCGCACCGGCACCTTCGGCGCCAGCGCCAGGAATTCCTCGCCATCGGCGCGGGTCAGGTTGGCGACCGAGACCAACTCGCGCTCGCGCCACAGGATCTCGTAGGGGAAGGACGGGATGTCGGACATGTGAATGCCGGCGCAGACCACCCGTCCGCCGGGCTCGACCGCGCGCAAGGCCGCGGGCACCAGCGGGCCCACCGGCGCGAAGATGATCGCGGCGTCGAGCGGCTCGGGCGCCGGCGCGTCGGACGGGCCGGCCCAGACCGCGCCCAGTTCCCGCGCGAAGCCTGCCGCGTCCTCGTCGCCCGGGCGCACGAAGGCGTAGATCTCGCGCCCCTCGTGCCGCGCCACCTGCGCGACGATGTGCGCGGCCGCGCCGAAGCCGTAAATGCCCAGTCGCCGCGCGTCGCCCGCCTTGCGCAGCGAGCGGTAGCCGATCAGCCCCGCGCACAGGAGCGGCGCGGCCTCGGCGGCGTCGTAGCTCTCGGCGACCGGGAAGGCATAGCGGTGATCGGCCAGCAGGTATTCGGCATAGCCGCCGTCGAGCGTATAGCCGGTGAACTTCGCACCCTCGCACAAATTCTCCCTGCCCGCGCGGCAGAACCGGCAGGCGCCGCAGGTCCAGCCCAGCCAGGGTACGCCCACCCGCTCTCCGTCGCGTGCGTCGCCGGTCTCCGGGCCGACCGCGGCCACCCGGCCGACCGCCTCGTGGCCCGGTACGATCGGCAGCTTGGGCTCGGTGAGGTCGCCGTCGACCACGTGCAGGTCGGTACGGCACACGCCGCATGCCTCCACCTTGACCAGCACCTGACCCGGCCCGGGCTCGGGCATCGGCAACGCCCGCGCCTCGGGCGCCGCTCCCGGCCGATCCAGCACCATCGCCTGCATCGTTCCGCCCATGCCTTGCTCCCCGCCGGTCACTCGTGCGGAATAGTGCGGGTTGGGTGGCCCCGGGATCAAACCCATCTTCGTATCATGAAGGCACACGACCCACTTTCGCCGCTGGACACCGACCGGCGCGCTGCGCACAAGCTGCGCAACTGGATGCACTCGATCGTCCTGCTGGTCGGCATGCTGGCGGTATTCTCGCTCGCCGCGGCCACGGTGTTCGGCTGGCAGGGCGTGATCTGGGCGCTCGTCGGCAGCGCGCTGGGCCTCCTGATCTCGCCGCGGCTGTCGCCGTCGCTGATCCTGCGCATGTACCGCGGGCACCGGCTCGACGCCGTCGACGCGCCCGAGGTGGTCAGGCTGGTCGAAAGGCTGAGCCGTCGCGCCGGTCTCGAGCGGCCGCCGGAGGTCTACTACCTGCCCTCGCAGATGCTCAACGCCTTCACCGTGGACAGTGCCGGCGAATCGGCGGTGGCGATCACCGACGGAATGCTGCGCGCGCTGACCCTGCGCGAGCTGGCCGGCGTGCTGGCACACGAGATCAGCCACCTGCGCAACCGCGACACCTGGGTCATGGGCCTGGCCGACGCCATGAACCGGCTGACCCGCGTGCTGTCCTTCGTCGGGCTGTTCCTGCTGCTGATCTCGGTGCCGTGGATGATGATGGGCGGTCAGGGCTTCCCGTGGCTCGGCGCGCTCCTGCTCATGTTCGCGCCGACCATCGGCGGCCTGCTCCAACTCGCCCTGTCCCGCACCCGCGAGTACGACGCCGATCTCGACGCCGCAGGCATCACCGGCGACCCCGAGGGGCTGGCCCAGGCGCTCGAGAAGCTCGAGCGGCGCCAGGGCCGGTTCTGGGAGGAGATCGTGATGCCCGGCTCGAAGACGCCGATCCCCGAGGCGCTGCGCACACACCCGCCGACCGAGGAGCGCGTCGCCCGTCTGCGCGCGCTCGGCGGCACCGCCTACGCGCCCGCCGAGCGTCCTTCGCTGTCCGACCGGCTGCACCCGATCGGCCGCCCGCCGCGCATGCGCTGGCCTGGGGTGAGGTACTGAGCGCCGGCTCTACCTGCGGCCGATCAGCATGAACCGGGTATAGCGCTTGAGCGGCAGCGTGCCTTCGTAGAGCAGCTCTGCGAAAGGCGCCTGCGCCTTGAAGGCGCTCAGGTCGGCCACGCAGTTGACGTGCACCGGCTCCTCGAACAGGTCGTTGGACTGCAGCGCGATCAGCGGCCCGGCCGGCAGCGACGCGAACCAGCCGGCGAAATCGTCCAGATGCTCGCAGCTCGTGTTGACCACCACGTCGCGCCGCCCGATGCCCGAGAAGTCCCAATCCCGCATATCGGTGGTCTCGGCCGCGAAGCGCGCGCCGTGGCGCCGATTGAGCGTGCGGGCCACCGCGGCGCAGCTCGGTTCGATGTCGACGCTCACCACCCGCTCGACATCCAGACGCCCGCTGTCCAGCAGCAGCGATGCCAGCGTGCCGTACCAGCCGCCCAGCACATACACCGTACCCACGGCGCCGCTGGCCGCTTCGGCCAGTGCGTCGACCAGCCACTGCTTGGAGGCGAGCTGCTTCTTCGACAGCGCGTGCGGCAGATCGGGCGGCCGGTGCTCGTTGATCGCCGCGATGATGTCACGAACCCAGGGCAGGTCGTGGTGCCGGCCCAGCCCGTCGAGGATCACCTGGTAGTACAGGTCGGGGTCGAAGTCGGCGCCGTACGCCGCCGGCGCGCCGTCGGCGCGCCTCTCGGACCTGCTCGTGCGCTCGGCGCGCAGGCCGGCCGGCTTGCCGCTCACGGCGCGGCCTCGGGGTCGAGGACCATGAAGCGGCGCAGCCGGTGCGCGTCCTCGAAGCCCGGGTTACGCGTCATGTCCATGTCGATCGACAGCCGAGGGCGCGTCCTCGTGGCGGCGAGGATGCGTTCGACCTCCTGTGCCGCCAGGTCCCACTCCACCGGATACTCGATCACCGAGACCGCGGCGCCGTCGATCAGCGCGACGAGCCGCGACCACTCCGTCGCCTCGGCCGCCGGATCGTCGGAGAAGTGCTTGATCGACAGCCCCAGGATGATCAGGCCGTAGCTGCCCGGCGCCGGCCAGTCCGCGTGCGTCTGGAACACGGTGCGCAGGTGGCGCACGCGGCACGGGGCGCCGTAGAGCTCGTCGGTCTCGAACGCCTCCATCTTGGGGTCGAGCACGGTGATGGTCCGATGCGCGCCGGGCTCCACGAACCTGGTGATCGGCGTCTTGAAGCCGCCGATCTCGATCAGGTGCGGGCAGTCGCGGACATAGTGCGCCGCGAGGATGTAGCGCGCCTCGGCGGCCGGTGTCAGAAGATGGTTGTAGTAGGGGTGGGTTTCGGTCTCGACCGTCTCCCACGGATAGCGCGGCTGGCTCATCGGCGGCGTCCCGGCTGGATCGAGCGACTGTCGCACGGCGCCGCGCGCGGCGGCAAGCCGGTGCCGCGGCGGTCCACACGTATTTGTGAGCAGGTTGCCACGCGGCCCGGCATTGCCTAAGTGTCGAAGATTATTTCCATCTACCCGCGGCCCCGCGCCGCGGCGGGCGAGAGCAGGGAGCCGACCCGGTGGCGGACGCAAGCGAATTCTGGCTGCAGTTCTGGGGTGTGCGCGGCAGCTTTCCGCGTCCCGGGACCGAAGTGATCAAGTACGGCGGCAACACCTCCTGCCTGGAGGTTCGCGCCGGTGGGCAGCTGTTGATATTCGACGCCGGCACGGGCCTGTACCCCTTGGGCCGCAAGCTGCTCGACGAGGCGCCGCTCGACACCGATCTGTTCCTCACCCATACCCATTTCGACCATATCTGCGGCCTGCCGTTCTTCGCTCCCGCCTTCAAGGCGGAGAACCGCCTCCGCGTCTGGTCGGGCCACCTCGAGGACGGCCACACCACCGAGGGCGTGATCTGGGACCTGATGAAGGAGCCGCTCTATCCCATCAGTCCCGCGATCTTTCAGGCCGACCTCAGCTACCCCGAGTTTTGCGCTGGCGACACGCTCGCACCCGCCGCCGGGGTCACGCTGCGCACCGCGCCGCTCAACCACCCTAACGGCGCCTGCGGCTACCGCATCGAGAGTAACGGAAAGTCGATCTGCTTCATCACCGATACCGAGCACTATCCCGAGGGCCGCGACGAGAATGTTGTCGCGCTGATCCGCGGTGCCGACTACGTCATCTACGACGCCACCTACTCGGACGCCCAGTATCCCAGCTACAAGGGATGGGGCCACTCGACCTGGGAGGAGGGCATCCGCCTCATGGAGGCGGCCGAGGCCAAGACGCTGGTGATCTTCCACCACGCGCCCGACCACGACGACGCGCATATGGACGCCGTGGCGGAAGCCGCCGAGAAGGCCCGGCCGGGCACGATCGTGGCGCGCGAGGGCCAGCGCCTCGAGCCCTGAGATGAGCGATTCAGACGCCAGGCCCGGGCTGCTGCGGCGCCTGATGCCCGCGGACCCGCCGGCCGCGCTGCCCGAGCGGGTGCGTGCCCGCATCCGCGAGCAGCAGGACCGTTCCGAGATCCTGATCGGTTGGGCCCAACTCGCCATCGTGGCGACCTTCGCGGCGCTCTACTGGGTGTCGCCCAAGACGTTCGCCGCCGATATGACCTTCGCGCCGGTGCCCTGGGCGCTGGGCGCCTATACCGCCTTCACGATGCTCCGCCTCGGCCTCGCATACCGCTGGCGCCTGCCGCCGTGGTTCCTGGCGCTGTCCGTGCTGGTCGACATCGCGCTGCTGATGAGCCTGATCTGGAGCTTCCACCTTCAATACGGCCAGCCGGCGTCTTTCTATCTCAAGGTGCCGACCCTTCTTTACGTCTTCATCTTCATCGCTCTGCGCGCGTTGCGCTTCGAGGCCGGCTACGTCGTGCTCGCCGGTGTGGCCGGTGCGCTGGGCTGGGTCGGCCTGGCGGGCTACGCGATCTTCGTTGACCCCACCGACGACATGATCACCCGCGACTACGTCGCCTACATGACGTCGAACCTGGTGCTGCTCGGCGCGGAGTTCGACAAGATCGTCTCGATCCTGGTGGTGACGGCCGTGCTCGCCGTCGCGATCACGCGGGCGCGGCGGTTGCTCGAGCGGTCGATCGCCGAGGACGTGGCGCTGCACGACATGTCGCGCTTCTTCGCGCCCGAGATCGCCGAGAAAATCACCACCGCCGAGGACGCGATCTCCGCCGGGCGCGGCGAGCTCCGGCGGGCCGCGATCCTGGCCTTCGACATCCGCGGCTTCACCCGATTCGCCGAGCGGGTCGAACCCGACGCGTTGATGGATCTGCTGGCCCAGTATCAGGCGCGCGTGGTGCCTGCGGTCCAGGCCCATGGCGGCTCGGTCGACAAGTTCCTGGGCGACGGCATCCTGGCCACTTTCGGCGCGGCAGGGGAGAGCGAGAGCTGGGCCCGCGACGCGCTGGCCGCCGCGCATGACGGCTTGCTCGCCATCGACGAGTGGAACCGCCGCCGCGCCACCGCCGGGCTTGAGACGCTCGACGTGCGCTGCGCCGTGGCGGAGGGCACGATCGTGTTCGGCGCGGTCGGCGACGAGTCGCGGCTCGAGTACACGGTGATCGGCGACGCCGTGAACCTGGCCGCCAAGCTCGAGAAGCAGACCAAGATCGAGAATGTGCGCGCGCTCGCCACCCGCGAAGCCTACCTTGCCGCCGTGGCCCAGGGCTGGCTTTCCGAGGAGGAGCCCGAGGTGCGGATGGGCGTGGCGGTGGAGGGGGTGGCCGTGCCGGTCGATCTCGTGGTTCTCGCCCATCTCGGGCCTGCGTTAACCTCGCGTTAGCCATGAAGCGACTACCGTGCCGCAAAGTGCCCCTCAGGGGCGCGGCACGAGGATCGTTCCATGGCTCAGACGAAGACGGCGACACCCGTCGCCAAGAAACCGGTCGCCACGAAGAAGCCCGCGGCGAGGAAGCCATCCGCCAAGACGCCCGCGGCGACGCGGTCGACGGCCATCGAGGCGCCCTCCGGAGGGGCCCCGAACTCGACCTTGCCGCTGTTCTACCGAGCCCCCCATCCGCTCTCGGCCGAGCGCCATGCCGGCAAGTCGCTTCGCCGCGACGCGGGCTACGGCTTCGCGCGCGCGACCAACGTCATGCCGCTCAACATGACCGAGTTCGGCATGGCCGCGCGCAACTACCCCTTGGTCTTCACGCTCGACGACCCGCCGGCCGCGGTCGCTATCCTCGGCCTGCGCCAGGACGACAACCTGTTCGTCGAACCGTCGGGCGGATGGAGCTTCAACCACTACGTTCCGGCTTACGCCCGCCGCTACCCGTTCATCTTCATGGCCCGGCGCGACCGCGAGCAGTACGTGCTCTGCGTCGACGAGGGTTCCGACCTCGTTGTCGACGGCGACGCCAACCCGTTTTTCGAGGACGGCAAGCCGACCCAAGTGGCCGACAGCGCGCTGCGCTTCTGCTCGGTCTATCATAGCCACCACGGCGCCACCCGCGCGTTCGCCGCGGCGCTGGTCGAGCACGACCTGCTCGAAGCGCACCGCGTCGACGTCAAGCTCACCGGGGGCGAGCCGGTATCGCTCGCCGGCTTCCGGGTGATCGCCGAGCCCAGGCTCCACGAGCTGTCCGACGCGGCGTTCCTCGAGTTCCGCAAGCAGGGCTGGCTGCCGGCCGTCTATTACCATCTTCAGTCGAGCGCGAACTGGGCCGGTCTGGTCAGCCTCGAGGAGCAGCGGGCCGCCGGCGCGAAGTCGTAGCGCCTGCACTTGGGGCGCGGAGCGCGGGACGGTAACATCCCGCCATGACCGACATCGGCTTCTACCACCTGCAGAAATCGCCGCTCGAGCGGGCCCTGCCGCGGCTGCTCGAAAAGGTTCTGGCCGCCGACATGCGCGCCGTGGTGATGGCATCGTCGGAGGAGCGGGTCGAGCATCTCAACAACGTCCTCTGGATCTACGACCCGGCCAGCTTCCTGCCCCACGGCTCCGCGCGCGACGGCGATGCCGAGCGGCAGCCCGTCTGGCTCACCGATGCCGACGAGAACCCCAACGCTGCGCGCGTCCTGGTGCTCACCGACGGTGCCACCTCCGACCGTGTCGCCGACTACGAGCGCTGTCTCGACATGTTCGACGGACGCGACGAGGAGGCGCTCGCCGCCGCGCGCGAGCGCTGGAAGCTTTACAAGGCCGCCGGCCATGGCGTCACCTACTGGCAGGAGACCGAGCGCGGCGGCTGGACGCAGGCGGGTTAGAGGACCCTCCGCCGCCGCGATCGACACCCGTTGCTGCGCCGCAGCATCCCGGCTATAAGGCCGCCGCCTGACAGTCAACGAAATCGCCGACATGCCAGCCGCGAGGGGGAACCCATGGCCATCCAACGCACGCTTTCGATCATCAAGCCCGACGCCACGGCGCGGAACCTGACCGGCAAGATCAACGACCGGTTCGAGAGCGCCGGCCTGCGCATCGTCGCGCAGAAGCGTATCCGCCTGACCCGCGAGCAGGCCGAGGGCTTCTATGCCGTCCACAAGGAGCGGCCGTTCTTCGACAGCCTGTGCAGCTTCATGACCTCGGGCCCGGTGGTGGTCCAGGTGCTCGAGGGCGAGAACGCCATCGAGAAGAACCGCGAGGTCATGGGCGCCACCAACCCGGCCGACGCCGCGGCGGGCACGATCCGCAAGGACTTCGCCGAGTCGATCGAGGCCAACTCGGTCCACGGCTCCGACGCCCCCGAGACCGCCGCGCAGGAGATCGCCTACTTCTTTTCCCAGGTCGAGATCCTCGGCTGAGGCCGGCGCCCACTTCGTCCGGAGTTCCCCGAATCGAAACGGCCGCCTGGGACATCCCCGGCGGCCGTTTCATCTCGCGCGCCCGCCCGGCTCAGGCCAGGAAGATCAGCATCAAGAGCAGGACCACGGCGACCGCGATAGAGCCGCGCATGGCCAACTTCATGAATGTGCCGTAGGTCTCTTCGTGCGGGCGCAGGTCGTGCTGTGCGGCCATGTCGCCTTTGTCCCCTCGTTGTCGTCTCGCGCTGGCGCCGATATAGCGCAGGCCGGCCGTTTCGCCAACCGGGTGCCGCGCGCTAACCGGCCGGCGGATTGAAAAGCACGCCGTGGCCGGCGGCGCCGTCGAGCGCCACCCGGTCGCCCACGACCCGCGCCGTGCCCTCGGCCACGAGGCGCAGCGCCTCGGGGTAGATGCGGTGCTCGGCCGCCAGGATGCGCGCCGCCAGCCGCTCGGCGTCGTCGTCGGGCAGCACCGGCACCGCGGCCTGGATCACGATCGGGCCGTCGTCCATCTCCGGTCGCACGAAATGGACCGTGCAGCCGGAGATCCGCACCCCGGCCTCGATCGCCCGCTCATGGGTGTGCAGCCCCTTGAAGGCGGGCAGCAGCGAAGGGTGGATGTTGAGCATCCGGTCGCGCCAGCGGTCGACGAACCACGGCGTCAGGATGCGCATGAACCCCGCCAGGCACAGGAACTCTGCCCCGGCGCTGCGCAGCGCCGCGTCGAGCGCGCCCTCGAACGCAGCGCGGTCGGGCCCGTGGACCCGATGGTCAATCACCCGGCTCGGGACGCCGGCGGCCTCGGCCCGCTCGAGGCCGGCGGCG
>CAZMTC010000069.1:0-14705 GCA_964569105.1 uncultured Alphaproteobacteria bacterium | reverse complement strand
GGCCGGTTCGGTGCTCGAAGGAGGCGGAGATGCAGACGGTCACGGTGGTGGACGAGGCGTCCGGCGAGGGAACTCGCGAGCGATTCGAGGTCGAGGTCGACGGCGTCCGGCTGACGCCGCGGGAGTTGATCCGGCAGTTCGTGCTGGTCGCGTACGGCTCGACGGCAAAGGACAGCGGGACAACGGCCGCGGCCGCGGGCGGCACCGGTCGCCTGATCGACTTTCTGCGTGGACCGAAGCCGCTGTCCGGCCCCGAGGCCGCGGTGCGCACCGCCCTCGACGCGTTCGAGGCCAACCGCTTCGTCCTCCTCGTGGGCCCGCGCCAGGCGCAGTGGCTCGACGAACCGCTGGAGTTGGGGCCGGACGACGAGATCACCTTCCTGCGCCTCGTGCCGCTGCGCGGGGGCTGATCGGTGTTCGGTTTCCTGCGCCGGTTGGGGCGCGGCGGCGGCGAACCGCCGCGCCCGCCGTCGGTCGTCGACGACCCGCTTCCGGTCCACCTCGAGCGGCTGCTCGACCGCTACGTCGCGGAGGCGGTCGAGATCGAGCGTCGGGAGCGGCTGTTCAATTTCACCGACGCGGGCCTGTGCCCTGTAACGGCCGAGATCGACGCACTGCCACGCGAGGTCCATTGTCGGCTCGTGCTCGGTGCGGCCCTGCGGCGCAGGCGGCAGGACGACCGGTACGGGTATTCGCATCTGGGTGCGCTCCAGTCTCGGCTGATGCGCCGCGAGTTGCCGTTCACCGAAGAGCAGCTTGCCGGGCTGCTGGGCGAATTCCCGCAATATCTCGCGCGCGAGCATTGCCCCGAGCGCGCTTTGGCCCGCGCCGTCGAACGCCACGTTCAGCGGCACGGCCTGACGCCGTCGCTGCAGTCGGCGCTGGAAGCCGCGGTCGCCCGGGTGAGAGCGCCATCATATTCGGGACGGAACTCCCAGGTGATGGCCAGCACCTGGCAAATGGTCGAGCGCCTGCAGGCGATCGCCGTGCAAGGCGCGGCGCTGAACGAACCCGGCCCGGACGCCGGTGAGCGAGATGCGGACGACATCGTGTCCGCGCCTTGGGCCGGGGCGGCCCTCGAGCCGTCAAAGGCGGGCGGCCGCAGATCGAGCCGGGAAATCGACACCGACGATCCCGAGTGGACGCGCACTCTTCTGGACCGGTTCTTGGACGACTCCCATCGGGCCGTTGAGGATTTAGCCGCGGAGGCCCGTCCTGAATTCATCGAGTATCGGGCCGCGCGCAACCCGCATGTCGAGGTCCTGCGATCCCTGACCGTTTCCAGAAACTGGGATCCGGCGGACATGCCTAGCTTCGCTGTCATGACCGAGCTGTCGGGCGGCAGGCGCGCCGATCTGCTCGTTGAGGTCCGCGAGCGGCGCCTCCAGCTCGGCGTCGACGACATCGTCGAGGATCGCGGCGACGAGACCAACGACGATTCGGACGCGCCGGACGGCGGCGCCGGCGACCAGGCGGACGACGCCGTGGTCGAGGAGCGCGGCCCCGATGCCGAGCGTGCGCAGCGCGAAGACATGATGCTGGCCAAGCTGGCGGATCGCCTGCTCGAGGAACCGGCGGCGTGGACTGCGCCCGCCTTGGCGCAGCTGTTGGACGCAGCCCGGGCGAGCCGTTATCCGCTGTCGGTGCGCCGGGTCCTGGGTCAGGTCGACGCGCACGCCGCGCGTCACGGCGTGGAGCCGGAGGTGCGGCAGGCGTTGACCGCGTTGCTCGAGGAGCTGAACCCCGAAAGCGTCCACGATCACGATCGCGACACGCCGCTTCCGCGTATTCTTTGGCTATTGGCCGGACGCCTGTCGGACGCGGACCGCAAAACCTTCGAGGCACCGCCGCGGGCGGTGGCATTGCTGGCGGAAGACACCGGCGACGAGGAGGCTTGGCATCACTTCCTCGCGCTGTTCGAGCCGACCAGGCGCGACAAGCTCCGGCCGACCAAACGGTGGCTCGCCAGGATCGATGCGGCCATCGAGGACATCGGCCGCGAGCGGTTCGCTGCGCGCCTGGCCGAGATTCTCAATTCGTGGGCCGACGGGGAAGAGCCGCCGGGGCTCGCCGACCTGGATTTCAAGCAACTCGTCTGGTCCGCCGGCCTGGTCGACGACCCGGCGCTGTCGCGGGCGCTGGGCGCGGCGGTGAGCTACAGCTACCGCAAATACGGGGGAAGCTTCGCCGTCCCGTTGCTCGACGCGCTGACGCGGCACGGTACCATGGACGCCCTCGGCGTGCTCGCCCGCCTGCGCCGCGCCCATCGCAAGCCAGAATATCTTAACCAGACCGAGAGCACACTCGACGCGCTTGTCGAAGGAAGTGGTCTGAAAGGCCAGGATATCGACGAGGTCAGCGTGCCCACCTTCGGTCTGTCGCCGGAGGGGGAGCGGCGCATTCAAGTGGGCGCGTTCGAAGCGGTGCTGCGCGTGGTCGACGTGCGTACGTTGGAGATGACGTGGCGGCGCGAGGACGGTGCCGAGCAGAAGTCGGTGCCCGCCGCGGTCAAGGCCGACCACGCAGCCGAGCTGCGTGCGGTGCGCGTGCTGGTACGCGACGTCCGCGAGGAGCTGCGGGTTCAGCGCAAGCGGCTCGAGGACATGATGGCGGAGGATCGGCAATGGGACTTCGCGCCGTGGCGCGAGCGCTATATCGACCATCCGGTTGTCGGCGCCGTCGCGCGCGGCCTGATCTGGCGGTTCGAGACGGGCGGGCGAACGGACACGGCGGTCTGGTGCGACGGTACGCCGGTGGGGGCGGACGACACGCCGCTCGATGGGATCGTCGACGCCGCGGCGGTGTCGCTGTGGCACCCTGTGGACGCGCCTCCGGGCGAGGTCGAGGCGTGGCGCGACTGGCTACGGCGGCATGATGTCCGCCAGCCCTTCAGGCAAGCCTTCCGCGAGGCCTATGTCGTCACGCCGGCCGAGGAGGAGACCGATGACGCCTCCTTCCGCTTTGCCGGACATTTCCTTCGCGAGGACCAGTTTGCCGCCGTGCGCCGGTCGCGGGACTGGTCGGGCGAGCGGATCGGCCCGTTCGACACCGACGGACTGCCTCGGCGAGGCTATGGGGCGAGCGGCATCGCGGCAGCATTCGTCGTCTATCCCATTGAGGGCGGGCCCGAGACCGTTGCGGGTCTGTCTGCCTACTGCACGACCGACGAGGTGCTGTTTCTGAGGATGGGCTCCGAATCGGAAGCGCTGCGATCAAGTCGGTTACGTCTCGACGACGTTCCGCGCCGGGTGTTCTCCGAGGCGATGCGAGACGTGGACCTGTTCGTCAGCGTGTGCAGCATCGGGGCGGACCCGAACTGGGAGGACCGCGGCGCGCCCGACGCGATGCGGCAGTACTGGTCGGGCTATCTCGATTCGCCACCGTTGGGTGCGGCGAAGACCCGACATGCCGTGCTCGAAGAGGTGCTGCCGCGGCTCAGCATCGGAGAGCGTTGCAGGCTGGACGGCCGGCATGTCGTGGTTCGCGGCAACCGCTCGGGCTACCGCATCAACCTGCGCAGCGCCGCCGTGTTCACGGAACCCGGCAACCGGCATCTGTGCATACTCCCGAAAGAGATCGTGCCCCGTGGCTACGAGCGCCTCCTTCCCTTCGAGGCGGACGAGGACCCGATCCTCGCGGTGATCCTGGCCAAGGCCTTCCTGCTCGCCGCCGACGACCGGATCACCGATCGGGGTATCAAGGAGCAGATCGACCAAGCCGAGCACGGCTAAGCGAAACGCCGCCCGTGCCGCCTACGCCGCCTCGGCCATCATGTCGCGCAGCACGTAGTGGAGGATGCCGCCGCTGCGGTAGTAGTCGACCTCGTCCTCGGTATCCAGACGGCACAAGAGCTTGGTGGTCTTGGTCTTCCCGTCCTCGTAGTGGATGGTGCAGTCGACCTCCATCTGCGGCTTCAGGCCGCCCGAGATCCCGGAGAGGTCGATGCGCTCCTTGCCCGTCAGGCCGAGCGTCTCGCGGGTCTCGCCGTCCTTGAACTGCAGCGGCAGCACGCCCATGCCCGCCAGGTTCGAGCGGTGGATGCGCTCGAAGCTCTCGACGATCGCCGCCTTGACACCCAGCAGCCGCGTGCCCTTCGCGGCCCAGTCGCGCGACGAGCCGGTGCCGTACTCCTTGCCGGCGACGACGACGGTGGGCACGCCCTCGGCCCTGTATTTCATCGCCGCGTCGTAGATCGGCATCTCCTCGCCCGAGGGCACGTGCACCGTGTAGCCGCCCTCGATCTCGGGCGTCATCTCGTTGCGGATGCGGATGTTTGCGAAGGTGCCGCGCATCATCACCTCGTGATTGCCGCGGCGCGAGCCGTAGGAGTTGAACTCGGCGGGCTCTACCCCGTGATCGATCAGGTACTCGCCGGCGGGGCTGTCCTTCTTGATCGAGCCGGCGGGGGATATGTGGTCCGTGGTCACGCTGTCGCCCAGCTTGGCGAGGATGTAGGCGCCCTCGACATCCTCGACCTCGCCCGGCTCGGGCGTCATGTCCTCGAAATAGGGCGGGTTCTGCACATAGGTGCTGTCGTCGCGCCAGTCGTAGGTCCGGCCGGTCGACCCGCCGATCGCGCTCCAGTCCTCGTCGCCCTTGAACACGTCGGCGTAGCGCTCGCGGAACATCCCGGGCGTCAGCACCTTTTCGATGATCCCGGCGATCTCGCCGCTCGAGGGCCACAGGTCCTTGAGGTAGACGGGCTTGCCGTCCTTGTCCTCGCCCAGCGGCTCGTCATAGACGTCGACCGACATCAGTCCGGCGAGGGCATAGGCCACCACAAGCGGCGGAGAGGCCAGGTAGTTGGCCCGCACCAGCGGATGGATGCGGCCCTCGAAATTGCGATTGCCCGACAGCACCGAGCACACCATCAGGTCGCCCTCGAGCACCGCCGTCTGGACCTCGGGCGGCAGCGGGCCCGAGTTGCCGATGCAGGTCGTGCAGCCGTAGCCGACCAGGTTGAAGCCCAGCGCGTCGAGATCGTCCTGCAGGCCGCTTTTTTCCAGGTAGTCGGTGACCACCTTGGATCCCGGCGCCAGCGACGTCTTGACCCACGGCTTTACCTCCAGCCCCTTCTCGCGTGCCTTGCGCGCCACCAGGCCCGCGGCGACCAGCACGGTGGGATTGGAGGTATTGGTGCAGCTCGTGATCGCGGCGATCACAACGGCGCCGTCGCGCAGGCTGTAGCCGCCCTCCTCGACCTCGACGGAGCGCTCGAACTGCGGCACCGAGCCGCCGCCTTCCTCGTCCATGTCCGAGGCCGGTCCGTCGCTGTCGACGTTCCGGGTCTCGGCCAGCATGTCGTAGAATGAGCGGCTCGCCGCCGACAGCGAGATGCGGTCCTGGGGCCGCTTCGGCCCGGCGAGCGACGGCTCTACCGAGCCCAGATCCAGCTCGAGGGTGTCGGTGAACACCGGGTCAGGCGTGCCTTCCTCGCGCCACAGGCCCTGCTCCTTGGCGTAGGCCTCGACCAGCTTGATCCGCTCGGGATCGCGGCCGGTGAACTCGAGATAGCGCAGCGTTTCGGCGTCGACCGGGAAGATCGCGCAGGTCGAGCCGAACTCGGGCGACATGTTGCCGATGGTCGCCTGGTCGGCCAGCGTCAGGTGATCGAGGCCGTCGCCGTAGAACTCGACGAACTTACCGACAACGCCCTTCGCCCGGCACATCTGGGTGACGGTCAGCACCAGGTCGGTGGCCGTGGCGCCCTCGGGCAGGCTGCCGGTCAGCTTGAAGCCGATGACCTCGGGGATCAGCATCGAGATCGGCTGGCCCAGCATCGCCGCCTCGGCCTCGATGCCGCCCACGCCCCAGCCCAGCACGGAGAGGCCGTTGACCATGGTCGTGTGGCTGTCGGTGCCGACCAGCGTATCCGGATAGGCGACCGTCGCGCCGTCCTCGTCCTTGGTCCAAATCACCTGCGACAGGTACTCCAGGTTCACTTGGTGGCAGATGCCGGTGCCCGGCGGCACCACGCGGAAATTGTCGAACGCGGCCTGGCCCCAGCGCAGGAACTCGTAGCGCTCCTTGTTGCGCTCGTATTCGCGCTCGACGTTCTTCTTGAACGAGTCTTCAGCGCCGAAATAGTCGATCATCACCGAATGGTCGATCACCAGATCCACCGGCGCCAGCGGATTGATCTTCTCCGCGTCGCCGCCCATGCCCGTGATCGCGTCGCGCATCGCGGCCAGATCGACCACCGCGGGCACGCCGGTGAAGTCCTGCATCAGCACCCGCGCCGGCCGGTAGGCGATCTCGCGCGGGTTCCTGCCGTCCTCGAGCCATTCGGCCATGGCCTTGATGTCGTCCGCGGTCACCGTGCGGCCGTCCTCGTGGCGCAACAGGTTCTCCAGCAGGACCTTGAGCGAATAGGGCAGGCGCGAGATGTCGCCCAGCGTCTCCGAGGCGGCGGCGAGCGAGTAGTAAGCGTACTCCTTGCCGTCGACTTCGAGCGTGCGGCGCGTCTTGAGCGTATCGTTGGCCATGGCGATCGAACCCTCCTTTCGAGTTCGGGCTCCGGCTGTCGGGAATGTCGATTGTCACACTCTAACTTGGTTGGCGCCCGGGCGGGCGGCAACGGTCCGGACTTACAGCACATGCCCCCGCCCCTGTCCAGACGGCGGCGGCGGGCGGGAGTTTCCCGGCCGTTCCCCGCTCAGAGGTACCGCACGATCGCCTGGCGCGTGCGGTAGGTGAACAGCGGCACGCGCCCCGCACCCCAGCCCGCCGTCCGGGCGCGGCGCCAGACCTCGCCCAGCATGAACTCGGTGACGTCGATCACCGGCAGGTGCAGCGCGTTCTCCACCAGCACCCATTGCAGGTCGGTCAGCTCGTCGCTGTCGGCGACCTCGCCGCTCATGTCGGCGCGGTCGGCGATGAAGAAGCGGGCGTGGAAGCGGATCGGCGACAGACGGGGCGTGATCGCCCGCCCCAGGAAGGCGAGCTTGTCCAGATCGGGCGCCAGTCCCATGCCGCGCATCGTCTCCCAGCTCTCGTGGCCGGTGGCGCCGGGATCGCCCGGCGCGGCCAGCAGCAGGCCCGTCTCCTCGAAGGTCTCGCGCACCGACGCCATCGCCAGCGTGGTGGCGAAGGCGTCGTCGCCGGTGGCCGACGCCTGGTGCGCGATCGCCGGGTCCAGCGGCGTGGCCGGCCGTGCCGTCGCGTCCGCCGGATCGACGCCGCCGCCGGGAAACACGTACACCTCGGGCGCGAAGGCCGCACGCCGGCCGCGCCGGCCCATCAGAACGCGGGGACCATGTGCCGTGCGCTCGACGATCACCAGGGTGGCGGCGTCGCGTGGCAGTGATTGTCGGTGGAGGACCATGGAGACCGCCGGCTGGACAGTGGCGGCGCACCTTAACCCAGGCGGCCTGCACGCCCAACGCCCAACAACGGGACTTGACTCCGTACCTGGGTCCGGACCTTACGGTAGTTTCGGATACTGGAGGACGCGATGAACGGTCTGACGATCGGGCGGTTGGCGCGCGCGGCGGGAGTGGGCGTCGAGACCGTCCGCTACTACCAACGCCGGGGTCTGGTCGACGAGCCGCCCCGGCCACCCCGCGGAGTGCGTCGCTACGACGCGGGCACGGCCGAGCGCATTCGTTTCGTCCGCCGCGCGCAGCGCTTCGGCTTCTCGCTGGCCGAGATCGCCGAGCTGCTGGCGCTGAGCGCCGACGCCGATGCGAGCTGCACCGACGTGCGCGGCCGCGCGCAAGCCAAGCTCGGCCAGGTGCGCGAGCGGATCGCCGACCTCGCCCGGCTCGAGGCCGCGCTCGAGCGGCTGGTCGAGGCGTGCCCCGGCGAGGGCGACACCGACCGGTGCACGATCATCGAGACCCTGCGGCACGACGAACCCGACATGGCGAAGGAGGACTGAGCGATGGCCGACAAGCGACTGATCGAGGTCTATAGCGCCGGCTGCCCGGCGTGCCGCGACGCGCTCGAGCGGGTGCGCGCGCTCGCCTGCCCGTCTTGCGAGGTGGTCGAGCGCGACGCCAACGCGCCCGAAGCCGAAGAGGCGATGCGCCGGCTGGGCATCGCGCGCGTTCCGGCGGTGGTGGTCGACGGCGCGCTCGCCGCGTGCTGCGACGTGGATGGCGTCGACGAGGCGGCGCTGCGCGCGGCCGGCATCGGCCAGCCGCGCTGAGGCGGGCCATGGGCGACAAGGACCTGTTCGCCATCGGCCTGCGCGGCTGCGGCGTGACCGCGGTCCGCCGCTTCACCCCGGCGCTGGCATCCTGCTCGGCGGCCTGGGGCTGAGCGCATGGCTGTCCTGACTCGACGACGATCTGCTGCCCGCACTGCGCCGCGGTAATCCGGCCGAAGCGGGGCGACTGCTACGTCCACTGCTCGTGGGGCAATGTGTTCTGCCCGCCGGTCCAGGCGGGTGCCGGTTGCGGCCGAGCCGCCGCTGCGGCACTCTCGCGCCCATTCCAGCCGGAGCGAGCCGCCGCCATGCCCGACGACATCCCCTTCGTGCGCGAGATGGAGTTCGAGTACGGGCGCGTCGACCAAGTCTCACCCATGATCCGGCGGGTGATCGCGCGCAACCCGTCGATGTTCACCTTCCACGGTACCGGCACCTACATCGTCGGCCATGGCACGGTCGCGGTGATCGACCCCGGTCCGCTCGACGACGATCATATCCAGGCCATTCTGCGCGGGGTCGAGGGCGAGACCGTGAGCCACATCCTGGTCACCCACACCCACCAGGATCATTCCCCCGCCGCCGCGCCCTTCAAGGAGGCGACCGGCGCGCCGACCTACGCCTACGGCCCGCACGGAAGCGGCAAGATCGAGCGCGGCGTGCAGGTCGAGGAGGGCGGCGACATGGACTTCGCTCCCGACGTCTACGTCCGTGACGGCGACGTCATCCAAGGCGACGGCTGGACCTTCGAGTGCGTCTTCACCCCCGGCCACACCTCGAACCACATGTGCTTCGGCCTGCGCGAGGAGCGTGCGCTGTTCACAGGTGACCATGTGATGGGGTGGTCGACCTCGGTGGTTTCGCCGCCCGACGGCGACATGACCGACTACATGGCGTCGCTGCGCAAGCTGCTCGACCGGGACGACGCCGTCTACTGGCCCACTCACGGCCCGCCCATCACCGACCCGCGGCGTTATGTCCGCGCCTTCATCGCCCATCGCGAGGAGCGCACCGAGCAGATCCGGTGGTGCCTGCGCGACGGCGTCACCCGTATCGAGGACATGGTCCCGCGCATGTACGCCGACATCGACCCGCGCCTCTACCCCGCCGCCGCCCGCTCGGTTTTCGCCCACGTCCACGAGCTCGTCGAGCGCGGCGAGGTCGTCCACGACGGCGAGCTGCGCGTCGGCGCTGAGTTCCGGCTGGCGGGGTGATACGAGTTCGAACGGTGTTCGAACCACAGAGACACAGAGGAGCACAGAGGATGCACAGAGAAGGGATTTCGCGCGGCTTCGCCGCGCAATTCTGTTCCTCTGTGCACCCTCTGTGCCTCTGCGCCTCTGTGGTTAAATAACCCGCTTCCCGCTCCCCGACGCATAAGACCTCTCCCGGAGACCCCGCCCATGACCATCCGCGTCGAGACCGACGGTCCCGTCACCACCGTCATCCTCAATCGCCCCGACGTGAAGAACGCCATCGACCCGGCCACCGGCGAGGCGCTGCTCGCCGCCATGTTGGAGTTCGAGGCGGACGACGACGCGCTGGTTGCCGTCGTCTGGGGCGACAACGGCACCTTCTGCGCCGGCGCCGACCTCAAGGCGGCGTCGACCGGCGCGATCACCCCGGACTGGGTCGAGGGAGAGGGCCCGATCGGCCCGACCCGCCGCCTGCTCTCGAAACCGACCATCGCGGCGGTCGAAGGCCACGCGGTGGCCGGCGGCATGGAGCTGGCCCTGTGGTGCGACCTGCGCGTGATGGCCGAGGACGCGGTGATGGGCGTGTTCTGCCGCCGCTGGGGCGTGCCCTTGATCGACGGCGGCACGATCCGCCTGCCGCGGCTGATCGGCATGGGCCACGCGCTCGACCTGATCCTCACCGGCCGTCCGGTGGGTGCCGAAGAGGCGCTGGCCATGGGTCTCGCCAACCGCGTCTCGGCTTCCGGCCGCGCCCGCGCCGAGGCCGAGGCGCTCGCCCACCAGCTCGCGCGCTTCCCGCAGATCTGCATGCGCGGCGACCGCATGTCGGCCTACGAACAGTGGGATCTGAGCCTAGAGGACGCCTTCGCCAACGAGCTGAATCACGGCCGACGCGCCCTCAAGGCCGAGGCGGTCGCGGGCGCCGCCCGCTTCGCCGGCGGCAAGGGTCGCGGCGGCAACTACGAGGACATCTGAACGTGCCGGCTCGCGCCTCCTCGCCCCGCGACGTCCTCGCCTACTGGTTCTCGCCCCGCACCGCCCGGCACTGGTTCCGAAGCGGTCACGAGCTCGACCGGCCGGTCCGGGCCCGTTTCCGCGGCCTGCACCGCGTCGCCGCTTCGGGGCGCCTGGCCGATTGGCTCGAGACGCCTGCCGGCGCGCTGGCGCTGTCCATCGTTCTCGACCAGTTCCCGCGCAACATCTACCGCGACACGCCCGATGCGTTCGCCACCGACGCGCTCGCCCGCGAGGTGGCCGACGCCGCCATCGCCCGCGGCCACGACCGCGCCGCGCCCGTGCCGCGCCGGCTGTTCTTCTACCTGCCCTTCGAGCACTCGGAGGATCTGGCCGACCAAGAGCGTGCCATCGCGCTGTTCCGTGCCCGCTGCAACCTGTTCGACTATATCGACTACGCCGAGCGGCACCGTGACGTCATCGCCCGCTTCGGCCGCTTCCCCCACCGCAACCCGCTTCTCGGCCGCGAGCACACGCCAGAGGAGAAGGCCTGGCTGGAGAGCCGCGACACGCCGTTCTGAAATTGGCGAGCCATTGAAGCGATGCACTCGATCGTCTTTGCGAGGAGCGAAGCGACGACGCAATCCAGACCGGCACCCCTGTCGCTCGGCCGAGATCCTGAATGGCCGCGCCGGCTGTGCCGGCTCGCAACGACGGGCTTGGCGAGTCGTTCGATCGACCCACCCGTATCAGTCTTCGAGAAACCCCGTCACCAGTCGCGCCGCCTCGGCGGGATGCGAGGTGGTGAGCATGTGTCCGGCTCCGTCCAGCACCGCGCGCCGCGCGCCGGGGATCAGCTCCGCCATCAGTTCGGCCAGCCGGCCGTGCACGGGGAAGGTCTCCGACCCCATCACCACCAGCGTCGGCACGTCCATCGCGCGCAGATCGTCCGGTGTCAGCGGTTCGTGGTGCGCGGCGTGCAGCCCGGTGGCGATCACCTCGGCGATGCGCAGGAAGCCCGCGCGCGCCTTCTCGGGCAGCCGGTCCCAGCTCCCCGATCCGCCGGTGTAGTAGTCGATATAGGTGCGTAGCGCCGGCTCGTGCTCGCCGCGTGTCACCGTCTCCCAATAGGTCGTGTTGGCGCGGTCGACCTCCTCGAACAGCACGGTCTCGCCCGCTGCGCGGAGGAGCTGGTAGGGCGCGGGCTCGATCAGCACCAGGCGCCGGATCAGATCGGGCCGTTCGCGCGCCAGCCGCGTCGCCACCGCGCCGCCGAAGGAATGGCCGATCAGGTCGACCGCCGCGCCGCCGCCCTCCGCCGTGGCCACCGCGGCGGCCGCGGCGCTCTCGTGCGCCAGGTCCGCCGGCCGCGCCACGGGCCACGGCCCGGTCGCGCCGTAGCCGGCCGGGTTGAGCGCCAGCCAGCGCCGGCCGGGCGCGTGCTCCAGCATCGGCCTCCAGATCGCCGCCGGGCTCGCCCCGGGCGGCACCAGCAGCGCCGGCGGCCCCTCGCCCGTCACGACATACTCGACCGTCCGCCCTTCGACCTCGATCGTCGCCATCGTCCGTCCCTGCGTCATGGCGCGCTGCACCGGGTACATGGCGGCTGCGCCTTCGTCGTCCCGATCCTTGTGATCGATTTTTTCCGAGCGGGCAATCGCCCGTACGGCAAACCGGCGTCCCGTTGCGCCGGGATTCCGTGAAAGGGGATGCTAGAACTTGATCCTGGCACCTACCAGCGCGGCGATCACCGGCTCGATGCCTGTGACCAATTGCCCGTTCTGGTCCAGCGCCGTGCCGGTGGCGATGTCCATCTCGTAGCGTCGCACGCCGGCGTAGAGCTCGGTCGCAGCCCTGTCGATCTTCTGCACGAGACCGATGCCGTAGACCCGCCCGAAATTGTCGTCCGAGGCGGTGAGGCCGGCCAGGCGCGGGCCGTCGTCGTTCATGTACTCGCCGTACTCGATCGCCACGGCGGTCTTGCCCATCGAGAAGATGGTGCCGACCCACCCGCCCTTGACGTACCAGAAGGACGGACCCGGCCGCGTGGGGCTGTCCTGCTCCCACATGACCTTGCCTTGGGAATAATGGACGTTGAGTCCGGTCGGCTGGTGCAGCAACGCCACCGAACCGCCGACGAAGTCCTCGTTCGGGTCCGCGAGGCTCGGCGATCCGCCACGGTTGGCGTCGGTGTGGGCATACCCGATGCCCGCCTCGACCTTGGTGTCCCAGATCGTGCCGCCGTACCGCAGCGCGACGTCGACTGTCTGGGAGTTGCCGTCGCCGCTGTCCACGCCGTGCGCGCCGGCAAGCGAGAAGCCCAGGAACCTGGGGCTGTCGTAGCGCACCAGGTTCTGCCGGTCGCCGAACTGCCCGGCGCCCGAGAAGTCGTCGAAGCTGTCCTGGATTTCCAGCCCCATACGGTTGCCGTTGGCGCTGTTGGAGAAGCCGACGCCGCCGGCGAAGTCCTCCGCGTCGGAGGTCATCACCACTCGCGTGCCCGACAGGTCGTGACCGACGATGCCGTCGGTCGCCACCGACTCGTGGCCCAGCGTCAGCCGACCGAAAGTGTTGGAGTTGAACGCCACATAGGCCTTGCGAGCGTTGAACCCGCCCAGGCCGCCGCTGTTGGTCTGCAGTCCGCCGCCGCCGGGGTCGGTGTCCGAGGGGTTGATCTGCAGCTCGACCTCGACCCGGCCGCGCACCGAGAAGTCGTCGGTGACCCTGCCCTCGGCGTCGAGGCGGATGCGGGTCGAGCTGTTGTCGTTGTCGACATGGGAGACGAAGCCCGTGGTGCCGTCGTCGCCGATCAGCACCGCGCGGTTGACCTGACCGGAGATCTTGAGCGTGACGTCCTTCTCGCCGCTCTCGACCATCTTGACCGGCTCGGCCGGCGCCTGCCTGCCCAGCGCGTCGAGCTGCCGCTTCATCTCCCGCATCTGCTGCTTCATGAGCTGGTTCTCGGCCTCCAGCGCCTTGACCCGCTCCTGCAGTTCCGTCGCGCTCTGCGCCGCGGCCGGTCCGGCCGCCACGATCGCCGCCGCGACCAGTGCCACGCCCCCAAAGAGCGCCACGCCCAGGCCGCCGCTGCGGTTCCCGCTCGTCCTCTCCATGATCCCCTCCCGTCGTCGCGGCGCCGCTGCTTCCACGGTCACGCCCGCCGATGATCCTATCACCGCGGGCCCGGCCGCGTTCCCTGGCCGCCGGGACGTACCATCGCAACCCAGATGTCACAGAACGTTCAAAACCGCAATAAAATGCAGGAAACCACACAAGAAAACATATCGAGCGCTCGCGGGGCGACGCCGGCGCCATACGGGTGTACACTGGCGCCACGTGTCTCCGGCCGGCCCGGGACCACAATGACCGACGACACCGACACCAGGCAGCACACCAGGACCCTGGCCAGGACCCAGCGCCCGCGCCTGCACAAGGTCATACTGATCAACGACGACTACACGCCGCGCGAGTTCGTGGTCGAGGTGCTCAAGGCCGTGTTCGGCATGAACGAGGGCCGCGCCCATGCGGTGATGATGGCCGCGCATCAGAAGGGCGCCTGCGTCGTCGCCGTCTACACCAAGGACGTTGCCGAGACCAAGGCCGGCGAAGCCACCGACCACGGCTGGCGTGCCGGATATCCGCTGATGTTCACGACCGAGCCGGAGGAGTAGGGGGCGGGGGGAAGGCGCGTCCCTCGCGACCGTCATTCCGACCGCAGGCGCGCAGCCACCCTTACCCCGTCATTCCGACCGGAGGCGCGCAGCGCCGGAGCGGAGGAATCTCAGTCCGGGCTCGCGAAGATTCCTTCGCTCCGCGGCTTCGCCGCTCCGGCCGGAATGACGCGTGGGGGAGGCGACGCCACGGCGCACCCCAAACCCACTGTGCCCCCTCCGTGTCTCTGTGCCTCTGTGGTGACCCCACCCCATCCACCGGACAGACCCCCACATGGAAAAAGGCCCCGAGGGCATCACCCCCGGGGCCTCTCCTCAGGCGCCGATGCAGCCGGGCGCCCTACAGCCGCACGTACTCGTACTCGACCGGCTGGTTGTTGATGCCGCGGTCGGGCGCGGCGATCCAGCCGGCCATCTTGCCGGCCTCGGTGACCTGGCGCATCAGCGACTTCACGTGGGCGCGGTCGGCGTCCGAGGGGATCCAGTCGTTCTTGCGCTGCTCCCACTGCTCGGTCGAGATCGGCTTGCCCGCGGGGTCGAAGTGGAACCCGGCCCAGGTGCCGATGTTGCGGCGGAACCGCTCCGAGGGCAGGGAGAGCTCGAAGTCGATGCCCATCTTCTTGATCATGCGGTTCCAGCGCTTCACGCCGATCTCGCAGTCCTTGATGTAGCCGTGGCGCGCCACCGCGTTCATGGCGTTGCGCAGCGGCACGTCCTCGGTGATCACCTTGCCGG